>JAZDHY010000065.1:0-72750 GCA_043805435.1 bacterium
AACACCTGCATTAGCAAACAGAAATTTTACAGCTAATATTAAATGGTTGGAAAGAACAGACTTAAAATTAACAAAAGTTTGCGATAATAATAATCCGACTAACGGTGATGTTATTAATTTTACTGTAACTGTAACAAATGATGGCCCAACAGCCGCAACAGGTGTTGAAGTTACAGATTTAATAAATACAGCTTTTGAAATTCAATCTGTAAATCCTTCACAAGGAACATATAATGAAACAACAGGAATTTGGACAGTAGGTTCGTTATCAAACGGAGCTTCTGCAACTTTAGTAGTTACAGTTAAAGTAAATGTTGTTAATGTATTTACATCACAAATAGACTTAGGTGTAGCAAGCGATTTTAACGTATTTGTTATTGAAGATATTAATCAGCCATCATCGGATACACAGGGTAAAATGGCAGCAGGACGAGATATCTTTTTGACTAATTATAGTGTAGGCGATCTACTGCCAAATAGTAATGGAGCAGAAGATATTTTAATAGCCGGTCGTAATTTAACATTTTTAACCGGTGCAATTTCTAACGGAAATGTAGTTTACGGAAATTCATCTAACCTGCCTGTTAGTTATGTAAGTGTAGTAGGCGGAGAAGTTAGAAAAGATAGTGTAATAAATTTTGATGCTGCTAATTCTTATTTATTAAATTTATCTGCCTCTTTAGCTAGTTATCCTACAAATGGAACAGATACATTAGCGTGGAGTACCTTAACGCTAAGAGGATCTCATCCTATTATTAATATATTTGATGTTGATGGTACAGATATTACCAATTCATCAGGAATAGAAATAAACGTTCCAAGCGGTTCAACTGTTATAGTAAATGTTAGAGGGGATAGTGTATTATTTAATGGCGGTTTGGACCTTTACGGTGCGACTACAAACGCTACATTATATAATTTTTACGAATCTACATATTTAACAATTAATCAAATAGATGTTAAAGGTAGCTTGTTAGCTCCTAAAGCAGATGTTAACTTTATTGATGGCCAAATAAATGGTCAGTTTATTGCTAAATCGGTTAAAGGCAAAGCTCAATTTAATATATCCAAATTTATTGGTAACATTCCGGGACAAACAGAATTACAAAATATTGCTGAGATTACAAAAGCAAATCAACTTGATCCGGATTCCGAACCGGGGAACGGTATTACTTCTGAGGACGACTATGATTTTGTTGGTATATCTGTTAACCCTGATTTATCTGTTGGCAGCGGAACATCAAACCCTGATTGGGAATTGGTAGGTACATTTAACTCAAATGAAATTACTTGGGTTATTACACACGACAAAAATGGAAACTTATTAAAAGGTTCAAGCGGTGGCAAGATTTCCCGTTCAATTGATGGTGGATTGACATGGACAATCTTAAACCCGGGTATGTTTATTGGTTATGTTTGGTCAATTCAAGTAAACATGGTTAGCGGTTATATTTATGCTGCAACCGAATTCGGAATATTCCGTTCAACAAATAATGGTTCAACATGGAATATTTTTGCTTTTGCCGGTAAAAGGGTACCTGCTTTTATATTTGATGAATCGATAAATTTAATGTATGCTGCTGTATTAGGTGAAACTTTGTTTAAATCTACCGATGGCGGAAATACCTGGTATGGAAAATTAACAGGATTAGGTTGTGATAATGTTAGCTCAATTGCAATAAATTCTAATAAAGATCTATATGTTGGTACATTGGGCGGAAAAATCTACAAATCAACTGATTTTGCAGATCACTTTACACAATTAAATATCGAATATCCATATATCTGGTCAATTGGAATTAATTCATCAGATGAAATTTTTGTAGGTACTTACGGAAACGGAATGTATTTATCATCGGATGATGGTGCGACATTTGTTAAACAAAACGCAATAACAGATAAGTTTATTTATGCAATTACTTGTGAAGGAAATAAAGTGATTGCAAGTGCATGGAATGGTGGAGTATATGTTTACCAATCAGGAATAGAAAGTAGCTGGTCACAATTAGGAATGGTTGGATTTGGAGTTAGCGCACTTATGCTTGATAAAGGTGTTTTATATGCCGTCACAAGTGATGGTAAATTATATAAAAACAGTACTGTTACAAGTGTAAATGAAAATGGTAATAATTTAGATTATTCATTTAGCTTGGAACAAAATTATCCTAATCCATTTAATCCTAGTACAATTATTAAATATTCAATTGCTGAAGCAAGTAATGTTAAATTGATAGTTTATGATATACTTGGAAGGGAAATTGTAACTTTAATCAATAATGATTTGTTGCCCGGATCTTATTCAATGGTTTGGAATGCAAATGATAAATTTGGTAAAAAAGTAACAAGCGGAATTTATTTTTACTCTTTAGAAGCAGGCAAATTTACCAAAACAAACAAAATGATTTTAATGAAATAGTTAGTCTTTTTTTATGCGGGGAAAACATCCCCGCATTATTTTTTTTATTTAATTATAAAACAAATCTCCCTATCAAACCGAATTAATCTACATTCTTTTTTAACCCCCAAAAACTGGTATCCAACAATTTCTTTTGTAATTTATTAATAGAATACTTAAATTCGTAATGTAATTAAATAATTTGACAAAATTTTACAAACACTAAATTATTGGGGACTTTTATGGCTAAAATTATGAAAGAAGTATATCAGTTCAAAATCACATTGAATGAATCCAAACCGCCTATTTGGAGAAGAATTCTTGTGCCTTCAAAATATTCTTTTTGGGATTTGCACATTGCTATTCAAGATTCTATGGGCTGGAAAGATTATCATCTTCATTCATTTAATATTATAAACCCTTTAACTGGTCGAAAAGTTGAAATAGGAATACCGGACGAAGATTATGAAGATATACTACCGGATAATAAAATTAAAATATCCAAATATTTTAACGAAAATAATGCCAAAGCAACGTATGAATACGATTTTGGCGATTCTTGGATACATACAATAAAACTTGAAAAAATTATTCCCGCTGTTGCGGGCGAAAAATATCCACAATGTATTGGTGGAAAAATGGCCTGTCCGCCGGAAGATTGCGGCGGTATTTGGGGTTATTATAATTTATTGGAAATAATTCAAGATCCAAAACATGATGAATATGAAGAATCAATAGAATGGTTAGGTGAAGATTTTGATCCGAATGAATTTGATCCTAAAGATGTTACCTTTGATGATCCTAAAGAAAGATTTAACTTAATGAATGATGATGAATCGGAAATGTTTTAGCGCAAAGGCAAATTATTAATATTCATTAAAGCCCGGTTTAGTTTATATATTAGATGTTTGATTTAATAAATTAGATTAATCAATAATCAAGGAATTTTATTGCCATTTTTGTTGTAAACTTAAAAAGCTTTGAATAAAAATGATTAGAAAAAACAATAAAATAACAATTGTGCAACTCCTATTTTTTATATCCACTTTAGTTGCTACTGTTGATTGTTTTGGATGCAGTATGATAAAAATTACCAAAAACGGAATTACAATTGTTGGTAATAATGAAGATCAGATGAATCCTAATACAAGAATATGGTTTGAACATGGTCAAAATGGAAATTACAGAGTAGCTTATGTAGGTTTTGATAATCTATATCCTCAAGGCGGTATGAATGAAGCCGGTCTGGTTTTTGATGGGTTTACTCAGTCTTATAGACCTGTTATTGATACTATTGGGAAATTGAAAATAGCTGCAATTGATTTAGAAAAAAAATAATGCAAAAATGTGCAACCGTTGAGGAAGTTAAATATCTGATAAGCCAATATAATATCAATTTTTCGGGAGGTGCGGTATTCCGTTTTGTTGATAAAACAGGTAAATATCTTTATGTTGACGGAGATAGTTTGAGTATTGGAGACGAAGATTATTTTGTTCAAACAAATGTTCGTCCTTATGAAAATAAAGAATGTTGGAGATTGGATAAAGCTACACGCTTATTAAAAAATTATTACGATGCGGATATCAATTATTGCAAATCAATTATGGATAGCGTCCATCAGGAAAAAAAATGGGGCGGAACAATATATTCAACAATATATGACCTAAATAACGGGAAAATTTATTTATATTATTTTTATGACTTTAAAAACGTTATATCTTTTGATCTTAAAGAGGAATTATATAAAGAAGACAAAGTATTAAATATGCCCGAGATGTTTCCAAAGAATGAATCTGGTCAGAAGTATTTTACTGAATATAATAAAATATTAAGGCAAATAAAATCTCTTGGCGATTCTTTGTGGACTGACGGAAACAACAGTTATAAAGCCGTTAAAAGTGCAATTTCCAATTCGTTTATAGATAATTATCCGTTTTATTATAAAATATCTAAATTAGCCGAATATTACCAGCTGGAAAATATAAACTTTCCACGAGCTATTTTACTACTAAGCTTAAATGTTGAAATAATTCCAAATTATTGGATTGGATATTATAATTTAGCCGAGGGTTATATGAAAACTAAACAATACCAATTAGCACTTGATAATTATTTACGTTCGGTTGAATTAAACCCAAATGATACTTTAAGTATTAAACAAATAGAGTACATTAAAAAATTGATGGTAAAATGAAAATTTCGCTAAATAAATGAAAATAATCTTTTTATCAATTCTGCTAATATTTTTTTTTATTTCGGTTCAAACTGTTAGGGCGCAACTGCAGGCACTGCCCGAAGGTGCAAAAACAAATTGGGTTATTGATGAACCGGAAGAAATTGTTACATATATGATCTTTGATCCCACAACCGTTAAAGAGAAACTTCCATTATCTTTGCGGTTTATTACCATTAATGAACTTGCTGGATCCAACATTAACTGGGCAATGGAACATTTAAATAATTATCCTGCACACAAAAACTGGGGTATATCTTTTATTGAAATTGTTAAAATGAAGACTTTTAAAATAGACGGGCATTCACCAAAATGGCCCAAAAATGGAGCTGTAGGATTATGGTTTGCTCGTGTTGCGCCAGCCGATTCATCTATTGATTTGGGTCCGGGAAAACCGTTTTTAGCTTTGGATTTTTGGATGCCCGATAGTAATTATGTCGTTTATATGAATAAAAAAGGGCATTATGCCAGTTATGGAGATGTTCATCTTTCAAAAAATTCAAAAGGTGTGTGGATAGGTTCTATCAAAATTGATGGATTAAATGTTGTTTGTGAGTGTGAACCAAAAAAAAATGTTGTTAGTTCCGGTTCAAGAGGTATGCAAATCATTTTTCCGCCGGCTTTGTCTAAGGTAAAAAGTATTGTTCGGGTAGCTTTTGTAGGACATCAAGAGCAATTATGTGAAAAAGATAGTTGGAAGTTAAGCGGAAGTCATCCTATGGTTCTAGGAAAAATTATGAGTACTACAAGCTTTCAATTCGGGTACAATCTTATTGGCGGTGCTTACAACCCGTAATATTTTTTTATAAGTGGTTGATTAACAGAGAAGCAATTTTTATTCTTTTGAAGTTATTGATCTCAAAATTCAATAAATCCTTTTGATTTTACAAATAAAATCCTAAATTATAATCTAAATAAAGTAAGTTTATCTCACCGGAGGTAAAATCTATTCCTTATTTATAAATTTTTGAAATTCAAACATTTAATCTTTAACAATAAAATTACATATGAAAAAATTACTTATACTATTTGTTATATTCTATTCCTTAATAAATGCCCAATACCAAGTTAAATCTACTTATCTTCAAAATCCTGAAAAAGCTATTGGATTTGTTGACAGTTGTGCAACTTTTTGGTTAAAAGCATATGATTCCGTGAATGGAGGTTTTTATACCAATATTGGTAAAACCGGTAATTTGTTAACTTCATCAGGTACGCAAAAAAATATGCAAACTCAATCGCGCGATGCGTATGGATTTGTTCGTGCTTTTATGCTTACCGGAAATGATAATTATCTAACAAAAGCCAAACAAGCTTTAACATTTATGTATGCTCATGCATGGGATAATACAAATGGAGGCTGGTATTGGGAATTGGATAAATATGGAAATCCCACCTCCGGGAATACAAACAAAGATGCCTTTCACCAGCATTACGGATTACTTGGGCCTATGGCTTATTACGAAGCAACATCGGATACGCTAGATTGGAACTGGATTCAAAAATCCTACATTAATAACGAAACAAAAATGTGGGATAACAGCTTGCAATATTTCGGTTATTACGATTATTGCAGTTCAAACTGGTCATCCAAAAACGGAAAAAGTTTTAATGCAACCGTTGATGCAATTACTACACATTTATTGTATTTGTATTTAATTACCAAAGATCGACAATATTTGGATAAAACACTTAAAATTATTGATAACATGCAAAACAGATTTGTAGCAAGTATGGATAATCAGGCAATAGGTTTTGCGGAAGTTTATAATTCGTCTTGGAATATTAATACAAGCGAAACAATGACTATAATGGGGCATGTTTTAAAAACAGCATGGTGTTTTGCCCGTGTTTATCAAATTAACCCCGATACAACTTATATTGCTTCGGCCCGTAAACTTATAACAAATGTTCTTCAAAAGGGGTATGACAACCAATTTGGCGGACCTTATAAGGATTATAATAGGGTAACTGGTCAAATGCTTATGTGGAGCAACCCTGATACTGCAAAAGCTTGGTGGCAGATGGAACAGGCAGTAGTGGCCGGACTACAAATGTATCAAATAACACAAGCAGATGCATACTTAAAAATGGCTGATGAAACTTTAGATTTTTTTATGAAAAATTTTGTTGACCATCAATATGGCGAAGTTTACGAAAACAGAACAAGATATGGCGGACAGACTTGGGGCGAAAATAAAGGTAATCCAAATAAAGCGGGATATCATTCAATTGAACTTGGTTATTATACTTATTTATATGGTAAGTTTTTTGTTACTAAAGAACCAATAACGCTTTATTACAATTTTCAACCCGGAACTGAAAGAGACATTTCTCTTAACCCTATTGAATTACCATTTGATACATACAAAATTACCGAAGTAATTTATAACAATCAGCAATATAATCAGTTTTCCGCTACAACGCATTTATTACACCTTGCAGCAAATATTGGAGGTAAATTTAAAGTAACTTTTGAATTGAATCCTACATCGGTTATTGCAAACGAAGAAAAAAATATACCGCAGCAATTTAAATTAGCGCAAAATTTCCCAAATCCATTTAACTCTTCAACAAAAATTAATTATTCAATCCCATCTTCAAACAAAGTCACAATTAAAGTTTATGATATTTTAGGAACCAAAATTACAACCTTAGTAGATGGGTTCAAAAATGCAGGAACTTATGAGGTGAATTTTGACGGTTCAAAACTATCCTCAGGAACTTATTTTTATCGGATTGAAGCAGGTACATTTTGTGAAACTAAAAAGCTTTTATTATTAAAATAATATATTGTTTTAGCTTCTTTTTATTACACCAAATTATAATTGGGTTCTGTAAAAATTAAGTATAAACAATATTAATATTATCGCTAAAGATTAGAGCCTTGCAGAATATGCAGGGCTTTTTAATTATTAACTTCTTCAAGTAAAGTGAGGGGAATTGTTAACCAGCTTTAGCAGCTATGGAAACATTATAATATTGGAGCCAAGTGCGTGCAAGATTTTACAGTTGTTTTGGGTAGGCAATTGCTTTATATAAAGATAGATTCTTAACAAAACAACTAAACTCAAAATCTCTTTTTTACGTCAATGAGAAATAATATAAAATAAGACCTTAATTATTAAATAAAAACATCTCGCACTTCTAAAATAAAATACATAATATTAATATTATCAAAGAAAGTTTTTATTCATAACATTATTAATATAACAGAGTAAATTCGTTAATGGGGTATTAAATGCAAGGAGTTTTCAAGACTATATTAAATTCAGAAAAAACTATTTCAAGTAAAGCCGAAGACTTCTATAAAGAGTATTGGACTGATGGTGAATGTGTTAGAGACATTACTACACTAAAAAATTTACACATCCTTAAAAAATATTTTCCTAAACTGCCACAAAACAAAAAAATATTAGAAATTGGTGTTGGAGGTGAAGGAGGGATAATTAAAAGTCTGAAGGATAATAATTATGTATATGGTATTGATGTTTCTGATTCGGCTATTAAAAATTCAGAAAAATTTAATTTAGATGTTATTAAGCTTAATCTAGATAATGAAAAAATTCCATTTGAAGATAGTTCTGTTGATATCGTTTTTGCATTTGAAGTTTTTGAGCATTTTTCCAATCCACAACACGCAATTGAAGAGATAAAAAGAGTTCTTGTTGACGATGGGGTATTATTAATTAGTATTCCCAATCAGTACACTTATCATTGGCCTCGATTATTTTATCCTGATCTATTTATTAAGGATAATTTTTTTGAATTTTTAATTATAAATGGATTCGATACTTAGGTATTTTTAGATGATTTAATGGCCAATTCTTATATAGATTCAAAATTAGAAGATACTTATAAATCGTGGAGTTATTATTTCTATTCAACTAAAATTGGTAACGGTGATTATAAAAAATATTTCGATTATGG
This sequence comes from bacterium, assembly GCA_043805435.1. Classification (GTDB taxonomy): domain Bacteria; phylum Bacteroidota; class Ignavibacteria; order Ignavibacteriales; family Melioribacteraceae; genus JAEXOD01. The sequence goes on from JAZDHY010000065.1 coordinate 8,560, forward strand.
GTTATACTTCTGGAATAAAAAAGATAAAAATAATATAAGAACAAATCCTATTGAAGCTATGGAATTATTTGATAAAAGTTATAAAATAAATAATAATTATCAAACTAAATTATACCTTACATATTCTCTAGTCTATCGTGCAATTTATAATGACTCGGATGAATTTGTTAGATTGTTTAATGAATTATTAGTTGAATCAAAATTATCAAGTAATATTTATATAAATGAATGTATATGTAGAATAATTTTAATCGAATTAGAGTTGAGAAAATTAAGCGGGGAGAAAAAATTAGAGGATAAAATACTAGAAAATTATATTAAGGATTTGGCTGATTATAGTTTATTGATAGAAGAAATTAATAAAGCCATTGATGAATGCGAATTTGTATATTGATCAAATAGGTATTCAGCATTTTATAATATGTGTTTGTTGTTGTTATTGAAAGCAAGCTGCAATATCTATTATAAGTTTATTTTATGGAAAAGCTAATTGTGTTTTAACTTTTTCGATTGGATAGGCGAAGCTGCTGTTTTCCTTTAATATAATTTTAAAATATGCAAAATTATAATATTTAATTGCTAATGGATCTAAATATTTGTAATTTGTAAAAAGAGAATTTGTTTTTGTAAAATAATTTATAAAGACCAGCAATTATAGTCGCTTTTTTATTAATAATGCAAATAAAATAGTTCAGTATCTTTTGGTAAACCACACATTGAATTATTATAAATCTCAAAAGTTAAAATAGCTAATATATTATAGACATTATAAAATATAAAGTATAATTGTTTAATACTTATTGTCCAATGGGGCAATCGTTTATAAGCTAACCTTTTGGAGGTTTTATGATAAAATATTGTTTATTATTTTTATTTTTAATTACTATACTATTGAATGCTCAAACTTATTTGAATGTTTCGTATAACATCGGCGATCTCAACAGCACCGATTTAAGTTTAATACAAAAAATAACATTTAGCGGAACTGATATTAATTTTCTACTAACAGATGCATCAACCCAAACAAAAACACTTTCAACAATTAATAAAATTACATTTAGTTCAACGGACGGTGGTTCTCCTTTACCTGTTGAGCTAATAAATTTTAATGCAACAATAAATGGCGACAAAGTAATTTTAAATTGGGCCACAGCTGCTGAAGTAAGTAATTTTGGATTTGAAATTGAAAAAGCAAAAGTAAGTGATCGGTTTGTAAAAATTGGTTTTGTTGATGGAGGCGGTAATAGTAATTCCCCCAAGGACTATTCGTTTACTGAGATACAAAATGAAACCGGTGTATTTAACTATCGCCTAAAACAAATTGATAATGATGGCAAATTTCAATACAGCAATATAGTTGAAGTAACAATTGGAATACCAACACAATACGAACTAAAGCAAAACTATCCAAATCCTTTTAACCCCACAACAAAAATTGTTTATAACATACCAAATGACGGTTTAGTTACGTTAAAAGTATATGATATTTTAGGAAATGAAATAATTAGCCTTGTAAATGAAAACCAAAAAGCAGGGATTTATGAAATGAATTTTGACGGAAACAAATTAGCCAGCGGTATTTATATCTGCAAAATGAATTCAGGTAATTATACAAATTCTATTAAAATGTTATTATTAAAATAAAAGGAATTAAAGATGAAAACGATATTATTTACTATTGTACTTGTAATTATTACCAATGGAATATTTGCACAATATAGAATGATTGTAAAAAAGACAGACAACAGTATATTGGATATTTTGATAGAGGATATTGATGAAATAACGTTTCCTTATGGTACTTGCCCCGGTATACCCACGGTTGATTATGAAGGTATTACATATAATACAGTACAAATTGGTACTCAATGTTGGCTAAAAGAAAATCTTAATATAGGAACAAAAATAAATGGTGGTGTAGAACAAACAAATAATAGTATAATAGAAAAATATTGTTATAATAATACCCAAGCAAACTGTACCACTTATGGTGGATTGTACCAATGGGCGGAAGCCGTGCAATATCAAAATGGTGCGACTAATACGACCTCACCCTCTCCCGCATTTACCGGAAATGTACAAGGCATATGCCCAACGGGTTGGCACATACCAAAAAAGACAGAATTTCAAACATTAAAAAGTACTGTTGGCAATATTAGCAATGCACTAAAAGCAATTGGACAAGGAACCGGATCCGGAGCAGGAACTAACACAAGCGGGTTTTCTGCGTTGCTTGCCGGCTATCGCACCAGCAGTGGAGGCTTCAGCGATTTAGGTAAATACACTGACATTTGGAGTACTACAGTGATCAATCCTACGAATGTGTACGACCTAGAGCTGTACTATAGTGATAATGGTGTCTACTACGCAAGTTACGGTAAGGTTAATGGTCTTAGTGTTAGGTGCGTTAAGGATTAGGTGTGCCAAGAAACGAAAAATGTACCGTAGGTATGTTTAACGTATGTTGTTTTCATGATGGTGGACTGTGACAAACTATGAAGAGTATCGAAAGAAAGGTAAAACTGCGAAGGTCGAGCGAAGAGACTGAACGAGCTACCCGACAGAGAACTTTATAAGGAAGAAACAGAAAAGACCCACCGGCAGGAGCTAACAGGAGAATCTGCCAAATCACCCTACGGTGCTTTTGTCTAAGGACAGAGGTGTTGAACGGAATAGGGAAAAGGTTTTGCAACGACAAAATCAGATAAGTATATAAGAGTTGAACGAAAGTGAACTGTTGACGAGGTGTCAAAAATTAAATAGACAGCATTAGAAACCCAAGTATCCTAATCTATTTGGGGACAAGCAACGGAGTAACCTGAGAAACAAACTGCCGTTGTTGATGCTTGGCATAAAGACAGCAAGAATTATATACAGGCGTGAAAACGGAACTTGGGAAGCCAACTTGCGATGATAATCGAAACGACACAAGCGGAGAACCCGTGAGGTTAAAAGTAGAGAAGCGTAAGTTGGTGGCGGATGAAGTCGTAGTAGTGAAGAAGTTCCTGTAATAGGAATGGAGCGAAGGGCTTCACTTGACAGTCTTTATTTTGTATTACAACTTGAATAAAGGATGATTTTGGAATTAAAGACAAAGACACAGCCGATAAGTAAAGAACAGGTGTTGGCATCGTGGAAAAGAATCAAACAAGGCGGTAAAGGCATGGGTATAGACCAAGTCAGTATCCACATGATAGAAACCAATCCACGCAAATACTTGTACCCTTTATGGAATCGTTTATCCAGCGGCAGCTACTTCCCACCAGCGGTGAGAGAAGTAGCGATACCCAAAGGAGATGGGAAGGAACGTATTTTAGGAATACCAACAATTTTAGACCGTGTAGCACAAGGTGTAATAAAGCAAGAACTAGAAACAATAGTTGAGCCCAAATTTCATACAAGTTCATACGGTTATCGTCCCGGAAAAAGTGCGCATGATGCAATAGCAGAATGTTCAAGGAACTGTTGGGAACGATGGTATGTGGTAGACATAGATATAAAAGGATTCTTCGATAACATTGACCATGAGCAAATGATGAGAATTTTGCGAAAGTATACCGACAAAAGGCACATTCTCCTGTATTGTGAAAGATGGATTAAAGCCCAAATGCAGACTAAAGATGGAACCTTGCAAGAGAGAACCAAAGGAAGTCCGCAAGGAGGAGTAATAAGTCCGTTATTAGCAAACATGTACTTGCATGAAGCATTTGATACTTGGATAAGTTCAACGCAGCCACGAATTGTGTTTGAGAGATACGCCGACGATATAATAATACATACACGGAGTATGGAACAATCACAGTTCATACTTGATAAATTGAAAGGGCGATTAAAGCAGTACTCATTGGAGTTAAGCGAGAGCAAGACAAAAATAGTATATTGCTATCGCACAGCCCGATTTTTCAAAGAGAACAAAAGCGTACCGGTGTCATTTGATTTTCTTGGATTCACATTCAAGCCAAGAATATGTTTACGGGAGGATGGGGAAATGTTCTGGGGTTATCGTCCAGCAATAAGCATGAAAAGCCAGAAGCGAATACTAACGGAGTGTGAGAAGTTAGCATTTCAGAACTGGGTGACCATAGATATAAATGTTCTTTCGCAGGCGTTAACATCCAAGATAAGAGGCTGGATACAATATTATGGTAAATGTCGTTTGTCAGAAATGCAACGGGTATTTAGTATAATAAACAGACGGATCGCAAAATGGATACAGAAGAAGTTCAATGTAACAACAATTGGACAAGCGTATAGAAGAATGAAACGAATAATCAGTTCATTTCCCAAACTATTTGAGCACTGGAAATATGGGTTCACAAGCTAACTCTGTCAAGAAGAGCCGTATGAGGGGAGACTTTCACGTACGGTTCTGTGAGGGACTGGAGCTGAAATGCTCCGGTCTACTCGACCTATTAATCAATCAATTAACCACAACCTAATGAATTATAATTAAACAATTAATCAATGGTAACATTTTTTAAAACGTAATTCGTCTATTACAATTCGCTATAAAGCATATTCCACCACTTGACATTATATTTCTTTTTATCTAATTTGTTAAATAGTGATATAAAAATAAATTAGCTTTTTTAATAATTTATAATGCGGTTTGTTAATGTTAATAAATAGTTAAACTGTTTAACAATTAAATAAATTAAACTTAAATTAAAATAAAAGGAGCTATTATGAAATCGTTTTATCAATTTGCTTTTATCGTTTTTTTAGTTCTTCTTTTGGGTTGCCGGCAGCCACCACCACAAACACTTACTACTGTTGAAAATAATGCCATTACGAAAGAGATCAAAGGTCAATTCAACCAATTTGTATCCGCAATCAACAAGATGAATGTTGAAGAATGGTCAAATTTTTACAGCAAAGAAAATTTTGTGTCTGCTATTGTAGGTACAGATTATTATTCAAGCCGAAATACCTTTATTGATTCAATTAAATATTATTTCTCAATGAGACAGAGTCAAAATATTAAACCACAATTTATACGTGTTGAAGCTCTTGCACCTAATTTGGCCCTTATGACAAGTGAGGAAAAACCTGAAATTTTATTAAAAAATGGACAAAATAATATTAGTAAACATGTTTTTACAATGATTTGGAAAAAAGAGAACGAGGGGTGGAAAATTCTACATTCGCACGAATCGTGGATTGAAATTAAAAATCCATAATTATTTAGTTAAAAATTATAAGATTAGTTTTTCGAAATTTTTAGTATTCTTTTTTTATTGAAGAGATAATGATTTTATTTGGTTAGTTATAATTAATGTTTTAATAATATTAAAATTAAAGTTTTTTATGAAAAAAACAAAAGAGCTTGGATTTATCCGATTACCCAACGATCAAAACCTTATTCCCGCAATTTTAAGTTATACCGGTAAAGTTGCAGAAATTGCAGGGTTTTTATCTAATGATTGTAAAATGATACAACTTGCCGTTGAGGAAGCTTGTTTTAATGTAATAACTAATTCATTCGTGCAGGATGAGGTTGCCGAATATGATATAAACCTTTTGCAGCGATTGGATGGTATTGAAATTCATGTTCATGATATGGGGCTTCCTTACGATCCGGAATCAGCACCAATTTATGATCCGGCCGTTGATATTTTTGAACGAAATCTAGATGGTCTTGGATCATTTTTGATAAAAAAAACGATGAACGAATACCATTTTAACAATTTAGGGATTAAAGGGAAAGAACTTGTTTTGATAAAATACTTTAATACTCCGTTAATTGCTCAGGAACAATTGGTTCCTGTTGAACCCGAACTGGTTAAACCACCATCTCCAAATATGCAAGTTGAACAGATCGATTTTGATATAAGATTGATGAAACCAAACGAAGCACTTGAAGTATGTCGTTGCATTTATGATTGTTATGGGTATTCTTATGCAAACGAAAATATATATTTTCCCGATAGGGTAGTTGCAATGAATGAAAACGGAAAACTCCGTTCTGCCGTTGCAATGACAAAAGAAGGAGAAATGGGTGGTCACTTTGCATTGATTTCTTACGATAAATTACCTTCGGAAGTAGGCATTGCAGTCACAAAAAAGAAATTTCGCGGACAAGGTTTTGCCCGGCAGCTTGGTGAATTTCTTGAAATGGAGGCACGCAAGTTACAACTTAGAGGTGTACAGGTAAAAGAGGTTACTGCACATCCTTACACACAAAAGTTTTGTATGAAACTAGGATACAAGGATTGTGGTTTGCTTTTGGCACATTCTCCAAAATCGCTATCATTCAAGGGAATAAAAGACACTTTAAAACAGAGAAATTCCGACGTGTTAGGTTTTAAATACCTTGATAAACCAATTCAAAGAGAAATATTTGTACCAGCGCAGCATAAAGATATGATTAAAATGTTGTACAATAATATTGGCGATTTGGTAGAGTGCACCATTCCCGAAAATCCTGTTTATGTTAATGAAAAATGTGTGACCGAAGTTAATATTAACTCGTTACGTTCTCTTGCAGAAATGTTCGTTTTGGAAAACGGTGCTGATACTATACCGGTTATTAGGCAGGAAATGCGAAAAATTTTTATGGACGAAATCCAAGTTGTAGAACTTTATTTAAGTTTGGCAGATCCAATGACTCCTGAAATTATTCTACAATTAGAAAAAATGGGATTTGTTTTTACCGGTATTTTACCCGAAACAAAAATGGGTGACACAATTATTATGCAATACTTTAATGGAGTATATATCGATTATAAAGAAATTATCCTAGTTTCGGAAGCTGCAAAATTGATGTTGGAATATGTCCGTAAACATGATCCTCATTCTGAAGGAGAATAAGTTTAGGATATATAATAAAAATGAGAGTAAGAAAATTTGTCAACCAATTGTTTATGTCTTTATTCTCAACGTATTATGCTGAGAATAATTATAAATATTAAAAAGGTGCTGTTTAAGCTAAATATTTATAATCCCAAAATTTGCAATAGAAATAAAAAAGAGAGATTTGAAATCATAAAATACCATGAATAGTAATTTATAAGTATTTTTGCATTTATAATAAATGTTTTAGCTTATAAATTTGGAAATTAACAAATTCTTTAGGAAATGTTGTAAAAAACAGGCTTTGTTTAACGGATAACAAAAAAAACATGAAAAAAACCACTTTATTACGCAAAAAAGCCGAAGAATTAATTAATAAGAAATTTTTAAAAACTAATTCGCTGTCTTTTAAAATTGGAAAAGAGAAACTTATTGAAGAACTTACAATCCATCAAATTGAATTGGAGTTGCAGAATGAAGAGCTTATTTTGGCAAATGAAAATGCCCTAATAGCTTCCGAAAAATATACTAAATTGTATGATTATGCCCCAACGGGATATATTTCTCTTTCTAAAGTGGGTGAAATTATAGAATTAAACTACCGTATGGCGCAAATATTGGGACAAAAACGTGAACAATTAATAAACAGTAGGTTTGGCTTTTTTATTACAATTGAAACAAGACCAAGTTTTAATCTTTTTCTTGAGAAATTATATAACAGCAAAATCAAAGAAAGCTGCGAGGTAATGCTTTCTATTAATAATAGTTCTTCAAGCCATGTTCTTTTAGAAGGTATTCTCTGCGAAAATGAAGAGCAATGCTTTTTGACTGTTACAGACATAACTGAATGGAAACAAATAGAAGAAGCGTTAATGGAAAGTGAAGCGCGCTTAAAAACCGAAGAGGCTGTAAAAAAATCAGCTAATAAATGGCAGAAGACATTTGATGGAATTAGAGATTCAGTAATGTTACTTGACTCAAGTGGAAAAATTTTAAATGCTAATAAAACTACACAAAGTATTTTTGGTAAAGAAGAAGAAATAGTTGGACGTTACTGTTACGAAATTGTTAACTTGACTGAATATTATAATGATAATTGTCCTTTAATTAAAATTAAACTGCATAAAAAAAGAGAAACTGTACTTTTATTTGTTGGCAATAAATGGTTTGAGTTTATATTTGATCCAATTCTTGACGAAAAAAATGAAATAAACAGTATTGTACATATCATTAGTGATGTCACTGAAAGGAAACAGGCTGAAGAATTATTACGGGAAAGTCGTGATAGGAATAGAGCCTTGCTAAAAGCTAATCCGGACATGATATTTTTAATTGATAAAAACGGTACGTTTTTGGATTATTCAGCCGAAAGTGATACACTTTTATACAGTCCGCCGGAATTCTTTATCGGTAAAAATATCACTGATATATTACCTCCCAAAGTTGCAGAATTGCTGAACCATAATCTAAGAAAAGTACTTCAATCAGGTTTAACTCAGATTTGTGAATATCAACTTGAATTAAACGACAAAACTAAACATTTTGAGACCAGACTTGTCTTGTGTGGAGAAACCGGAATTTTATCGATTGTACGCGATATTACCGATCGAAAGCGTGTGGAGTTAGAACGTCAAATATTATCTGAAATTATATTTGGAATTACCACTACTTCAAATCTAGAAGAACTGTTAAAATTAATACATCAATCTCTTAAAAAGGTGGTTTATGCAGAAAATTTTTTCGTGGCACTTTATAATCATAAAACAGGATTTTTTAGTTTTCCTTATTTTGTTGATAAATTCGATATATCTCCGGAACCATTAAAAATGGAGAAAAGTTGTACTTCTTATGTATTTAATAGTGGCAAAACATTAATTCTTTCACAAGAATTATTTGAGAAGCTTGTTAAACAAAACAAAGTTGAATTGGTTGGTTCACCTTCGCAGTCTTGGGTAGGTATACCGCTGCAAACAGCCGCCGGGATAATCGGTGTATTAGTTATTCAGCATTATGAAATGAAGAATGTATATAGAGATAACGATGTAAAATTTCTTGAATCTATTGCAAATCAGATAGCTGGTATTATCGAACTTAAATTGGCCGAGAAGGCATTGTATGAAAGTGAAATAAACTTTAAAGGTCTTTTTAATAGTGTACTTGAAGCTATTTACATTCAGGATGAAAACGGGGTTTTTATTGATGTAAATGAAGGTGCTGTTAAAATGTATGGTTATGAACGAGAATATTTTATAGGAAAGGATCCAAGTTTTATTAGTGCTCCAAATAAGAATGATTTGGCAAAGGTCACTCAGGCTGTTAAAAAAGCTTTTAATGGTGAAAACCAAAAATTTGAGTATTGGGGGTTAAAAAAGAACGGGGAAATATTCCCTAAAGAAGTCAGTTTGTATAAGGGCAAATATTTCGGTAAGGATGTTATAATTGCGGTTGCACAGGATATAACCGAACGCAAACAAGCAGAATTAATTATTCGGGATCAAAACCTACAATTGAAGGAGCTAAACGCTGCTAAAGATAAATTTTTCTCAATTATTGCTCATGATTTAAGGAGTCCATTTCAAGGTTTTTTAGGTATAACACAATTATTGGCTGAAAATATTAGTTCTTTCACTCAAGAAGAACTATCCTCTATAAATAGCGATATGTACAGAAGTGCAAGTAATCTTTATAAGCTTTTACAGAATTTATTGGAATGGTCTAGAATGCAAAGAGGGCTTGTTGATTTTACACTTAATGAATTGAATATTTATGAAATAGTTACACAAAATGTTGCCAATATTGAACAAAGTGCAATGTTGAAAAAAATTGAAATAATAATTGAAGTTGCTGAAAATCAAAAAGTTTACGCAGATGAAAATATGATTAATTCCGTTATAAGAAATTTACTTTCTAATGCCGTAAAATTTTCAAATAAATACGGGAAAATTATTATTAGAGTAAAAGAACTTAAAGATCAATTTGTGGAAATTTCAGTTCAAGATTACGGAATTGGAATGTCGAAGGATGTGCAAAAAAAACTATTTAAAATTGATGAAAAAGTTAACAGAATTGGTACCTACGGAGAATCTAGTACGGGATTAGGTCTGTTATTATGCAAAGAGTTTGTAGATAAACACGGTGGAAAAATTTGGACAGAAAGCGAAGAAGAAATTGGAAGTACTTTTTATTTTACAATTAAATCTCAAACAAATCATTGAGATACTAACTTGAAATGAAAAATTAAAATCAAAGCCGTAGTTTACAGTAAATTTAGTAAATTAATTCCTTTTTATAAACAAAATATTTTAATTTGCTAAAAACACTTTCAACAATAGACATGCAAATAATTTTGAAAGTATAGTATTTATGTATTAATATTTCATATTTAATTCTATAAAAAATAATTTCAATATATTAAATATTAGTTGGTTATATTTACTGATATTAAATTGTAATTTTATATGAATATAATTGACCAAGAATACAATATTGCATTAACTGACGCAAAAGAACATTACGAAAATTTTCCCGTAATTTCGCTTTTTGTACCAAAATATCTACAAAAACATGTTGCGGTAATTTATAAATTTGCCCGTACTGCCGATGATTTTGCCGATGAGGAAACTTATAGTGCATATAATAGAGTTGAATTGTTAAATAATTACCAATCGGATTTTGAAAATGCACTAAAAGGAAATTATAAAAATAACTTTTTAATGGCTTTAATTAACACAATTAATGAGTATAATTTGAGTCCTTTTTTGTTTACGGATTTATTAAAAGCATTTAAACAAGATTTAGTTGTTAATAGATATGACACTTTTAAGGAAATTGAAAATTATTGTAAATTGTCCGCTAATCCGGTTGGAAGATTAATATTAGAACTATACAATATAAGAAGCGAAGAAGCATTTTTATATTCCGATAATATTTGCACCGCATTACAATTAACAAATTTTTATCAGGATTTTTTAATTGATATTAAACGAAACAGATTATATTTACCAATAAATGAAATAAAAGAATATAAATTTACCGTAGATGAGTTGTTGAATTGCAATTATAATGCAAAATTTGTTGCACTAATGCAGTTTCAGGTGGATAGAACAAAAAAAATATTTGATATTGGGAAAAAATTGATTAAATTACTAAACGGTAGATTAAAATATCAGATATTGTTGACCGTTTTAGGTGGTGAAAAGATATTAAATAAAATAGAAGCAGATAACTACAATGTTATTTTAAATAGACCAAAGTTAAATAAATTTGATATACTTAAATTAATTACAAAAAGTGTGATAAAATGAGCGAAATAGAGAACGCCCAAATAGTAAAAGAGGGGAAAAGTAGTTTTTATTATGCATTTAATCTATTGCCTAAACAAAAACGCGACGCCATGAATACTGTTTACGCTTTTTGCAGAGAAACTGACGATATTATTGATGAGGGTAATGAACCGGACGAAATAAAATACGAAAAGCTTAGAAAATGGCGTACTGAATTTGAAAAATCATTTACGGGACATTCTAATTATATTTTATTAAATAAAGTTGCCACAATAATAAAACAATTTAATATACCTGTTGAACCATTTTTTGAGTTGATAGTTGGAATGGAAATGGATTTACAGAAAAAAAGGTATTTAAGTTTTGAAGATTTAACAGAATATTGTTATCGAGTTGCTTCAACGGTTGGTTTAATGTGTATTGAAATATTTGGTTATAAACATAAATCGACAAAAGATTTTGCAATAAATCTTGGCCTTGCACTACAGCTTACAAATATATTACGTGATGTTAAAGTTGATGCAGAAAGGGGCAGAATTTATTTACCTCAGCAAGATCTTAACGAATTTAATTATTCGGAAAATGATTTATTTAATAGTGTTTATAATACTAATTTTGTTAATTTGATGCAAAAAAACTCGGTGCGTGCTCATTCATATTTTGATAAAGCCGATGATTCCTTAAACAAAGATGATAAACTTTCTATGTTTCCTGCTCGTGCGATGCAGCATATATATTATGCTTTATTAAAAAAGATTGAAAAAAATAATTACAATATATTTGAAAAGAAAATTTCCGTTTCTAACTTTGAAAAAGTTTATTTGGCAGTTGGCGTTTGGGCAAAATATAGTTTAGTATATTAATATGCACTGTTTGATAGTAGGCGGAGGTCTCTCCGGTTTGTCTGCTGCTGTATATTTAGCAAAGGAAGGGGTAAAATCTACTATTATTGAAGCATCTCCTAAGTTAGGCGGTAAAGCTTATTCCTTTTATTCAAAAAAAATTAACTTAAATATTGATAATGGTCAGCATTTGATGCTGGGCTGTTATAACAATACTTTAGATTTTATTGATACCATTTCGGCAAATGACAAAATTGAAATAATAAAAAAAGTTGATATTCCATTTATTTCATCAACAGGCAGAACCTTTTTACTCAAATCTTCATCTAACATTTATCCATTAAATTTGATGAGTGCTTTTTATAACTTTGAACTTTTATCCATAAAGGATAAGGTAAATTTTGGATTTTTGTTTTTTGACATTATGATAGGTAAAAATTTGTCCGGCTTAAGTATTAATGAATGGCTTATTAAAACTAAACAAACTCAAAATTCTATACTTGTTTTATGGGAACCGCTTGTTGTTAGCATTTTTAATTGCAATCTGGAATCTGCTTCTGCTGAAATGTTTAAGGATGTATTAAAAGAAATGTTTTTTTCTAAAAACGGGTTCAATTTTATTATTCCAAAAGTGCCTTTATCCGATTTATTTTCGGTAAACGCCGAAAAATATTTGAAAAATAAAGGAAATAAAATAATTCTTTCGGAAAGAGTAGAAAATATTGTATTAAACGAAAAGAAGCTTGAAAAAATTGTTACAAACAAATCAATATATACAAATTTTGACAAAGTAATATTTGCAGTTCCAACATATAGTTTACAACCAATTATTAAGCAATATAAAGATGTATCGGAATTAGATAATTTTGAATATTCTCCAATTATATCAACATTTATAAAAATAAAAGAAAATATATTAGAAAAAAAATACTATGCTTTAACAAATTCTCCTATTCATTGGGTATTTAACAAAAACAATTACATTAGTTTGGTTACAAGTAACGCAAAAGATTTGATTGATTTAAAAGATGATGTTATTTTTAACATTTTTAAAAACGAACTGAAAAAATACTTCCCGTTTATTGAAGATAACGACTTTTTAGATTATCAGATAATTAAAGAAAAAAGAGCAACTTTCATTTTAAATGAAAAACTTGAAACGATTAGAGCCAAATTTACGTTAGAAAATAACAACGTGTATTTTGCAGGTGATTGGACTAACACCGGTTTACCGTCAACTATTGAAAGTGCGATAAAAAGCGGTAAAACAACTGCAAAAACAATTATTAATTCTTTATAATGTTAAATATTTAACTATTAAGTAATAAATTGAAGACTAACAGGAGAAATGCAGTATGAGTAATCTAAAAGAAAAACTTCATGACAAAATTCTTGGTTGGCGTCCAAGAACTCATAGACTTGCAACGGAATTTGCAAATGTAATTGTTGACCAAGTTACGATGGAGCAAATAATTGGTGGTATGAGAGCCGTAAAATGTTTAGTGACAGACATATCATATCTTGATCCAAATGAAGGGATTCGTTTTAGAGGCTACACTATAAAAGAAACCTTAGAAAAATTACCCAAACCTCCCGGCAAAGAAATCCCTTATGTTGAAGGATTATTCTATTTGTTATTGACGGGCGATATACCTACTGATGATGAAATTAAAGAAGTACTTGATGAATTTTCAAAACGTCATGCTGTTCCGGATTACGTCTTTACCTTATTACGTGCTTTTCCAAAAGAAACTCATCCAATGACTTTATTTTCTGCCGCTGTTTTGGCTCTTCAATCCGATTCTATATTCGTAAAAAAATATCATGAAGGAGTCAGCAAGCTTGAATATTGGGATTCGACGTATGAAGATTCTTTGAACCTTTTAGCAAAACTTTCTTCAATAGCCGCTTTTATTTATAAATTAAAATATAAAGATGGTACAATCATTGAATCTGATGAATCCCTTGATTTTGGAAGTAATTTTGCCAAAATGATGGGCTTTGCTGAACCATATGATGAAATTGCAAGACTGTTTTTTATCTTGCATAGCGACCACGAAAATGGGAATGTAAGTGCACATGCAGGACATTTAGTTGCAAGTAGTCTATCAGATCCTTATTTGAGTATTTCTGCCATGCTAAACGGTTTAGCAGGTCCATTACACGGATTGGCAAATCAAGAAGTATTAGTTTGGATACAAGACGTTGTTAATAAAATGGGCGGCAAAATACCTAACGAAGAAGAGATGAAAAAATTTGTTAACGATACACTTGATGCCGGTCATGTAATACCCGGTTATGGTCATGCTGTTTTACGAAAAACTGATCCAAGGTATGAAGCCCAAAGAGAATATTGTCTAAAATATTTACCGGAATACGATTTGTTTAATTTTGTAAATACTTTATATAAGGTTGTGCCCGATATTTTAACAGCTAAGGGAAAAGCAAAAAATCCTTGGCCAAATGTTGATGCGCATTCCGGTATTATTCAATGGTATTACGGATTAACAGAGTATGATTTTTATACAGTATTGTTTGGAGTGGGAAGGACTTTTGGAGTATTGGCTAATATTATTTGGGATAGAGCACTACTATATCCTCTTGAACGTCCAAAATCGCTTACAACAGATATGCTTGAACATATAGCAGGAATTAAATAAAATTTGGGGGGGTGACCCCCTTTAATTATTTTATTCGATTTACAAACTTTCTTTGTTAAGTTTTTTGTATATGTTAAACCAATTATAAATTGGATTAGTATAAGGCATTGCAGCTATTTTACCACCAAAACCCATAAAACGATGTGTAAACATATTAACGTTTGAAACTTTAGTATTTTTTAAAACTTCATTATTAATTGATACACCATATTTTTTTGCCAATAGTGACGTTTTTTCGTCCAATAAGTTATAAGTTTTTTTCGATTTTATTTGATCGGATATAATATCTTTAATTTCTGAAAATGCCTTATTTGTTTTATCTTCTTTTTTGTCAATAAGTTTTATTATAGAATAACCCTCAGTTGTTTTAATTGGTCCAAATATTTCATTTATTTTTAATGAAGAAGCAATTTTTCCTATTTCACCATACATATTAACCGGAAAAAAACCAAACTCACCGTTTTTACTTTTTGTCCATTCACGTAATGTGTATTGTTTGGCTAATTCTTTAAAGTCCGCCCCTTTGTCTAATTGATCCATTAAAAACTCAATCATATCAAGTTTATCTGTTAAGATTTCTAAAATATTTACTTCGGTAACTGATTTTGTATTATTATACTGAGTGTTATAATAATCAATGGTTTCATTTTCGGTAACGCTAATATCTTTTATTTGAATATTTTGAATTATTTGAGCTAAAATATTTTCTTTCCATAATCTTAAATCTTCAATAACCGCAGGGGAGTTGTTAAGTTTTTGCCTATATCCTTCTTTTGTTATTAAATCTTGTTCAACAAAATATTTTGTAAATGCTACTAATTTATTCGTTAATATTTCATCACTAATGTTTTTAATTGTAAAATCTTCAAACATAATAAAATATAAAAATTCTTTTAATAAAATATTGTCGAATTTATAAATAATGTACGGACTATTTAGTTCTTCCTGCAAAAAAGAAAAAATTAAAAAATTTACATCACTTTCTTCAAAAAGGATAGTCGAGTTTTTTAAAGTAGAATCGGATTGTTGTTTATATAAAACTCTCTTTAACATCAAGTCAGACAATTTTTTAAATAATCCTTCGTTTATTGTAAAACGGATTTCGCCTAGTAAGTTTTTTAAATAGATTGTACCAAATTTTTTGGATCTTCTTTCGGTGATACGTTCTTTTATTGCCAAAATATACTTTTCTTTTTCTTTATCGTTATTTATTTTATATTTTTCCTTTAATTTTAATACAAACCAGCCTGTCTGCGTTTTTACAGGAGGGAATAAATCTCCGTTTTGTGAACTTAAAATTTTATTCTCCAACTCCTCATTATCCAATGAACCTAAGGTTATGGTTTGAGTTGAATCAATTTCATAATTAAAGGAGTTTAAGTCTAATTTATTAAAACCTTTTTTATTAACCATATTATAGTATAAAAATGCAGAGGCAGAATCAGTAAATATATAAATATCGGTTTTGCAATACGTATTGTAATTAGAACGTATAAATTGATGGTCTTTTTCCGTAAGTTTGATTTTTGGTAAAATCTCTTTATTAAATAAAGCATCTCTAACAAATATTTTTTCAATAGGAGTGAATAATTGCTTAAATTCGGCTGTAGTATCTATACCCGATAATTCTGCTTCTTTTGCCCATAATTTTTCTGCAATAAATGTATTTAGCACTTTTAGCTTTACAGAATCAATATTATAATAATCATCAAGAACATGAGGCATGGTTTCGTAGCGCAATTTGAACTCTATTGGCGAAACAAATTCACCACCAATTGTTGCAATTGAACTTTCTAATTGCTGAGAAAAAATACTTGTATAAATTATTAAGCAGATGTAAAAGAATAGAATGTTTTTCATGGTATTATTATTTTAAAAGTATAGATTTTATTGTTTTGGAATATGTAGGCGTTTTGAGTGTTACAAAATAAATTCCACCGGCAACATATTCGTTTTTATCGTTTGTGCTGTTCCATTGTGTGGAATAGTTCCCTGTGTTATAATTATCGTTTACTAAAGTTTTAATTCTATTACCCAAAATATCAAAAATTGTAATTTTTACAAAACATTGTTCTTTTATTGTAAAATTAAATGTTGTTGAATTATTAAACGGATTTGGATAGTTTTGATATAAATTAAAATGTTCAATTATTTCAGGTTCAGTATTAATTATTCCTGATACTCCTGCCCCAAAAGCCTCAATACCAAACCATGGTGTGTTAAAAATATTCTGGTCTATTACAAATTCATAAATGTTTTGATTAGCAGGGAAAATCTTAAACTTTGTAGAATTATTTAATTCTCCAATTGGTGAAAGGGGATAAACAATAATTGAATCGGCATTTATATTTAGTTTAAATGATATTATGTTTGAGGATAATTTGGTTGGAGACGTACCCCAATTATTATTAATTGAAGTTGTACCTGACCAAATCATGTTTGTGTTTTGGACTTTAGAAATAATTGTTAAAAGTGATTTATTTGAAACTGATAAAGAATCTTTTGTTAACGAAAGCCATGTTACAGCACCAAAATCGCTGCTGTTAACAATAGTCATGCTGCCTAAATTTATGTTGGTAAAATTATTTAAGTATCCTGTAATACCAATATATTGCGGTGTTTTAATAGTTAATAGACCGTTTGTATTAAAAATTATCTGTTCGGTATCGGTTTTATAAGTGGATGGATTACCGGTATTTAACAAATTAAAATCAGTTGATGTTAAACTTTCAAACGATTCTGTCTCTACGCCGTGTAGAAATGCAATCTTTGAATCGAAAAAAGAATATCCGGACCAATAATTATTATCAATTGAGGGAATTTTTAAAATATCTTCTTTGGAATAATTTAAATAAATTTTTTCTGTTGAGGGTGATACTAAATAATTCCTAAACAAAAATGCCATTGTAGGGTTCAAAGCCATAAAAACAGAATTTCGCTGGATGTTAAAATATCCTGTAATTTTATCGGTTTCCCAATCAAAAGAATCGTTATAATCGTAAAACATTATGCCATCAGCGTCATGAAATGAAGAATAAGCAGATAAAAAAATCGGCCCTTCGCATTGGAACCTGTTTGGAAAAGGGTGGTTATATTCACTAATTGTATAGGGTTTGCCCTTAAATTTTGAACCGGAAAATAACGAAGATATTGTAGAATTTTCTGCTGACTTTGTCATTGATGTATTAGCAATAAACCAATCGGTAGATGACCAAGGAATATTAGGAAAAGATGGGTGTTCCCAATAAGCATGGTTATCCAAATAATCCAATTTAGACTGCACAATTAAATCTTGCGCGCCAATATTCCAATTTGTACCAACTATTGGAACTTTTACTCCTAATGTGTTTTTTAGATAATCTTTCATTTCGCTAAAATAGTCATCCTCAACTTTCAAGTAAAATTCGGAAATATCTTTAGTTCTATTAATTGTAAATCCAACTAAATCTTTATAATCATTTCTTTTAATATTTAGAAATTCAAGCGATTCATTTTCCAAAAGGCCATCTATTGATGCTGTTTTTAAAGAAATTTCGTCAAACCAATAAGTACCAATTTCCGGAAACTGAAAAGTAAGTCTTCCATTAGTAATAACATCTTCCGAACATTTAACATTAATTGTATAAATTTGCCATTGAGTATTAAGGGAAATTTCTTTTCCTCCATAATATGTATATGGGTCGTCACCATTCATTAAACCGACATTAATTGTTTTATAATTATCGGAACGGGCGGCAAACTTAATTACATATGTTGAATCTTTTTTAAATATTAAATTGCTTTGTCTCCATTGACAGTGCCATGCTGTTCCGGTTCCATTTGTAACTGCAATTTTTGCCGAAAGCAAACCTGCATATGGGTTAATGATATCTCTGGTTACATATCCGGCAGCACCATTATGAAGTTCTAAAAACCATGCGGTTGTTATTGGTAAACTTTCAAAATCATTATTTATAATCTTATTTAAAGTCCCGGCCGGAATTGTTCCTTGATTCCAATAATTGCTTAACTGTAATGTGGTTCCATATTTGGTCAGTAAAAAATTATTCCATAAACTATCTAAAAGTTTATTATGTTTATATGTTAAAATTCCGCCGTTATTAATAGGTTTTAACTTGCCATCGTGCCACATACGAAAGAGTGAATTTTCGTTTGTAATTTCAACCATTGCCATAGCCGGGTCGTTAATTAACGATAGGCCGGTATATGGATTTATATGAGTTAATAATTGATTGGCATATTCCTTTTGCAGTTCAATTAATTGCCTGTCAAAAAAAGTGACACCTTTCCCAAATTCAGGAAGCGAATCGGCAGCGGCTACTCCATCCGAAATTCTGAATGTTCTACCTACATGTAAATTGATATTAGAATAAATTCCATTTTCTTTTAATTTACTGAATAAATATTCATATTTATCCAAATTTGTAACATTAAATGTTCTGGTATTAGGTGTTTGATAAAACAAGGATCCTGATGACCAAGGATTATCCATATGATGAAAACGCATTAAATTAAAGCCCAATTTCCTCATTCTGCCCGCAATGTCGGAAGCTTTGTTTTTGGCTGGGAAGGCACCTTCGGCAGCTAAGTTTCCGCCCCAAAATCGGATTCGTTCATCATTAACAACAAAATTACCGTTTTGATTTATCTGTACAAAATGATTTCCCAAAATTGGATTAACAGGAAAACTAGGAAGAAATTTTTGGGTAGTAGAATCAGCAGGTGGCATGTAAAAAGTAAAACCGCCTGAAAAATTTTGAGCAAAACAAGTTGAAATGTTAGTTGTTAAAAATAAAAATATAATAAGTTGGAACAAAAAAATAATGATAAATTTTGAATTTTTAATTTTTAATGATGGATAAAAACCACAACAAAAAACGTTGTGGTTTTTAATTGTTTTATATAAAAGTACTTTAATTATTAACCTCGTTACTAAAGTAGTAGCTACCAGCTTTTAATTTAATTTCTAATGGTAGAAATATTTGTTTATGACCATTTAGTTTAATTCAATTTCTTGATTAAGTTTTATATCTTCTGATGAAGCACCAATTAATATTTTATATTTACATTTTTCCAGTTTCCAACTATCGGAATCAATATCGTAATAATTTAACGAATTCAAATCCAAATTTAATTCAATTGTAGTTTCTTCGTTTGGATTTAGATATACTTTTTTAAAACCTTTTAATTCTTTTATTGCTCTATCAATTTTAGAATCAATTGCCTGCACATAAAGCTGCGTAATTTCCGCACCTAACATATATCCCGTATTTTTAACCTTAAATGTTATATTAATATCTTTTGCAGATTGTTTGACTACTAGATCGGAATATTTATATTTTGTATAAGATAAGCCGTAACCAAAAGGGAACAAAGGTGTTATGTTATTTTTTTCAAAATATCTATATCCAACATAAATACCATCGGTATAATTTGTTGTTCCATCTTCTTTCAAATAGGATGAAAATGCTGAACAATCTTCCCATTTATTGGGATAAGTTATTGGTAATTTTCCTGATGGATTAAATTTGCCAAGTATTACATCAGCTATTGCATTGCCAATTTCTTGACCGGCAAAAAAACATTGTACTACCGTATTAACTTTATCAATCCATTTATTCATCAAAATAGGCGAGCCTGATGTTAAAACAACAATAGTATTTTTATTCGCTTTTAATACTGCTTCTATTAGTTCGTCCTGTTTATTTGGCATAACTAAATCTTCGCGGTCTTTCCCTTCGGATTCAAAGTGTTTTGTTGTTCCTACAAAAACTATAGCAAGATCACTTTTTTGGGCTATATTTATAGCCTGAGCCATTAAATCATCATCCGGCAGCTGCCAGCCGAATTTTACAATAGCATCTCCGGCATTTTCATAAAACTCAAGTTTTATTTTATATAGTTTATTCTGCTCGAAATCAATATTTATAAAATTGGTTAATTCACCATGATCTTTCCAGTCATCAATTAATAATTCGTCCTCAATGTATAGTCTTGTGCCGTCATCAGCTGAAACATTAAGCGTAAATGTGCCTGTTTTTGGTGCTTTTAGATATCCTTCCCATCTTGCAGAAAAATTATCAGCAGAAATATTTTCGTTAGGTTTGTCTCCGCCCCAAATATGATTAATCGATTTTTCTGTAATTTCAACTTTAGGATTACCGGTAAGAGACATGTTATCAAAATAACTTACTTTTATTCCGCTTTCTTTTCCATCTTTATCAATAAAAAAATATTCTTCGCCAATAACAGGTGAATCTCCGTCTAAAATAATACCGGGCGCATAATTTATTTCAACGTTTTTATCAATTTTTTCTCTTAATGCCTGTAGGGGAGAAACGGAATAAAACGGACTCATTTGTGAGCTTCCTCCTCCGCCAATTCTTGCATAGTCTGCATTTGGGCCAATTATTGCAATTGAGCTGATATTATCTGTGTATATCGGAAGAGTTTCGAATTTGTTTTTTAATAGTACAATCCCTTTAACGGCACTTTCATAAGCAAGTTTTTTATGCTCTTCATTATTTAATTTAGATTTATCATATTTGTAATCATCAAACAAACCGATTTTGAACATAATAGTTAAAATACGTGCTACTTTATCGTTTAATTTTGATAACTGTAGTTCACCATTTTCAATTTTAGACAAAAGTGCATCCGAATTTAGATAAACTCCTTTTGGCATTTCTAAATCCAATCCGCTGTTATAGGTTGGTACAGAGCTGTGCACGGCACCCCAATCGGACATTACCAGACCTTTAAATCCCCACTCTTTTTTTAATTTATCTATTAATAAAAAATCATTTTCACTTGCATAAAAATCATTAATTTTATTATATGCCGACATCACTGCATAAACATCTGCTTCCAAAACAGCCGCTTTAAAAGCGGGCAGATAAATTTCATTTAATGCACGTTTATCTACTATTGTATTTACAAAATCGCGTTGGTATTCTTGGTTATTGCATGCAAAGTGTTTTACTGTTGCAACAACATTTTCACTCTGAACTCCTTTAATATACTCAATAGCCAAACGCGAGGTTAACCATGGATCTTCACCAAACGACTCAAAATTTCTGCCACCCTGCGGAATACGGGCAATGTTTACACACGGGCCTAAAATTACATGCCTTTCTTTTGATTTTACTTCTTCACCAATTGCTTTGCCAACTTTATAAATTAGTTCAGGTTCCCAGCTTGATGCTAATGAAATACCGGAAGGAAATGCAGTTGCTTCATCCCATCTAACGCCTAAAGGTCCATCAGTCATATTTAGGGGAGGGATATTTAATCTTTCAATGGGAGTTGTTGCAAAACCGGTGCCACCAAGCAAACTAATTTTTTCTTCAATTGTTAATAATTGAAGAAGATTCTCTACACGTTGTTCAATGGATAATTTTATGTTTTGATAAGGATAATTATCTTGAGTAAAAGTGTTGTTATATAAAAAACAACAAGATAATATTATTGTAATAACAAAAACAAATGAATACTTTTTCATAATTCTCTTCCTGAATTTTAATTTTGGCAAATTTTAATTGCAAAATAATATATGAATAAAAATAATATCAAAAAATTATTGTTTATTTTTTAATCCTAAAGCTTCAAGATATTCGTAATTTATTTTGCAGTTATTTAATTTCATGTTTTCAAGATAATCGGTGAGAGCTTTGTTAATAATTTGACTGTTTGGGCGGTTATTTCTAATCTCTTCGTAAGAAATGGATTTGGAATTTGCAAAACTAATTATACTATCAAATTCTGTTGTACGATTAATAGAAACAACACATCTATCGGAATCCATTTTTTTATATGGCCAAAAGCACCAGCCGATATTATTTTTTTCTAAAACTGATCTAAATTCTTTTATCCATTGATTTGTATTTTCTCCGCTCTCTCCCAAATAAATAGGAACTTCATATTTATTGCTATAATCAATATAATTTTGAATAACATCTTGTGTTGTTGAACTCCAATATTTGTGAAATGTATATACCAATTTGGAATCAAATGGGGCTCCAAAAACAGAAAAGTCGGAATTCCATTGAGCTCCGGCAATAAAAAACAAATGGTTTTTATCAACGGTTCTTATTTCTTCGGTAAGCTGCTTAAAAAACGGCTCCAATTTTGGATTTAATTTTTCTTTATCAAAATAATGGGCAATAGGTTCATTTAAAAAGTCATAACCAAGTATTATTGGCTCATTGGCATAAATTGAAGCCAGTTTTTTCCATATTGCAATAGTGTTTTTTTGATCTTCAATGCTGTCAAATAAAAAGGGATAACCGAAACTGTCATCAATATTATCGCCTGTTTGACCGCCCGGGGCACAATGCATATCTAATAATACATATAATGATTCGATTTTGCACCATTCAACAAGTCTATCCAATAGGGCATACCCAATTCCTTCTAGTTTATTGTTATCTTCATCAAAAAACATGGAATAATGAAAAGGGATACGTATTGAATTAAATCCAAGTTCTTTAATTTTTTTTATATCATTAATTTTTATATAATTTTCTCTATATTCATTCCAAAATTTTCTAGCTTCGGAAGGTCCAATTAAAGTATTAAAAAAATTATATATCCTTGTTGGTGAACTTATTTGTTCAAATTTTATGAAATAACCTTCAGGAACTAACCAGTTGCCAAGGTTAATACCTTTAAGTAAAATAGGTTTTCCTTCCAAATCAATTATTTGAGTGCCCCTTGCCGAAATGTAATTGTTTTCTTGGCAATAGAGAGAATTGTAGATTATTACAGTAAAACATATTAGAAAAAAATATTTTAAGATACTACTCATTTCATCCCCCAATAGGTTAGTTTTTAAACATTAATTGAACTGCATAATATGCTTTCCTAGGTGTCCATTCATCTAATCCGTCGTTATCGGAATCGGGAGATAAGGCAATTAGTCCCCAAAATTCCTCATTCGAAAATCCATCGGGGTGAGTATTTGTTTGATAACCGCCGTAATTTTCATGCGACCACGGATCGGTATCTTTCCACCATTCGTCCGTAAATTCAAACATGGTTCCTCCTATACAATAATCACTTGAAGAAACGATTTGAATCCAATTGGCAAGAATAAAATCAGCTTGTGTTTGTTGATATTCTGTTTTTGTTCTATTATCTAATGCATCAATTCCCCATTCGGTAAGTACAACAGGTTTATTTGAAGCATTTTTGTAAGTTAATAAATTTGGACCTAAATCCCATTGGTAAATATTAGAAGCCCAAAGATCAATATAAGTTAAATAACCGTCATCGGCCGACATACCCCTGCTGCCAATGTTAGAAAAATTTCCATTATTTATAGCCACAGGATGATATTTATCGCCTTCAATTTTATAAGCTGCAATTGCAAGTTCTTGACATAATGTGTACCAATTTGCATTATTCCCGTTTTGGTAATTTTGTTCATTACCTAAATTCCACATCAAAACACTTTTATAGTCCTTATATTCAATCACAAATTGTTCAAATTCGTCAATAATGGTTTTTCTAACAGTAGTATCCGATAAATTTAATGTGTAATCTACCCAAAACCCTAAAATTACAGCAATATTATTTTCTTCTGCTTTAATCAAAAAGTATTTATCAACTCCGGAATACGTTCTTACGGTATTTACATTTAATTCTTTAAGATATGTAACACATCTATCCAATAAATTATTGGTTATTGGTAAATTGCCAATTGGAGTAGGGGAAAATGCAACTCCTTTAACTAAATAATTTGTATAAATTCCATCTCCGTCAAAATCCACTTCAAGTTTTTTATTGTTTATTCGTACAGCTCCTTTACTTTGTGGTTTTACTGAAGGGACATCATACGCAATTTTTGTTAATGAAGCGTTAATGGAAGAAATACCATTTACAGCACTAGGCACTTCAACTTCCGTTGTTTGATATCCAACTCGTGATATCCTTAGTCTATGTCTGTCTTCAGGAACATTTTCCATTCTAAAGTAGCCATTATCATTTGTCCAAACCGGATTCATTTCGGGTTTTGTAGCTAAAAAGACGGCTGCTCTTCCAAGCGGGTTGTTATTGTTATCGGTTATTCTGCCCGAAATAACATTGGGGAAACTATATTCGGTTTTGTCTTCGCTGCAACTAATGCAAAATAAACTAATAACTACAAACAATAATTTTATTGATTTCATAATTTCTCTATATCCATAAATTCTTTAATGTTTAAACCATTCTTGGTTTCCAATTAACCAGGTAATCTTTTGTGTTTAATTTGACTGAAATAATATACTATCAGTCTTCAATTAATTACATTATTAGTATGCCATTTTTATTCGATTCATCTAAATTATTATTAAAAACTCTGCCTAACTTTTTTAGCTGCAAATGTTAATTAATAAAATCTATTCATTTTTCAATTCAAATTTTGAATTCAATAAATCTACTGAATTACCTCCAATATAAACATTAAAAAATCCGGGTTCCGACTCCATTTTGTTATTAATTGAATAGAACTCTAAATCTTTAGAAGATAAGGAAAACGAAACAGAGACAGTAGTATTTGCAGGAATATATACTTTTTTAAAACCTTTAAGCTCTTTTACAGGTCTAGTTGCAGATGAATTAATATCCTGAATGTAAAGTTGAATTACTTCTTCACCGGCAATAGTGCTCTCATTTGCAACATCAACGCAAATAGTTATGGAATCTTTAAATCCAAATTGTGATTTGTTTAATAATAGATTAGTATAAATAAATTTTGAATAACTTAATCCATACCCAAAAGGATATAAAGGAGTAATTGGTAAATCCAAATAACGCGAACTATAATTTTTAAAATCTTCACTGGCAGGACGGCCGCCATTTTTATGATTATAATATATAGGTATTTGCCCAACTGAGCGGGGGAATGTGATAGGCAGCTTACCGGAAGGATTATAATCCCCAAATATTACGTCTGCAATTGCATTTCCTGCTTGTAAACCCAAAAACCATGTTTCCAAAATGGATGGGATGTTCTCGTCAAGCCAAGATATTGTTAGCGGCCTGCCATTCATTAAAATTACAACCACATTTTTATTAATATTGTAAATTTCCTTTGCTAACTTTTCTTGAACGCCGGGTAAATTTAAATCAGATCGGCATTTTGATTCACCACTCATTTTAGCATCTTCACCTAATGCTAAAATTACATAATCACAATCTTTAGCTAATTGGAGTGCATAATCAAATCCTTTTTCAGAATTCCCTGATATAGAACACCCTTCTGTAAAATAAATATTTGTATTTTTTTCTACTTTATTCTTAATTCCTTCCAATAATGTTATAACATTATTGGAGTCGCCAAGCTGTTCCCATGAACCAAGTGGATTTCGTTTTGAATTAGCAAGCGGTCCAATAACTGCAATTGATTTATAGTCTTTTTTAAAAGGTAACAAATTATTATTATTCTTCAAAAGAACAATTGATTTTTTAGCTGATTCATAAGCTGCATTAATTGATTCTTTAGAAAGAGTGTTTTTAGTTTCGTTATCTTTATTACAATATTTATAAGGGTTATCAAATAATCCTAAAATAAATTTAATGCGTAATACTCGTTTAACAGCATCATCTAACAGCGAGGAATTGATTTTATTATCATAAACTAATTTAGCAAGCTGATTATAATAGATTGAAGATTCCATATCAATATCAACCCCGGCTTTAATAGCAAGCAAAGCCGCATCGGATTCGTCACTTGCTATTCCGTGCTGAATTAACTCGCCTATGGAATTCCAATCACTAACAACTAAACCTTTAAACTCTTGTTCGCCCTTTAGAATATCAGTTAATAATTGTTTATTTGCCGATGAGGGAATTCCTGAAATTTCATTAAAGGAACACATAATAGAACCTGCGCCTTGATAAATTGCAGCAAAAAAAGGAGGCAAATAAACATTATACAAAGAGCGCAAAGAAATATCAACCGAATTATAGTCACGTCCACCTTCGGCGGCACCATAAGCAGCAAAATGTTTTGGGCATGCAATTATGCTAAAAGGGGAGCTGAAATCATCACCTTGATAACCTCTAACACGTTGAACAGCTATCTGAGATCCTAAGTAAGGATCTTCACCGGCTCCTTCAACTATTCTTCCCCAGCGAGGGTCTCTGGCAATATCAACCATTGGATTAAACGTCCAATGAATTCCATTGGACGCAGCTTCAATTGCCTGATATTTTGAAGAATTATAAATATTATTCATATCCCAGCTTGAAGCTTCTGCCAAAGGAACAGGAAAAATTGTTTTAAATCCATGAATTACATCAAATGCAAAAAGTAAAGGAATTTTCAAACGAGATTCTGTAACCGCTATTTTTTGAAGTTCTTCTGAAAAATCAGATCCAAACACATTTAAAAAAGATCCGATATAACCCTTTTTTATCAGTTCTTTTTGTTCGGGTTTAATTGAACAAATTCCGTAATTATCCCACCAATTAATTGAATATTGAATTAATTGACCACATTTTTCTTCTGTGGTCATTAATGATAATATTGAATCTATTTTAGCTTCGGTAATACCGTTTATCAATTTATTTTGTTCAGCAAATAAATAATTTGAAAACAAAATATAAAATAGTATCACAAAACTAAATATTATTTTTTTCATGATTTTATTTGTTATAGTTTAAACCAAAGCCAAAAGGAAATAATGGTTCATAATCTTTATCGCCAATATTTATTGGTACTTGTTTCATATCTTTTGGCCACGAAACAGAAAGTTTTCCTGTTGGATTATAATCGCCAAACAATACGTCAGTTACACCGTTTCCTTCAGTACCGGGCAGCCAAGCTGCTACAAAGGCATTACATTTGTCTAATATATCGGTAATAATAATTGGGCGTCCTGAATATAACACAACAACAAAAGGAATATTTGCTGCTTTTACATTATTTATTGTCTCAATGTCTTCATTGCTTAATACTAAATTGGTAGTATCACCCATCATTTCGGCATATGGTTTTTCAGCAACAACAATTATTGCAAATTCCGAACCTTCAGAGTTTTTTCCATCAATAGAATAAGTTACTTTTGTGCCTTTACCAACAGTTTCATTTATTGCTTGCAAAAATGTTGTTCCACCATTCATTACTTTTCCGTCTATACCTTGCCATTCAATTGTCCAGCCGCCACATTGTCTTCCCAAGTTATCTGCGCCTGTACCACTAATAAGTAGATTTTTAATGTCTTTTGAAAGAGGGAGGATACCATCATTTTTTAATAAGACCATAGATTCTTTTACACATTGGCGTGCAACTTCTCTATGTTCTTTTGACCCTACTTTTTTAGTCATTTCTTTATCTGTGTAAGGATTTTTGAATAAATTCATTTCATATTTAATTTTTAGAATACGAGATACAGCATCATCAATTCTTGACATTGGTACTTTGTTTTCGTTAACCAATTCTTTTAAATAAGTAATAAATTCAATATAATTATTTGGTTTGGTTGATCCGTTAGGGATCATTACCATATCTAAACCGGCATTAATCGATTTTTCTATATCCGATTTAAAATCACCTTCTAATTGATCTATACCGGACCAATCGGAAACAACAAATCCTTTAAATCCAAGCTCATTTTTAAGTACGTCAGTAATTAAAAATTTGTTTCCATGATTTTTTACTCCGTTCCAGCTGCTGTAAGATACCATCACGGAACCAACATTAGCTTCAATTGCTTTAACATATCCGGGTAAATGAATTTTTCTCAAAGTTTCTAAATCCACTTCAGTATTTCCCTGGTCTTTTCCATTTGTAGTTCCACCATCACCAACATAATGTTTTGCACAGGCAAGAATGGCATTAGGATTGGATAAATCGTCGGACTGCAAACCTTCAACAAATGCTTTTCCAAGAACTGATACTAATTCAGGATCTTCTGAAAAACTTTCGTATGTTCGTCCCCATCTTTCATTTCTGGTTACGGCAACGCAGGGGGCAAAAGCCCAATCAACACCGGTACCTGCAATTTCTTTAGCTATAATTTTACCTGCTTCTTCAATTAGTTCAATGTCTCGTGTTGCACCTAAACCAATGTTATGCGGAAATACTACAGCACCGTCAATATTGTTATTTCCATGTACGGCATCAATACCATAAATCATTGGTATTTTTAATCTTGTTTTTAATGCAAATGATTGGAACATATCATAATTATCAGCCCAACCTTTAGCACTAATATCCTTTGGATCCGAACCGCCGCCACTCAAAACGGAGCCAATAAAATATTTTTCAACATCTTGAGGGTCTGCAAAGGCATTCATATCAACCTGAGTCATTTGACCGATTTTTTCATCAAGTGTCATCTTTGAAAGTAAGTCTTTTACTTCTTTATCAATATCGCTTTTTTTTGAATTTGAATCTGTTTTAAAATTTAAAGTAATTAAAGCAATAAATAAAACTGTCAATATGAAAATATGTTTTTTCATAAAAGTATTTCCCTGTGTAAGTTATTGTATAAATATTACTTATCTAATTCTTTCCAAATTAATGCAGCAGCTCCTAAAACTGCTATGTTTTTATCCTGCAAACCGCTAGGCAAAATATTCACCTTGTTTTTGTATATGTTTAAAAGATATTCTTCCATGTATTTTTTAACAGGTTTTAATAACAAATCGCCCGATTTTGCAACTCCGCCAAAAATAATAATAGCTTCAGGTGAAGTATATGCAACTGCATCGGCAATCTGTAAACCCAATAGTTTTGCCGAATAATCAAAAGTTTCCAATGCAACTCTATCGCCGTTCAAAGCGGCTTCACTAATTATTTTTGGAGTTAAATCACAAAAAGAATATTTGCACAATTCGCTTTTTTGATTTGTTTTTGCTAAAATTTCAAATGCAGTGCGTTTAAACCCGCTTGCAGAAAGATATGTCTCCAAGCATCCTTTTTTGCCGCATCCGCAATCTCTGCCATCCGGGAAAACAACCGTGTGACCAATTTCTCCGGCAAAACCATCAGATCCGTAAATTAATTCTCCATTTGCAACAATCCCGCTGCCAACGCCTGTACCAAGTGTTATTACTATAAAATTTTTCATCTCTTTTGCTGCTCCAAAAACCATTTCACCAATTGCGGCAGCATTAGCATCATTAGTTATTACAGTGGGAATATTAAAATAGGATTTAACAATTTCCACCACATTAACAAACCCCCAATTAAGATTGGGGGGTTGTTCGACAGTACCTTTGTAATAATTTGCGTTGGGTGCACCAATTCCAATGCCAAGCAAGGAGTAATAATGTGCTAGTGGGGTAAATTTATTTTTAATTTCTTCAAATAATCTATTAAAATATATTTTTGAATCTTCTTGAGCATTAGTTGGAATTGAATACTCCGATATACAATTTCCATCTCTATCAACAAAGCCAAACACTGTATTTGTTCCGCCAACATCAATTCCAAGTACTATTTCATTCATCATTATTTTATACCTTAAGCCTTTTTGATTATTGGAATGTGACCTTTGAAACCGTAAAATGCAATAAACAAATAGCATAAAACCGGTAAAATAAATGCATGATGTAACCCTACAAATGAATCGGCAATTGTACCTTGTAATACAGGAATAATAGCACCGCCAACAATTCCTGTAATCATAATACCGGAAGCTTGAGAAGTGTGTTTACCTAAACCGGCAACACCAAGACTAAAAATAGTTGGGAACATTATGGAGTTAAATAATCCTATTGCTAAAATTGTCCACATGGCAACTTGACCGTTAGTAAGCATAGATACAATTAATAAAATTGCTGCAACAATTGCATTAAACCCAAGCATATTACCCGGTTTTATTACTCGTTGAATTGCGGAGCCTAAAAATCTACCTATCATTGCACCGCCCCAATAAAACGAAACTAATTTTCCGGCATCTACTTCAGGTAAACCGGCAATTTCTTTTAAACCAAGATAATTTACTAAAAAACTACCAATAGCAACTTCACCGCCAACATATACAAAAATTGCAATTGCACCTAATGTAACATGTCTGTATTTCCATGCGGAATTATGCAGATGATCAAGAGTGTTTTCCTCCGGCATACTGGTTTCTGTTGTGCTATTATTAAATTCAGGAAGTTTAATATAAGCAAATATAGCTGCAATAATAAACATTGCTGCTGCTAAACCAAGATATGGTACTTGTACTGCGGCTGCTTCTGCCAATTGATAAGCAGATAAATCGGCTAACGGTAGTTGTGAGATTTCATCGGCTGTTTTAACGGTAACCGAAAGAATTAATAATGAACCAAAATAAGGGGCAATTGTTGTACCTAATGAATTAAATGCTTGTGTCAAATTTAATCTGCTTGAGGCTGTTTCCGGTTTGCCAAGTATTGTTACATAAGGATTTGCGGCTACTTGTAAAAGAGTTATTCCGGATGCCATAATAAACAATGCAGTTAAAAAGAATGGATAAGATCTAAAAGCTGCTGAAGGATAAAAGAAAAGACAGCCAACTCCGGCTATAACAAGACCAAGTACAATACCTTTTTTATAACCGAATTTTTTAACTAACCAGCCCGATGGCATTGAGCAGATAAAATAAGCAGTAAAAAAAACAAATTGAATCAACATGGATTCAGTATAATTAAGATTAAATACATTTTTTAGGTGTGGGATTAAAATATCGTTAAGACATGTTAAAAAACCCCACATAAAAAATAAAGACGTTAATGCTGTAAGCGGAAAAGTATAGTCTTTTTGAGTTTTTTGAGTGCTAACAATATTAGTTTTCACACCACCGGTAATAGCCATATAGGACTCCTGTTTTGAATTTCTTATCCAAAATTATTTAAATAAATCATACCTGAATATCAAATATTATGCCTGCTTAAAAAATGCAATAATCATTATAAAATTATCTATGTACAAGTATAAAAAGATATTCAATTATTAAATTAATAAATTTTTCTTATTAAATTAATAATCAAATATGTTTTATTTCTTATAACCATGCGTTTTAATAAGAATAACAAAACTTTAATGGTTTTATTATCAAACATTGCAAAAAATAAAATATTCGGTTAATTATTTGCGAAATAAAAAAAATCATAAAATTGCAATTGCAATTTATAACTAAAATTTCTTTATATTAAAAAATGTAAAAATTTTCGAATTTGGAATGAAATCAGAAAAAATTGCGTACGTAATTGCTAGTATTATTGTTATTACTTTAATAATATTGTTAAGTTTTATTTTAACAACATCTTTTTCTAATAAATATCCTTACGATACTACAAAAAAAATATATTATGTTGATAACATCTCTTCAGCCCAGGAAAAGGTTATTAAAAGATTTAATGAACTTAATAAAGGGAAAATTGAGGTAATAGGGATAAATATACCTTTTTCGAAGTTTAGTACTAACGAAAGGAAGGAACTTTTAGCACGATTTTTACGCAGTAAAAGTGATTTAATTGATATTATTGCAATAGATCAAATTTGGACAGCGCGTTTTGCAAAATGGGCTTTACCATTAAATAATTATTTTAATAGAATTGTAAAAAATGATATAATATCTCCTGCTATTAATACATGTGTTTACGATTCAACGCTTATAGCACTTCCATTATATCTTGATATTTCTTTAATGTATTATAGAGAGGATATAATTAATAAATTGCCAAATGCCGAAGTAATAAAAAGAAAATTGGAAAAATCTATTACTTGGGAAGATTTTATAACATTAAAAAAGCAGTTAAATATCGATAATCCTTTTTTCGTTTTTCAGGCGGCTGATTTTGAGGGTTTAATTTGTATCTATACCGAACTATTGGCAATGTATAATGAATCGTTTATTAATGGTGACTTATTAAATATAAATACAAAAAAAGCTGAAAAAACCTTGAATTTTTTAGTTGATTTAATTTACACTTACGGGATGTCGCCAAAAGATGTGTTAAAATTTAAGGAAAATTTAAGTTATGATTATTATATTCAAAATAATGGTGTGTTTTTAAGGGCATGGCCGGGGTTTGAATCGGAAATAAGAAAATACAAAAATGTAGATTCCAATGCGGTTTTTGTTAAAGTGCCTACTCCGCATTTCGAGGGTACAAATCCAAAATCAGTTTTTGGAGGATGGAATTTAATAATCTCTAAATATTCAACTAAAATAAACGAATCGGAAAAGTTTTTAGAATTTTTGATGAGTAGTGAAGCACAAAAAATAATGTATGAAGAAGGTAAAATATTACCGGTTAATAAAGAAATATATGCCGATGAAGCATATATTAAATTACACCCTGATTTATTGTTTTATAAAAAATTGATTGAAACCGGAGTTTTTAGAAGCCAGCATCCTAATTATACTCATATTACGGATTTGCTATCATATTATTTGAACTTAGCTTTAGAAAAGAGAATAGATGTAAAAGAAGCCTTAATTAAAGCCGAAAATAAAATTTCAACCCGTACTATTTTATTGAAGTAGCTATGAATAATAAAATTTTAATTGAAAAAATAAAAAAATATCATTTTGAGTTTAAACATCTAACTTTATTATTTATAATATTATTCGCATTTCAAATAATAATTTCCATTATAAATAAATCGTCAATAAAAAGTTTTTTAGATAATACTCAGGAATGGTATCAAAAAGATTCTGCCGAAAGGCTGGCAAATGTTACAACTACTTCGTTGGAATTATTATTAGAGACTATTAATCCTAAAGAAAAATTGTTTCAAGATGAAGTTTCACGTATTGTACAATCGTTTGATATAATATTCAGCCAGCAAATATTGCAACATAATGTACAAGAGTTGTGTATTTTGGTAAATAAAAATAATAAAACCTACGCTATTGACGACGGAAGAGTACTCTATTCGTATTTATTTGATGAAAATTATGTGCCTTCAGTTGATTCGATTATTCATTCAAATGCTGTTCAATTATATAAAAAAAATTATAATGAACTAATTAAAGGTGAACAAGTTATTAGTTTTATGACAAATAAAGAATCATTTCATATATTTGTACCTTTTATATTAAGAGGAGAATATGTAGGTGCTTTATATATGAAAAACACTCCCGATTTTTCGTTTATTACTAATGAAGTAATTGCAAATTTGGATGAAACCTCTGTTATTTATATGTCAATTATTATTTTAGGATTGCTGGCAATGTACTTTATCTCTTCTTATACAGTTAAAGAAAGAGATGATGCACAAAAAAGACTGTTGGATGAACATGAAGAAAACTTAAAAAAAGAAATTAATTACGAAAAAGAATTGATGTTTACTAATAGGATTTATCACACACATCATAAAGCAGAAAAAGTAATGGGATTTATTAAGGAAGATTTAAGAATTCTTTCTCCTGACAACATTACTGAAATAAAATATCGTGTTTCAAAATATTCTAATTTTATTAGTCGCGTAATTTATGACATGAAATGGTTTGATCCTCCTATTCAGACTATTCGTAATGCAATATTTAAAACTAATTTAAATGATTTAATTACTTTTATTGTAAATAATATTTTTTATCGAATTACGAAAAGGACTAGTTCTTTTGAAATTAAATTAAATCTTGATAACAGAATACCAATAATTCAAGTAAACGAGTTTGTTGTTTGGGAACTGTTGGAACCCCTAATTCAAAACAGTATTGAACATGGCGGTGATAAACATTTAATTATTGAAATTACAACATTACTAAATGAAAGCACAAATACTACATGCATAATTTTAAAAGATAACGGTATTGGCATTAAGCCGGAATTATTGGAAATAAATAAAAATGGTATAAAAAAAATCTTTGAAGAAAATGTATCAACCAAGGTCCCCGATAATAGAAATGTTGGTTATGGTTGTTATATTGCATTTACAATAAGCAAAAGATGCGGCTGGGGGATTGATGTGGAAAATTTACTTGGCGGAGGCTGTAAGTTTATTTTAACAATACAAAATAAAAATGATGGAGTTTATTTAAATGTCTGATGACTTGATAAATATTTTATTAATTGAAGATGAAGATTTTGATGTTAGGCGAGTTCATAATACACTTTTACCGTTTAATCAAAAAATAATTATACGAGATGTTGTTTCCGATGGCAGGGAAGCATTAAATTTAATTAAACAACATAAAGAAAATTATGATTTGATAATAATGGATTTTCAGATTGCCGGAGGATTAATGGGTGATACCTTAATCCAAAAAATTAAAGAAATTGACAGTACTTTACAAATTATTGTAATTACTAAAATGACAATTAATATTACGGATTTTAATTTTGCCAATAAATTAAAAATTGCGGGTGCTTTTTGGTATTGTACAAAATATCCGGGCGATATTGAAGATTTTATTTATCAACCGACCGATTTTATAATGAGTATTTTTAATGCATATGAAAAATGTAAATTAGAAAGAGAGTGGAATAAATCAAATCAAAAAATATTACGTAGTATTGAAGAAATTCTTTTTCGAAAAAGAATTATCGGTGAGTCGGAATTAATTATTAAATTAAAGGATGAAATTCGTAAATATGCAAATTCTAATGTTAACGTAATGATTAGAGGGGCTTCCGGTACTGGAAAAGAACTTGTGGCAATTAATATTCATTATACCAGCAATAGACGATTTGAAAATTTTATTCCTATTAATTGTGGAAGCTTACCACACGATTTGATTGAAAGCGAACTTTTTGGTTATGAAAAAGGAGCTTTTACAGGTGCTGATAAGAAAAAACTCGGTTTGTTTGAAATTGCAAACCAAGGTACAATATTTTTAGATGAAATTACAGATTTACCTTTACCGGCACAAGTTAAATTATTAAGGGTTATTCAAGATGGCGAAATTGAAAAAATTGGTCGTACCGAAAAAATAAAAGTTAATGTTAGAATAATTGCGGCTACAAACAAAAATATTGAAGAAGAAGTAAAAGCTAAAAGATTTAGGGAAGATTTATATTATCGTTTGAACGTTGTTCCTTTAATTGTTCCTAAATTAAAAAGAAGAAAAGTTGATATCCCTCGTCTTATTGAGCATTTTATGAATGATATTGGAGCCGATATGGGACGTGAAAAACCACATGTTGATAATGATGCGATGAATATATTAATGGATTATGAGTGGCCGGGAAATGTTAGGGAATTAATTAATGTTGTACAAAGATTCTTTTTTATTGACGAAAAAGAAATAAATGCAAAAAATGTAAAATTTATACTTGGTTTAGACTTGGAAACATCTTTACATCAGCCCGATAATTATGGTATAAGTTTTGGAACTGAAATTTTACCACTTGCCCAAATGGAAAAACATTTTAGAGAAAATTATTTTAAATATGTAAGAGAAAACTCGTCTTCTGATTCGGAAGCAGCACAAAAACTTGGACTTGCTCCTCCAAACTATTATAGAATGGCTAAAGAATTAGGACTTAAATAATTATTTAATTTAAGTAATAATATAAATATTTTAGAGTAAAAAGGAGTATTATGAGTACATATTATACACCGGAGGAATGAGAATTGAGATATAGGGTTTTTGTTAGATTAATAACTTTTAATTTGCTGCTAATAAATAGTAATTTAGTCGGCCGGCTAACAAATAACTTGTAAGTCTTTATGTTATAATAAGTTAATGTGTAAAAATAATTTTGCTATTTAACTTTGTATTAATAAAATAGTCTTTTGTTTTTTTAAAAAAAGTAATAAATTCTTCAACTTCAATACATGCTGCCAATATTAAAACAGTCATATCCATATTTAACCAAGTTTAATAATTCTCTTCTTAAGACCTATTGGTTGAGGAAAATTTTTTTGTAATAAATAATTACAGTAAAAATTGCCAAAAGTAAACGTATTATTAAAATAATAATTTGTTTTATCTTTTTAATAATTACAAAAAGTATTACTTGTTAAAAATGAGGTTAAATATAATATAATTAAGAAAAAATCGTTTGGCATTATTTGTGTACATAATAAATATTATTGCAAAAAAGAGTATATAAATGAGTGACATTTTTACATTAAATGATAGTTTGATTGTATTAGCTTACCTTGTTATTGTTTTAAGCTTGGCCTTTTATTATTCGCGGGGTAAAGGAAATGATACGGATAATTACTTTTTAGCGGGTAAAAATGTGGGTTGGCTTGCTATTGGATTATCAATATTTGCTACAAATATATCAAGCGAACATTTTATTGGATTAGCCGGTTCCGGTTCTGTACGCGGAATTGCAGTTGGACAATTTGAATTAATGGCAATTTTTATCTTAATTTTGCTTGCTTGGTTATTAACTCCAATATTTATCAAATCCGGGGTAAAAACTGTTCCCGAATTATTAGAAAAACGATTTGATAAAAATATTGCTCAATGGTTCTCGGGATTTTCAATTTTCATTTATATAAGCACTAAAATTTTAGTTACATTATATGCCGGCAGCATGTTGTTTTACGAAATGTTTCATCTAAATTTATATACATCTGCCGTTGTAATTGTTTTTATTACCGGTTTATATTCGGTAATTGGTGGTGCTACTGCAATTATTAAAACACAGATTTTTCAATCAATAATGTTAATTATTGGTGCTGTTTTATTTACATTATTCGGCTTGAACAGAGTAGGGTGGTTTTCGGGATTAACTGCATCTTTACCGGCCGATTATTTTACTATGTTTAAACCAATAACTGATCCTGATTTCCCGTGGACAGGTATTCTTTTTGGTGCGCCAATTATTGCGTTTTGGTATTGGTGTGCCGATCAATATATTGTACAAAAATTACTTTCAGCTAAAAACATAGATGAAGCTAGAAAAGGTTCATTATTTGCCGCTGTATTAAAAATATTACCGATGTTTATTTTAGTTTTACCCGGTTTAATTGCAGCTTCGTTATATCCCGAAATTAAAGGGGATAAAGCATTTCCTGCATTGTTAGCCAGTGATATTTTACCTGTTGGAATAAAAGGAATTGTTGTTGCGGGTTTACTTTCTGCAATTATGTCGTCTTTGGCAAGTGCTTTTAATACAACCGCAACATTGTTTACTTTCGATTTTTATAAGAAAAAATATCCTAACGAATCGGAAGAAAAATTTGTTTTAGTAGGAAGACTGGCAACAACTTTAACGGTTTTAACAGCCATTTTAATTATTCCTATTATTAAACTTTTTGATACGCAAATTTATTTGTTTTTACAAGGATTTCAGGCTTATGTTAGTCCGCCAATTACTGCAATATTCATATGGGGATTAATATTCAAATTTGTAAATACACGTGCTGCAATGATGACTTTAATAGTAGGCGAGCTTGTTGGATTATTAAGATTAAGTTTAGATGGTTTAGTGAATAATGGAATTCTTAAAGGTGCATTTTGGTTAACAATTGTTAATATTAATTTTTTGCATTTTGCAATTTTTTTGTTTCTATTTTCTTCTGTATTAATATTAAGTATAAGTTTAGCTACTACAAAAAACTCTCAAATAGTTTCAAAATATTGGTATTTGGCAGCAAATAATCTAAAAATTGAAAAAGTGGAAAATATAGGTTTTTTAGGAAGTCGTGGTTCACTTAAAAATAGCATTTTTTTAACAATATTCTTATTTATTGTAATCCTAGGTGTATGGGGGTTATGGATATGATAAGTTTTAATTCATAAATAACAAACAAACTAACAAAATGGAGAAAACCATAATGAAAAAAATCTTGGTTACCCTCTTTATCATTCTTTTTTCATCGTATATGAATGCTCAGTGGGTGGAAAATGGATTTGAGACTGCAAACGCAGATACTTTTTTCGTTCACCCGCCTATTAATCCGGGTTTAGCTTCCGGATCGGGTTCTTTAATATTAACAGATAATACTGCAAATCCTGATCCGTATCATGGAAGTGCAGCAACTAAAGTTGAATGGTTAGTTCATTCATCTGAAAGTTACGGCGGTTATTCACAAATGATGCACCTTAACAAAATTGATACAGTTATATATTTTGATTGGTCAATGGCAACCGAACTCCGTTTATGGTATTACAATGTAGTACCTTCAACACAACCCGGTTTGGTTCACATGCGTTTTAAAATTCATGAAGCAGGCGGACAGGCTGATTACTGGAATAATCAAAATGATCATGAAGATTGGTATTTTCAGGTTGATGGTTTTTACGATGCTGAACCCGGCTGGAAAATGTTGACTATTCCATTAGTTGATTTAGGTGCAGGTTCACCAACCGCTACCGGTTTTACATTAACCGGATGGAGCGGTGTTCAAAACAATGGTGTTTTAGATTTTGATAAAATTATTGGTTATAGTCTCGAATTTACTACTCCCGGTATTGTTGATAATGGTACCGCAACAGGTGTTGTAGTTTGGGATAAATTGACTTTATGGGGAAATAAATACGAACCGTTAAGTACATTTGATAATACTGCAACGGGCGATTATTTTGCTCTTGATAATATGTCATGGGCTGGTGCAGGAGCCGGCGTAATTACGTTAACAGACATGACTGAAAATCCTTTTGAAGGTATCTCTTCATTAAAATTGGATTATACTGTTAACATGAGTCAATCTTGGGGAGGTTATGTAAACTTACGCCATAATGCGCCTGATGCCGGATATGTACAAGATTTAACTGCAAGAACTAATTTAATATTGTATGTTAAAGTTGTAACACCTGCAACAGGTACCGCAGATAGAGTTACTATGAGAATGTTAATGTATGATAATAGTGCCGGTGCTGAAGAAGAATGGGTACATTTGTTAAATGTTAACTTATATCAGACTTCGGATTGGATGAAAGTTGTTATTCCTTTGGTAAATTTGGAAGGAACCGGTGATGATTATAAATTAACCTCCGATGGATTTAGAATTCCTGGATGGGCTTCATATAGTGGTGATAATTTATTTAATTTAGACAAAATTCTTGGCTGGAAATTTGAATTTTCGGGTACCGGTGATTTTGGACCGATTGGCGAAATATCAACCGGTGAAGTTTTAGTAGATTTATGCCAACCTGCAGGATATAGAGAAACTGATAATACAGCTCCTGAACCACCAACAGGATTATTAGGAGTTCAGGGTTCTTTTGCAAATTTGGTAACATGGTCGGACGTACCAAATGAATCAGGTGAAAAATATGATGTATATTACAGCACAGTTTCAAATTTTGACCTTGAAAGTGCTGAAGTTGTAAAACTTGGTGTTTTAGAAAATATCCAATTAATTGACCATGTGCTCCGCGCACCTGGTACAGATCAAAATACAACCTATTATTATGCAGTTACTTGTACCGATAAGGCAGGTAATACTTCTTTACCCGGATATTTAGGTTCACCAATAACTAACCTCGCAAAAGGCGTAGTAACAGTATCGTTAACTCCTCCTTCACAGACATTTGTTGCTGATGGTAATTTAGCTGAATGGTCAACTGTAACTCCAATTTCTATGAAATTATCAGACGGTAGTGCATTTTTAGTTGCAAACCAACTGATTTCAAGTGATGAAGATTTATCGGCTTTAGTTTATGTTGGTATAGATGCAGAAAATTTATACGTTGCTTATGATGTTACAGATGATATCGTTTCATTTGATCCATCTTTGGCTACTTATTATAATGATTCACCCGATTTATTTATCGGTTTATATGACGGTCATGGAAAATTTCATCCTAGCTTACAGAGAGGAGCACAACCTGATTATCATTTAAGATTTTCGAAAGACAGAGTATTAATTGATGGTGCTAATGCAGATAGTCTTGTTATGCCGGGTGCAAATTATTTTTGGGGAGATAAATTCCCTTCGGGTTATACAGTTGAAGCAAAAATTCCGTTAATTGACTTAGCTACAAAAAGAAACGTAGGTCAAACAAATTTTGATACTTTATTTGTACCCGAACTTGGTCAAAGAGTTCCTTTTGATATTTCTATTAATGACGCTGACGCAACAGGTACAAGAGAAGGTATTATGTGTTATTCTCCGTTCAATGAAGATTTATCATATTCTACTGTTACACGTTGGTTATATACATGGATTGGTGATGCATGGACTGATGTTGAAGATGAAAATTTAAATCCAAATACTTATTCATTATCTCAAAACTATCCAAATCCATTTAATCCTGTTACTACAATAAAATATACTCTTAAAGATGCCGGAAACGTTTCTTTAAAAGTATATGATGTTTTAGGCAGGTTAGTTTCTACTTTAGTTAATCAAAATCAAAATATGGGAAATTATACAGTTAATTTTGATGCTTCCAGATTAGCAAGCGGTATGTACATTTATAAAATTGAAGCTGGTTCATTCCAAGCTGTAAGAAAAATGATGTTGTTAAAGTAATATGGTTAATAAGCGGGGTATACACTATACCCCGTTTGTTTTTTTATTGTTAAGTGTTAATTATGGATTCGTACTTTAAATTTTGGAGGTCTTTTATGTTGAAAAAATCTTTTCCAACATTAAAAGCTTTTATCTTTACTCTTTTTATTATTATATGCTCAGGAAATATTTTTGCCGGTACAACCGGAAAAATAGCAGGCAAAGTTACCGATGAAAATGGGGAACCGGTGATTGGCGCAAATGTTATAGTTGAAGGCACATATCTTGGTGCCGCCGCAGACGTGGATGGATACTATTACATAAACAATGTATCTCCCGGGATGCATAATATTATAGTTAGTGCAGTAGGGTACCATAAAACTACTGTACAAAAAGTAAGTGTTAAAATAGATTTAACAACCAAAATTGATATTCAGTTAAAATCAACTGCATTTCAATTAGGTTCCGATATTGTTGTCCAAGCTCAAAGGCCTTTAGTACAAAAAGATTTAACATCTACTTCTGCTACTGTAAATTCAGGAGAAATTAAATTAATGCCGGTTGAAAGCGTTGGTCAATTAATTAATTTGCAGGCAGGAGTTGTTGGCGGACATTTTAGAGGTGGTCGTTCTAATGAAGTTGCTTATTTGGTAGATGGAGTCTCTGTTTCCGATGCATTTAACGGCGGATTAACTTTGGAAGTGGAAAACTCCTCAATTCGCCAAATGGAAGTTATTACAGGTACTTTTAATGCTGAATACGGACAGGCAATGAGTGGTGTTGTTAATATTGTTACTCAAGAAGGCTCTAATAAAACAGAAGGTTACGTATCGGGTTATGTGGGTAATAATTTTACGTCTAATACCGACATATTCCAAAATTTGGATAAATTTGATAGAGTTCCAATTAGAGATATTACTTTTTATTTGAGTGGTCCTATTCCTTTATTAAGTAATTTAACATACTTTTTTACGGGTCGTTATTTTGAAAATGACGGAAATTTATATGGTAAGCGCGTTTATAATGTAAATGATGATGTACCTATTTACCCTAATCCTTCAGATAAATCTGTTTGGATACCTCAAAATACAGGTAATAATGAATATGTATCAATGAATCCTTATAAAAAGTTTTCTTTTAATACAAAAATAACATATTCTTTACCGGAATTTAAGTTTAGTTATTCGTTGTTTTGGGATCAAACTAAAGCCAAATATTACGACCATGCTTACAAATGGACACCGGACGGAATAATGACACATCAAAAAACCGATGTTGTTAATAGTCTGCAAATAACTAATTTTATTTCACAAAGTACATATCATAGCTTAAAAATGTCTGCTAATGTTCATAACTTTTGGGGTAATTTATATGCCGATCCTTACGATCCTCGTTATGTAAATCCTTCAAGAGGTACT
Organism: bacterium; assembly: GCA_043805435.1. GTDB lineage: Bacteria > Bacteroidota > Ignavibacteria > Ignavibacteriales > Melioribacteraceae > JAEXOD01. Next base: position 50,827 of record JAZDHY010000065.1, read on the forward strand.
GCTCCAACAAACTATACTTTCCGTTCGGGTGGTAATCAAGGTAACAGATATGATAGAAAAACATTAACTTATGTTGTGCAATATTCATTAACATCACAAATTTCAAAAGAACATAAAATGGGATTTGGTGTTGAAGCGCAATTGCACGATTTATATAATCACGGCAGAGATTTAATTAACTTTACCGATGGTGTTTTAGATTCAAACGGTGTTGAAATATTTACTCCCGGATATCCTAATGTAGGAACAATAACAGATGCCGGTTCTAACACAGAATATAGAAAAAAACCTTATGAAATTGCTGCATATATCCAAGATAAAATGGAATATGACATTATGATTATTAATGCAGGCGTACGTCTTGATTATTTTAATCCTAACTCTTCGCTACCTGCAGATTTAAGAAATCCATCTAATAATCCTAATTTTCCGGGTGCAGGTCAATTTCGTAAAGCGGATGATAAAATTCAAATTAGTCCTCGCCTTGGAGCATCATTTCCAATTACCGAAAATGGTATAATTAGATTTTCTTATGGACATTTTTTCCAAAGACCGGATTTAGAGAACTTATATATCAATCCCGATTTTATTGTAAGACCGGGGATTTCGTTAAATTCTATTACAGGCAATCCAGACTTAAAACCAATGAAAACAATTCAGTACGAAATTGGTTTACAACAAGTATTGTTTGATAATTATGCTTTAAATTTAGTTGTATACTATCGTGATATAAGAAACTTGTTAGGTATGGAAATTATAAATACTTATGAAGGTATTGCTTATGCACGTTTTGTAAACCGTGATTATGGGAATGTTAAAGGATTTATTTTAACATTTGATAAACGTTTTACCGATTTTTTTAGTGCAAAGATTGATTATACTTATCAGATAGCTGAAGGTAACGCTTCTGATCCTTATACGGTATTTAATAATAATCAAACAGATCCTCCTATTGAAACAACAAAAAAAGTACTTCCATTAAACTGGGATCAGCGTTCAACCCTTAATTTTGCATTAACAATTGGTGATCCGATTGATTGGAGTGTAGGTTTAATATTTAAATATGGTTCGGGATTTCCATATACGGAAGATTCAAAAGTATCTCAGGGTGTAAGATTTGAAAATGGCGGAATCAAACCTGCAACATTTGACTTAGACTTACGAGCTGAAAAGAACTTTAAGATAGGAAATTACTTTGTAAACACATATTTATTGATATATAACGTACTTGATATTAAAAATGAAACTGGTGTTTATGCAACAACCGGAAGAGCAACAAATGACTTAAATACTAAAACTGCCGGAGATATTGTTGGATTAAATACTATGCAGGAATTTATAAATAATCCGAGTATGTATAGTTCACCACGCGAAATCCGATTAGGATTTGGTTTCGGATTTTAAGACGCAAAACGGAGATTAATATGTTAAAAAAATATGCTTTTACACTATTTTTTGTATTTATAAGTATAACGCTTTTAGCACAAGTTACACCACAAACTGTTAAGTATCGTAATGATGCCAAAGGTGATTATAATTTTAGAAAAAAAGGAGTAATGGACGGAAATCAAGTTCGTACATTATTTTATAATAATGGTGAAGTAGGACAATGGCCTCTTCAACCTTCCGGTGAATGGCCTAAGGGAACAGGACAATCATATTTGGACGGCGTTTGTGCGCTTGTTACAATAGAAATGACAGCCCCCGGGAATAATCAAGTTGTACACCCATTACAAACATCATACAGAGAATGGATGGATAAAGATCCTAATACCGGTAAAATATGGGGTTTTGAACCTGTGCCGGGTTATGTTAATGCCTCATCCGAAAAGCCGTCAATTAATACAGATCCAAAAACTTGGCCGTCATTTTGGCCAAAAGTCCTCCCATTAATTGATGAAACTTGGGATGGTTATTGGTACGGTTATTTTGGACGTGGTGTTCAAAATAGTGATTTTGAAACGTTTTTTGTTATGGATGATTCACAAGATGGCGAATATACCAGATTACCTTTTTCATATTTTCCTATCGATTCCGATCATGACAGAGGGGGACTAGGTTTACGTGTAGAGGTGAGGGGATTTCAATGGTCACACGTATTAGCCGAAGATATTATCTTTTGGCATTATGATATAATAAACATCTCAGACTTTAGTTATCCAACAACATATTTTGGATTTTATACTGACTGCGGTGTTGGTGGAAAAGACGATTCGGAAGATGATTGTGCGTCGTTTGATAAAACCCTTGATCTTGCTTATGCTTATGATAATGATGGCCTTGGTGCCCCAATTCGTTGGAAAACAGGTTTTTATGGATATGCATATTTGGAAAGTCCGGGTAATTCCAGCAATGGAATTGATGATGACAGCGATGGTCTTGTTGACGAAAAACGTGATGACGGTATTGATAATGATAATGATTGGACCGGTTATATTGATCTTAATGGAAACGGGAAATGGGATGCTGAAAATAATGAACCATTAAACGATGACGTTGGTCAAGATGGCGTTGGCCCTTGGGATGTACAATATAATGGCCCCGATTATGGTGAAGGTGACGGTACACATACACCGGGTGAACCTAATTTTGATGCAACTGATAAAGATGAATCAGATCAAATAGGTTTAACAGCAGTATCCTTATATCGTTTAGGACAAGGCGGAACCGGCGGCGGATGGCCAAAAGATGATGAAAGCATGTGGCTAAAAATGTCTGCTCAAACTTTTGACACAACTATACAACGTACTAATATTAGTATGGTTTTTGCCAGCGGTCCTTTTCCTTTAAATTCTAATTTGAGAGAAAGATTTTCCATGGCTTTAGTTTTTGGAAGTAATCTGGAAGATTTAATTTTTAATAAAGAAACTGTTCAGCAAATTTATAATGCAAATTATAATTTTTCAAAACCTCCTATTAAGCCAATTTTAACAGCCGTAGCCGGTGATGGAAAAGTATTTTTATACTGGGATAGCAAATCAGAAGAATCAAGAGATGCTTTTCTTGGATTTGAAAATAATGATCCGACTTTAGGTTACAAAAAGGATTTTGAAGGATATATGATTTTGCGCAGTCAAGAGGCTGAATTTAATGATCTGAAAATTATTACCGATTCAAAGGGAGAACCTAAATATTATAAACCATTGGCACAATTTGATAAAATTGACGGCATAAAAGGCCCCGATCCGGTTGGTATTAATGGTGCTCACTTTTGGAGAGGGGATGATAGCGGACTACAGCATACTTATATTGATGCCGATGTTACCAATGGTCAAAGATATTATTATGCTCTTGTAGCATACGATCAAGGAGACCCGAATTTTGGAACAAAAGGTTTACAACCGACAGAAACAACTAAAATTATTAGTGAAGATTATGCCGGAAATTTATCATTTGTTGATATTAACTGTGCCGTTGTTACACCTAATGCAGCAGCAGCAGGATTAGTTCCACCTCAAATTAAAGGTGATTTAGCTAATGTGAGTGAAGGAATTGGAACCGGAAAAATAAAAGTTGATGTAATTAATCCTTCTGAAATTAATTCTAATGTGAGTTATAAAATTAAATTTAACTCAACAGGAACATTCCCAACTTATAAAACTGTTGATTATTCAATCCTGCGCTCTATTAATGGCGGAACAGATACAACATTAATTTCTAATATCGATACTACTAATTTTGGTCTTAATAAATATAGCCCTCCTTTTGATGGTTTAACAGTTTCAGTATCTAATGATACTTCGGTGGCTGTTATTGATACAGCAACGGGTTGGTTAAAAGGTACAAGTAATTTGTTTATGTTTGTTCGTCCTGATAGAAGTTCGCCTGCAAAAAATATTGCTTGGCCGGCTGATTATGTGTTGGAATTTTTACCTAGTGCATCTGTAATTACTCCGTTAACAAAAATACCAGTTAATTTTATTGTTAAAAATTTAACGGAAAATGATACTGTTGATGCAGAAATACTTGATAACAATAAAAACAAAATATTCGATTTAGGTGACAATATTGTTATAATTGAATACATCGGTACAAATTACAAACTGACATGGAATATCTCATATATCGCTCCGTTAGGAGGGGCTACTCCGGTAGAACCTGTTGCAGGTGATTTATTTAGAATTACAACAACAAAACCATTTTTAGCCGGTGATTATTTTTCATTCACAACTGTTGCAGCCACAAATAATAAAGATTTGGCAAACACTGAGTTAGAAAAAATAAAGGTTGTACCTAATCCTTACATAAGTACTGCAAAATGGGAAAGAAGAACCCTGTATCAATCAGGCCGTGGTGAGAGAAGAATCGATTTTATACATTTACCTAATTTTTGTACCATAAGAATCTATACAATGGCTGGTGCGTTGGTTAAAACAATAACTAAAGATTCCGGTCCTTACGATGGTTCACTTTCTTGGAATTTAGTAACTGAGGATGGTATGGATTGTGCTTACGGAGTATATATCTATCATGTTGATGCTCCGGGAATAGGTGAATATATTGGTAAATTCTCAATTATTAAATAGAGGCTGAGAAGAAGATGAGAAGAAAAATTTTATATATAATTGTTATTAATGTTTTGTGCTTTAACTTATTAGTTGCACAACAATTTGTTTCTGATGTGTCTAAGCGTGGAACAACTGCTGCACCATTCCTTTCAATAGGACAAGGTGCACGAGCTGCCGGTATGGGTAGTGCATTTGTTGGGGTTTCAAATGATCCAAGTGCTTTATATTGGAATCCTGCTGGGATAGCCAAACAAGAAGGTGCTGCCGTATTGGTTGATCATACACGTTGGATAGCTGATGTAAAGTATAACTTTATTGCAGCGTCTTATAATCTTGGACGTATGGGTTCAATCGGTTTTAGTTTAACCAGTTCTGATATTGGCGAAATGGGTGTAACTACAATTGATGAACCTGAAGGAACAGGGGAAACTTATACCGCTCAAGATATTTGTGTAAGTTTAGCTTATGCTATTAACTTAACAGATAATTTTGCAATAGGAATTAATCCCAAATTCATAAATCAAAAAATTTGGAGAATGAGTGCTACAAGTTTTGCTGTTGATTTAGGTGTTCAGTATGTTACACCATTTGATGGTATTATACTTGCGGCTTCAATGTCAAATTTTGGTTCTAAAATGAAAATGGATGGTAACTCATCTTTAGTATTATTTGACCCGGATGATGGTACCAGTGGTAACAATGGTAATATTCCGGCTTATTTGGAAACTGATGAATGGGAATTGCCGCTTCTTTTTAGAGTTGGTTTAGCTTATCAGCCTATTAAATCTAAAACTCACACTATAACCCTTGCTTTGGATGCTTCACATCCTAGTGATGATTATGAAAGTTTGAACGTGGGTGGTGAATACACTTATGATGAATTTATATCATTGCGTGCAGGATATAAATCGTTGTTTTTAGATGGTTCTGAAGAGTCTTTTACTCTTGGATTTGGTATTCAGCAACGGTTGGTTGGTAATATTTTGTTAAAAGTTGATTACGCTTATGGAGATTTTGGACGATTAAGTGAAGTTCAGAAATTTTCATTAGGTATTTCTTTTTAGTTTACTGTTACTCCATGCAAAGGTGCAGTTTTGATATTCTGCACCTTTGCGTTAATTTTAAAGGGGAAAAATGAAAAAAATTATTTTATTAATATTTGGTTTTTTGCTTATAAATAATTTTGTAATTGCAAAAGATTTTAAAGGTGCCGAACTTAGAACTAAAACAGCATATACTTATGGTCGTTTTGAGGTTAGATATAAATCCACACAAAAAGATGGTGTATTAGCTTCATTTTTTACATATCACGAAGGTACGGGAAATGATTCTTGGAATGAACTGGATATCGAAATTATGGGACGTTATTGCAACGATGTTCAGTTCAATTCAATAACACCGGGACCAACACATCATGTACGCCATCAAAATGTAAATTTTAATCCAAGTACCGATTTTCATAACTACGCAATTGAATGGACACCTCAATATGTTGCCTGGTTTATTGATGGATCGGAAGTATATCGCCAAACAGGTTCACATATTGCTACAATAACTAGATCTCAAAAAATAATGATGAATATCTGGAATCCTGTTTATGCCGATTGGGCCGGAGTTTGGAATGCTAATGTAATTCCTGCTTTTGCCTATTATGATTTTGTAAAATATTACGCATATACTCCGGGTACAGGAAATTATGGTACAAATAATAATTTTACTTATATATGGAGTGATGATTTTAACGCCTTTGATTCCAATAGATGGGCAAAAGCTACACATACGTTTGATGGAAATAATTGTGATTTTGTAACTGAAAATGTGGTTTATAAAGACGGATATATGATTCTTTGTCTTACGGATGCAACAAATCTTGGTTATGTTGATAAAAAAGCTCCTTCCCCTATGTGGGCAAGATATGAATATAATAACGTTTATGTAAGATTTAATGAAGATTTAGATCCCGTTTCCGCCACTAATAGCGCAAATTATATTATGTCGGGCGTGACAATTAATTCCATCATTCTTTTAGAAGATAATAAAACCGTAAAAATAAATGTTACCAATTTTAATACAGCCGTAACAAATAATATTATTTTAATGAATATTAAAGATGTAGCAGAACCGGCTAATAATATGAGTGCCAAGGCTTTAACTATAGCAAATTCCAGCCCTTTAACTTTTCCTGCAAAAATAAATATTGGGGGAAATAGTGTTTTGGGATATTTGGCTGATGTTGAGTTTAAATATAATACCGAGTATGGATATTCGGAAGGTACTGCAGCATCCACCTCTTCAGGTATTCAAATTGCCGGAACTGATGAAGATGAAATTTATAGAGCCGAAAGATATTATTTAACAAAGTATGACGTAAGGGTTCCCAACGGTAAATACAATCTGAAATTAATGTTTTGTGAAAATTTTTTTACAACTGCAGGAAGTAGAATATTTGATGTTTATGTTCAAAATGAATTAGCAAAAAATAATCTTGATATTTATCAAGAGGTTGGATTTAGAACGGCATATAATTTTGATATTACAAATATTGAAGTGAAAGATGGTTTATTAAAAATTCATCTTTGTGCAGAAATATCCGAAACTTTGTTAAACGGAATAATAATTGAACAAATATCAACCGGAGTAAATGAAGAGTCAAATACAAACTTAAACTATGGTTTTAATTTATTGCAAAATTATCCTAATCCGTTTAATGGTACAACAAAAATTCCTATTAAAGTTAACAAATCTTCCAATATTCAATTAAAAATTTTTAATATTTTGGGAGAAGAAAAATTTTCCCGATTATATTCAAATTTATCTAACGGTACTTACGAATTAGTATGGAATGGTACCGATAATAGCGGTGCTGCTTTGTGTTCGGGTTTATATATTTATGAAGTATCCGATGCTTTTATTGCAGACTGCAAAAAAATGATTTATTTAAAATAAATATTTAATTGTTTGTATTTATTTCTTGCATTGGGTTGTTTTTCATTCTATTTTAGAATTGTTATTAACCAAAATTATTAATTGGATTACATCATGTTGTGTAAATTATACTTGTCAATTTTGCTCTTTCCTTTTTTATTATTTGCACAATTTAATCAAAAAGTTTATGTTGATGATAGCAAAAGAATAGAATTTACTTCATCCAATCTTCCTATATTTGTTATTAATACTAACGGGCAGACTATTATTGATGATGAAAAAATTACTGCCGATTTGGGAGTAATATATAATGGTGAAGGAGTTAGAAATTATTTAACTGATCCTTTTAATCATTATAATGGTAAAATAGGAATTGAGATTAGAGGGTCAAGTTCACAAATGTTCCCTAAAAAACAATATGGGGTTGAAACTAGAGATGCAGGAGGCAATGATTTGGATGTTTCATTACTTGGTTTCCCTGCTGAAAGTGATTGGATATTTAGTGCTCCTTATACCGATAAAAGTTTAATGCGTGATGTGTTGGCATATCATTTATTTAGCAGTATGGGGCATTATGCTTCCAGATACAAATATTACGAGTTGATTTTAAATGGTGAATACAGAGGTGTTTACGTTTTATTTGAAAAAATTAAAAGAGATAAAAACAGAGTAAATATTAAAAAAATGGAACCGACTGATATTAGCGGTGATGCTTTAACAGGCGGTTATATAGTTAAAATAGACAAATGGGATGGTGAAAATAACGAGGGGTGGAATTCTTCATTCCCTGCATATCCCGGAGCATGGCAAAACGTTAGTTATCAATACCATATTCCAAAACCCGATGATATTGTTGACCAGCAGAAGACTTATATAAAAAGCTTTATATACGACTTTGAAAGGAAAATGAACTCTGATTATTTTAATAATCCTGATAGCGGTTATGCTACTTTTATTGATGTACCTTCATTTGTTGATATGTTTTTAGTTAACGAAGTTTCGAAAAATGTGGATGGGTATAGATTAAGTACTTTTCTTTACAAGGATAGAAATAGTGTTAATAAAAAAATATTTGCCGGTCCAACTTGGGATTATAACTTGGCATTTGGCAATGCCGATTATTACGAGGGTTGGTTGAGAACTGATTGGCAGATAGATTATTTATCTTCAGACCCGGGCTTTTTATCTTCTGATGGTTATGTACCTCCGTTTTGGTGGAAAAAACTTATGGATGATACAACATTTGCAAATTGTGTTAGATATAGATGGGAAACATTAAAAAATAGCCTGTTTTCATTTAATTCGTTCAATACCACTATCGATTCAATTGTAAATGTTGTTAATGAAGCGCAAGTTCGTAATTACCAAAGATGGCCAATTTTGGGTACATATGTTTGGCCAAACGCATATATTGGTCAAACATATGCGGAAGAGTTGATTTATTTAAAATCGTGGATTAGGGATAGGTTAACATGGCTTAGTTATTATATGATTGGTAATTTAACAGAAGTTGAAGAAACAGAAATACCAAATGCATTTGAATTAAGTCAAAATTTTCCAAATCCGTTTAATCCCTCTACAACACTTAGTTACAGTATTCCGTATCAGTGTAATGTAATAATTTGTATTTATAATACTTTAGGTCAAAAAGTAAAAGAATTGGTGAATGAAAACAAACAGGCCGGAAAATACTCCTTAACAGTTGATATGAGCAATTATGCTGGTGGAGTATATTTTTATAGGATTAATATAAATTCATTTAATAATGGAATGAATCCTGTTTCATTAACAAAAAAGATGATATATTTAAAATAAATTAGTAAATCCTATCTCTTAATTCTGTCCAAATTGTATAAATTGCACTATAATAATCATTATCTTTTGGGCAGGGGGTATCATCAAAATTGTTTAAACCGTTAATCATCTCAAGTATTTTTTCATCCTTTAGTGTTAATAAATCCATATCAGGAAATGTTTTATTTAAAGCGCGGGCTATAATAACGTAATTATCCCATTTAAGCGGAACAATTAACGAAAGTTTATCAAATAATACCTCAAGTTCAAAAATATCTTCCGGAATATTATGTTTTATTAAAAGGTTATTTATTGCAATATCATTGTTTGTTGTAAAATCCGGGGCTTTGCAATTGTATATATTGTTTATATCAACATCTGTTATTTCCAAATTATCTCCATTTTAACAAATACAATTAAAAAATAAATTATAAAAATAAGATTAACAAAAATACTAAATATATTTAGTTAATAATATTTTGTTGGAATTAAATATGCCCAAATTTACAAATAATCTGCCTAATTTAAATTTATATAATTTAAATTATTACATATAAATACTGTTATTATAAAACTGTAAATGTATAAAATCATATAACTTTGCTTTATTTTGGTAAATATTTTAACTAAATTATTTACTAAATAAATCTGTTTATTAACTAAAATTAAACATAATATCTTTAAACATTGCCGAGTAATTTAAATGATTTTAACTAAAGAAAAAATCAAAGGAATTGATTTAGATAATTTATTATTTGATAGAATTGATGCCGGTAGAATTAGCAATACTTTGATTATTGTTCCAACTAACAGAAAAGCAAGGCACTTTAAAAAACAGATAATTTCATCGTGTAAAAACGGTACATCTTCAAAAATTAATATTGAAACACTTACTACAATTTCTCAAAAAATACTTGAACCATCCTTAAATTTTCATATAATGAGTGAAGCCGCCGCTTCTATTATGCTAAAACAAAGTATTAATGATACTGCTTTGCAATATTTTTCTATTTATAAAAACAGAGTCCCTTTTGGCACATTAGATAGAATAAAAAATATTATTTCAAAATTTAAAGAAAATGGAATTAGCAGCGACGAAATTTTAAGCGAAGCAAAACAAAACCTAAAAGGATCAAATCAAAAAAAAGCAATTGACCTAGCTAATATTTATAAGTGTTATAAAAGCAAATGCCGAAAAATGAAATATTTTGAAATAGGAGACGTCTATGAAGAAATATTAATACTTGGTGATGATAAGATAAGTGAAAATTATAAAAAAAGATTTACCAATACCGATTTGGTAATTATACTGGGTTTTGATGAATTTACAATACCTGAAGTTAAAATAATTAATTCTTTAGCCAATATTGATAATTTACAGCTGTTTTTAGATTTTGATTATTACGAATATAATCCTTTAATATTTAAGCATTTGGATAAATGCAGTTATGCTTTTAGTACATGCGGATTTAAAATAATAGAGGACTTATCAATTTCCGAACAAACAGACTTTAAGCAAATTATTAAAAGCAGCTTGTTTAAAAGTAATATTAAGCAAAAAAACAACAAATATCTATCTCAAATTGTAAAGATAAAAGGTACTAATAGAATAAAAGAGGTTGAATACATTGCTAAAGAGATTAAAACATTAATTACTGAAAAAAAAGTCGATCCTAATAAAATTTGTGTTTCATTCAATTTAATAAAAAATTATTCACCAATAATACGCGATGTGTTTACAAAATATAAAATTCCGTTTAATTTAACCGACAGGTATTCATTAGATAATTCGACTTTAATTACGTTTATTATTAATTTATTAAATATTGAAGAAAATGATTATTATTTTAAAGATGTTTTTAGAATATTAAACAACAAATATATTAAAAATTATATTGGCGATAGTTATGACCTTGTAAATGCTGCGGGAGAATTAAAAATAACAATTGGCAAAAGAAATTGGATTGATAGCATAAATAATAAAATAAATGTAAAAGACCAATTTTTGGATAATGACGAAAACAACGAAATAAATATAGAAAGGTATAAAAACGGACTTTTTCAAATTGAAAAAATAATTGCACTACTTAAGCCGTTTTCAGCTAATCTTACTATTGATCAATTTTTTAATGAATTAAAAAAACTTATTACAATACTAAAAATTCCAAGCACAATAATTACAAACAATATAACCACCGATCAAAAAAATATTAAAGCTTTAACCACATTTATTGAAACGTTAAAAGAAGTTTTCAATTTACTTAAAAAAGAATATGGAAATGAAACCGAATTTAACCTAAATTTTTATTTGGAAAATATTAAAACATCGTGTAAATGGGCACGTTATAATATTAAAGAAATTTCCGATTATGGCGTTTTAATAACAACAATTAACGAGTTTAGGGGTTTAAATTTCGATTATCTATTTGTTGGAGGTTTAATAGACGGAGATTTTCCAACGCGCTATAATCCCGAAATATTTAATCAAGAAACATTTATGCAAAAGGATGTAACACATCAAACGGAAGAAAGATACCATTTTTATCAAACTTTATGCAGCTGGAATAAACAATTGTTTTTATCCGCTCCTGAATTGCAGGGTGAAAGCGAATTAGAAGAATCAATATTTTTTAAGGAATTAGAAAAAATATTTTTTATAACCGAAAGAAATTTGAGCCAAGAGAAACAAACTAATTATGATAGTATGGTTTACTCCGATGAAGAGTTTTTTATCCTTTTTGGCAAGGCATTAAATGAAAACAATACAGAATTAATTAAAAAATTAGTTGAAAATCCAAAATTTGCAAAATTTAAGGAAAATATAGCAAAAATAATAAATTATTTAGAAATTGATAATATTAGACGAAATGATAATACCAACCAAACAATGTTTAATGGTTATATATTACCATCAGAATTAAATGATGAAAACACAAAACTTATTCAACAATTATTAAACTATAGTATAAATAAACAATTTTCCATTACACAACTGGAAGAATATGCCAAATGTCCTTTTAAGTATTTTACAGGTCGTTTATTAAAAATAAAAACAACAAAAGAACCAACGGAAGAATTGGAAACCTTCGAAATTGGAAATTTATTACATGATATTTTATTTGATTTTTATAATGAGCTTAGGGACAAAAATATCTCAATCAGTAATTGTACCGACGAGATATTTAAAAAAGCCAAACAAATGTTATTTAATATTGCCGAAAAAAAAGTTGCCGAATCAAATTTAATATTTCCAATATCATTTTTTGAACGGGAAAAGATACTTGGTATTAATGGAAAAAAAGACGAATCGGTTTTGACCAAATATTTAGAGAATGAACAAAAAGAAACCAATAATTTTTTACCTGAGTTTTTTGAAGTAAAGTTTGGGTATATTAAAGGTGAAAAACATGATAAAATATTATCAATTGATGAATCACTGGATTTTGGCGGTGTTAAAATTAGAGGGAAAATAGATAGAATTGATATTGATAAAGAAACTAAAACTTTTAACATAATAGATTATAAATCCGGAAAAACAAAGCCATCTTCATCGGATATGTGGGACGGTATTTCACTTCAACTGCCTGTTTATATGATGGCTGCAAAACAATTGATTGTCGAATACTTTAAGGAAGAATATAATCCTTTAATGATGTATTTGTACAGATTGAGATACAGCGAAAAAGACTTAAAGCGAGATTTGTTGAAAATTACAAATAAAACAGATTATAAAGATATTATATTGGAAAACAACGAATTGTTTGACGAAACACTAAAAAATATTAAAAATCACATTCAGTCTATAAATAAAGGTATATTTAATCTTTCCAGACTTGAAAATAGAGAAAATAAAATTTGTTCTTATTGTGAATTTCAATATGTTTGTAGAGTTAGTGAAGTAAATAATTGAATTTTCATAAAAAATATATTAAATTAAGCATAATAAAATAAAAATTTCTGTTATTATTGCCACTGCCAAGTGCGGTGGCAATTTTTTTTATTAAAAATAGAGGAGAAATCTAAGTGTCAATAGCAGGTTTTATCAACCTTAGTAGGGAAAAAATTCTTGAATTTGAAGCCGAATTAAAAGAATTAAAAACAAACGGAAGAAAGCAAATGGCAGAAAGAATTGGTGAAGCCCGATCATATGGCGACCTTTCTGAAAATGCAGAATACGATGCAGCAAAAGAAGCCCAAGGTTTAATGGAATTAAAAATTAACAAATTGGAAGAATTGTTATCAAAAGCTCGTATTATAGACGTTACTAATTTGCCGACTGATATTGTTCATATTTTAACAAAAGTTACAATAAAAAATCTTAATAGCGGCAAAACTATACAATATATTTTAGTCTCTTTAGAAGAAGCAGATTTACAAGGTGGAAAAATTGCAATTACTTCACCTGTTGGTCAATCTTTAATGAATAGAAGAGTTGGTGATATAGTAGAAGTTAAAGCACCGGCAGGTTTAATTAAATACGAGATATTGGAACTTGAACAAACTGCTTAGTGATGAAGCTTATATTCAGTTGACAATTGAGCTGGCTAAAAAAGGACAAGGGAAAGTAAGCCCTAATCCTTTAGTTGGTGCAGTTATTGTAAAAAATGGAACAATAATTGGTGTCGGTTATCATGCTCGGTTTGGCGAAAATCATGCAGAAATTAATGCTATTAATAACTGTAAAGACACGCCTGAAGGATCTATATTATTTGTTAATTTAGAGCCTTGTGTCCATTTTGGAAAAACGCCTCCCTGCACTAATTCAATAATTGCAGCAAAAATTTCCAAAGTTGTTATTGGTACACTCGATCCAAATCCTTTGGTTGCAGGGAAAGGGGTTGAAAAATTAAAAACTGCCGGTATTAAAGTTGTTACCGGAGTTTTGGAAAAAGAGTGTATTGAACTTAACAAATTTTTCTTTAAGTATATTAAAGAAAAAAAACCATATATTAATTTAAAAATAGCTCAAACATTAGATGCAAAAATTGCAGACAATCAGTTTCAATCTAAATGGATAACTTCTGCCGAAGCACGAACATGTGTTCATGAAATGAGAAATGATTATGATGCCGTACTTATAGGCAGTAATACGGTTAGAATTGATAATCCCGAACTATCGGTTCGCTTTTCCGAAGGACGTAATCCTAAACGTATTATTCTTAATAAAAATCTCGATTTAGATATTAATAGAAAGATCTTTCAAAATTCCGATAATAATACAATTATTGTTTGCAGTAATAAAAATATTGAAAAAACAAAAAAAATTGCACAATATACTAATTTGGGAATAAAATTATTGTTTGTTGAAGAAAACAATAAAGGAAATTTAAAATTAAATAAAATTTTAAAAAACCTATACGACCTTGGTATTAATTCAGTAATGGTTGAAGGGGGAAGTCGAATATTTTCTTCCTTTGTTAAAAAACAATTATTTGATGAATTGAGTGTATTTATCAGTTCTAAATTATTAGGAACAGGAATAAATGCGTTTTCTAATATTGGAATTAATAAATTAAGTGATGCATTAAATTTGCGATTAATAAGTATTAACACTTTAGGTGATGATGTTCTTTTAATTTATAAGAGGATATAGTGTTTACCGGAATAGTTGAAGAAATTGGTAAAATAAACATTATTAAAAATACCGGTGGTGGAAAAGAAATATGTATTGAATCCGGTTTATTAATAAAAGATATGAATATAGGGGATAGTATTTGTGTTAGTGGTGTTTGTCAAACCGTTGAAAAAATATCGGGTTTAACATTTAACGTAACTGCTGTTGAAGAAACGCTAAAAAAAACAAATTTTGGTTTATTAAAAACAAATATGTTAATTAATTTAGAATCGTCACTTACGTTAACAAAAAAAATAAGCGGACATTTGGTTTATGGGCATATTGATTGTGTTGGTGAGATATTAGATATTAAAGAAGAATCGGTTGGATACAAATTAAAGATTAAATTTCCCAACGAGTACGCAAAATATGTAATTTATGTCGGCTCAGTATGCCTAAACGGCGTTAGCTTAACAATTGCCGAATTTACTTCAAACAGCCTTACTGTGGCAGTTATTCCGCATACTTGGAATTATACTACTTTTAAATACAACAAACCCGGTGATAAACTTAATATTGAGTTTGATGTTATTGGCAAATATGTTGATAGAATAAATAAAGTCGAAAAAGGTTCTATTAGTGAAGAATGGCTTAAAAGCAAAGGTTTTTAAGTGAAAAAGACTGATGAAAAAGTAATTAATTTTATTAAAAACAATTACTTAATTGAAAAAGGGGATAAAATTGTTGTTGCTTTAAGCGGTGGGGCAGATTCTGTTTTTTTGTTACATTTTTTGGTAAAATATCAAAAAAAATACAATATCCAAATTTCCGTTTTGCATGTAAATCATCAATTAAGAGGTGATGATGCCGATAATGATGAAATGTTTTGTTTTGAATTATGTAAAAAAATGGGAATCGGATTTAATTCTGTTAAAATAAATGTAAAAGAATATTCCATAAAAGAAAAAAGATCAATTGAAGAAGCTGCACGTGATTTAAGATACAATGAATTTATAAAAGAAAAAGAAAAATTAGGCTTTAATAAAGTAGCTACTGCACATAACCTTGATGATAATGCAGAAACAATTTTGCAAAGATTAATTGAAGGAACAGGACTAAAAGGTTTATGTGGAATACCGGTTAAACGTGATAATATATATATTCGTCCGGTTCTTTGTTTAACAAAATCTGAAATTGTAAATTATTTAAATTATTACAATATTAATTTTAGAATAGATCTTACAAATAATAAAAATGATTATACGAGAAATTATCTAAGAAATGAGATTATTCCGCTAATTAGCAAATTAAATGTAAGTTTTGCAAATAGTATTTCGCATACTTCGCAAATTTTTTCCGGATTTTATTCTGTAATATTGGAAAAAGTGAATTATTTAACTGATAAAAATATTAATTTTACAACGGGAAAATTATTTATTTCGAATGAACTTTTTAGGTTGGAAAATGATTCGATTTGCGGGGAAGTACTAAAGCTGGCATTTGAAAAATATTTAAACTATAATTTTGAATATGATGATTTTATTAATATAAAAAAAATAACCGGTTTGCAGGTAGGCAAAATAATTAAACTAAAAGGTGCGTTTGAAGTTATAAAAGAAAGAGAAAATATTGTTATTTATAAATTTTTTGAAGCAGAAAAAACAGAAAAAATAATTAAAATTGGAGAATTATTTAATTTTGAAGATAAAATTCTGAAATTAGAGTTGGTAGAAAAAAGCAGTATAAATATTGAGAAAAATGATTTATATGAGTATATTTCTGCCGATAACTGCGATGAAGAGTTTTTTGTTCGTGTTTGGAAGGAAGGTGACAGTTTTATTCCCCTTGGTTTGAATAGTTTTAAAAAGCTAAGTGATTTTTTGACAGAACAAAAATGCAGCTCCCTTGATAAAAAAAAGCAATTGCTTTTAATAAATAGGAACAATATAACCTATGTTATTGGTTTAAGAATAGATGAAAGGTATAAAATTACAAATAAAACCCAAAAGGTACTTAAAATATGGATAAATTAGATCTAAATGGTGAACATATTTCAATTGGTAATGAAGTATTTGTTAAATATTTAGAAGAAGCGGATATACAAAAGCGGATTAGTGAATTAGCTGAACAAATAAATAATGATTATCGCGGAAAATTGCCAATATTTATTGGAATACTAAACGGTTCGTTTATATTTATGGCTGATTTAATTAAAAATGTAAATCTTAGCTGTGAAATAGATTTTTTTAAGCTTTCAAGTTATGGCGATTCTAAAATATCTTCCGGTAAAGTTAAATTATTAAAGGAATTAAATGCCGATATAATGGATAGACATTTAATTATTGTTGAAGATATTGTTGATACTGGCCTATCAATAAAATATATTGAAGAATTGATGGCCGAACATAAACCTGCAAGTGTAAAAATAGCAACATTGTTATTAAAACCAAATAGTCTTAAATATAATCTAAAAATTGATTATATTGGGTTTGAAATTCCCGATAAATTTGTTATTGGTTATGGATTAGACTATGGACAAAAATATAGAAATTTACGTTCAATTTATGCGTTAAGTGAATAGAGAGGTATTTAAAAATATGATAAAAAAACTTCTTTTTGCTGATGATGGAAAATCAGGCGACTCAAAAAAAGGAAAGAATTCCGGCGGAGGAAGTCCAAACAGAAGCGATGGTGATTTTGATTGGTCTAAGATTATTAAAACCGTTTTCAGCTGGGGTGCTGTAATAATTGCTGCTGTTATTGTAATGCAGTTTTGGCGCACCGGCACAACAGGTACTGTTGAAATTACATATGACATATATGAGCAATTATTGTCTTCCGGTGAAATTAGTGAAGCAAAAATAATAAAAACAGATTTGAATGATTATACCTTTGAAGGAACGCTTCTTAAAGAAAAGTCTTTAAGCGTTAACGATACTTGGGTAAAAACAACAAAGTTTACTGTTACACTAATTGAACCTGTTTTACAGGAACAAGAGAAAGTTTGGAAAGAAAAAGGTGTAAAATATACATTTGTTAAAGATTCAAATGAGTGGTTGAATATTATTTTTAGTTTTTTACCGTGGATTATTGTACTTGGTATTTGGTTTTTAATAATGCGTAAAATGCAGGGAGGTGGCGGCGGTGGCGGCACACGCGGTATCTTTAATTTTGGCAAGAGTAAAGCAAAATTAATAAATGAATCGTCAATAAAAATTACATTTAAAGACGTTGCCGGAGCTGATGAAGCTAAACAAGAATTACAGGAAATTATTGAATTTTTGCGCGAACCGACCAAATTTCAAAAACTTGGCGGTAAAATTCCGCGCGGTGTCTTATTATTAGGCCCTCCGGGAACCGGTAAAACATTATTGGCACGTGCTGTTGCCGGCGAAGCCGGTGTTCCGTTCTTTTCGATAAGCGGTGCCGATTTTGTGGAAATGTTTGTTGGTGTTGGTGCAAGCAGAGTGCGCGATTTGTTTGAACAAGGAAAACGTAGTGCTCCTTGTATTATTTTTATAGATGAAATTGATGCTGTCGGAAGACATCGTGGAGCAGGCCTTGGCGGCGGACATGATGAACGTGAACAGACTTTAAATCAGCTGCTTGTAGAAATGGATGGATTTGAACAAAATAGCGGTGTTATTATTATTGCTGCTACTAATAGACCTGATGTTTTAGATCCTGCTTTATTACGTCCGGGTAGATTTGATAGACAAGTTGTTGTTGATAGACCTGATGTTAATGGAAGAGAAGGTATATTAAAAGTTCATACAAGAAAAATACCGTTAGAACCGGATGTTGATTTAAAAATATTAGCAAAAGGGACTCCCGGATTAGCCGGTGCCGATTTAGCCAACTTAGCAAATGAAGCAGCGTTATTAGCTGCAAGAAAAAATAAAAAGAAAGTTGGAATGGATGACTTTGAAGAAGCTAAAGACAAAGTTATGATGGGTATGGAACGTAAAAGTCTAATTATAAGTGAAGCTGAGAAAAAAATCACTTCTTATCACGAAATTGGACACGTTTTAGTTGCCAGAATGATTCCTGAAGCCGATCCTGTTCATAAAGTAACAATTATTCCGCGTGGACGTGCGCTTGGTGTAACCACTTATTTGCCCGTTGATGAAAAACATACTTATTCAAAAGATTATTTAGAAGCAATGATAACTTACGCTTTAGGCGGAAGAGCTGCTGAAAAGTTAATCTTTAATAAATATACAACCGGTGCAGGTAACGATATTGAAAAATCTACCGGTATTGCGCGTAAAATGGTATGCGAATGGGGTATGAGTGAAAAACTTGGTCCTCTTTCGTACGGTGCCAAAGAAGAAGAGATCTTTTTAGGAAGAGAAATAACTAAACATAAAGATTATAGTGATGTTACGGCTCAATTAATTGATGACGAAATTAAGGCAATTGTTAATAGTTGTATGCTGCGTGCAGATCAAATATTAGTGGATAATATTGAAATTTTACACAAACTTTCACTTGAACTTTTAGAACGCGAAATTTTAGATTCGGATGAAATTGATAAAATTATCCGCGGTGAAGAATTACCCCCAATGAAAAAAACAAATAACACTAATTCAGTAAAAGATAATGATTCTGATTCTGAGATTCCTGATCATGTAAAAAAACTTCTTGAAAAAAAGAAGGGAAAAACTGCAGGAACGACTAACGAGACTGTTGATGACCAAAACTGATGATAATGAACTAAATTATAAAAACGAATTGATGAGAAAGAGCATACACTTATGCTCTCTCTCAATTCCTATTATATATTATTTTATTGAAAGGAAACTTGCCTTATTTATTCTTGTTCCTTTAGCATCATTATCGTTAATTTTAGATTTTGGAAGACATTATTCTCCCACACTTAACCAATTTATACTCAAATATTTTGGGTTTATGTTAAGAAAACACGAGATTGATGCAAAAAAGAAAAATTTAAACGGTGCTACTTATGTGTTTTTATCGGCAGCTTTAGTTGTTTTTATTTTTCCAAAAGTATTAGTAATTACTGCTTTTTCGGTTTTAATTATTAGTGATATTATGGCGGCCTTAATAGGCAGAAAATTTGGAAGGCACAAGTTTTTAGCTAAAAGTCTTGAAGGAACTTCTGCTTTTTTTGTTTCTGCTTGTTTAGTTGTTTTAGTTACACCCAAAATTGAAGGCAGTTTTACCGAATATTTAATTGGCTTTATTGCTGTTGCTTTTGGAGCTGTTGCCGAAAACATATCTTATGGTTGGAGTGATGATAATCTTACAGTTCCTTTAACTATTGGTGTTGTTATGTGGTTGTTATATATTATTCTGTTGCCCGGCTTATCCTTAATTTTACCAAATCTGCCATATTAACCTGAAACAAAAAAAAAATAGCGTTGTATATACTTAAAAAAATGTTTAATTATGTACAATATAAAAAATTATCCCGTTTTGTTTGTTAATCTTTTATTTTTAATAATTGCTTTAACTTTATTTGCTTGTAATACAAAAAAAAACTCAGTAGGAAATGATGACGAAATTAATATCATTGCTGATACTGCAGATTATTTACTTCTTAAACCGGTAATTTCAAAAGTCTTCAATAAAACCATCTATACACCGCAGCCTGAAAAACTTTACGATTTAAATAGATTTAGTTTTGAAAAATTAGACAAATTAAAAAATAAAAAAAATATTATAATTGCCTGCCCGTTAAATACAGGTTCTGATCTTTCCAAATATTTGGAAAGTCTTTTGGATAAAAACGTAAAACAAAAAATATTGGCTGATAGTGTTTCTTTTTTTATTAAGTATAATTTATGGGCTGATGACCAGATTGTACTTATTGTGACCGGAAATTCTAATAAAATAATTGAATATAATTTACTTAAATATGGTGAAAATTTAATTTATTCATTTCAGAAAATTTCCGATAAAAGGCTGTTTAACAGTTTGTACAATGAAAACCATGAACAAAAAAATATTGAAGCTAAGTTTTTAAATAACTATGGCTGGATGATATACGTCCAAGCGGATTTTTTACTTGCGCTTAATAAACCGGAAGATAATTTTGTATGGTTAAGGCGGTCGCCTGATACTGAAATGGAAAGATGGATATTTGTTCACTGGATTGAAAACGCAAACCCTTTATATCTTTCTGCTGATTCGATTGCAGTTTTGAGAAATAAACTTACCAAAAAGTTTTACAGAACAACTGATAATAAAAATTGGATTGAAATTGTTGAAGATAATAAAAGCTTTAAGGAAATTAATTTTAATGGTTATTATGCAATAATGACACAGGGTTTATGGCACTTTAATGATAACAGCGGGGGAGGCCCTTTTATTAATTATACTTTTTATGATGAAAAAACAAAAAGATTATATATGTTAGACGGTTCGGTTTACGCTCCTAAATATTATAAAAAGAAATTAATCCACCAAATGGATGTATTATTGCAATCTTTTATGCCCGAATACAAAGTTGAAAAAAGTAAAAAAGAAGATATTTTAGACCATTTGGAAAAATAATTTTGGGTTTAGTTTGGGAACCATTACACCGATAACGTTGAGCTTGATGCTGATTTAGGTTTGTTAACACCAAAGGCTGTGGCGGTGCTGAATGGGATTGTGATTACATAAGCAGTGACCAGTGATAAGTTATTAGTGATTAGTTAAAGATTGTCTGAACTATGATTTTTATGATTTATGTGATAAACCCAAATTTTGCATTAGAAACTAATATATTCTGTAATCTCTTTATTAATATAAGGTTATGGAAAATTTAATTGCGTTTATTATATACATGTAAATAAAATTACTTTGGGCCAAACAATTTAATAATAATATTTTTCAACTCAGGCCTAAAGGCCATGCAGTGTGGTTTTAACGCCCCACGCCTTAAACAGACTGTGTGAAAATTGGGGATAATAAAACAGGTGGGGATTATAAAAAAGAAGATGTAATTCCCCACTATAAAGTTGCATAAGTCGTTATAAATTCGTATATTAGCAAATTAAATAAGGACAAATAATGGCTGTTATACAAGGTACACCAAGAGACGCAATAAGGATTAGTTATTGCTTGGAAGATGAAATTGGAGAAACAAATCCAGTACGAGTAATAGAATTAATAGTTGAGTTGGTATATTGTATT
>JAZDHY010000066.1:0-15019 GCA_043805435.1 bacterium
TGCCAAATGAAATTATATTAAACTGTAAATTATACCTTTGGATGTATAAATCCCGCATAGCGGGAGGAATGTTTATAGAATAGTTACCCTCCTCCACCACCGCTTTTTAGCTCTGTAGGAGCGGCACATAAAACATTGTCTTGAACTATGATTAATAGGATTAAAGGATTAACATGATTTTTGTTTTCCAATCCAAACATCGGAGAAGTTTAATGTCTGTAACAACAAACAGACCAATAAAGCCGAACTTCGGAGAAGTTCCATGTGGGTTTGTAAAGTGCTAACTCAAAGTGGTTATACATTGTACTCTTCCAGTCTGCTTTTTGTTGGGGTGGTTTTTTAGTTACAGCCATTCATCTACTCTGTAGATGTAAACATTGTCTGAACCTTGATTAATAGGATTAAAGGATTAACATGATTTTGCTGTACCATTGCGGCGGCATAATAACTATTTATATTTACAAAGGTCTTCTATTATGTATTTCGTATTTTACCAACCTGCTGTTATAAGGAGTTTGGTATGAAATATATTCACTAAATCCAACATGTTTTTTAATAACAAGTTCCGAGCCCGAATCGCACATCATAGGTTGAGAATAAACAAAATTCATTGTGGAATCTGTCTCAAACTGACTGTATGCATCATAATAATCATTATTCCATTTCATTGTAAAGCTAACATGACCGGTATCTGCAAAAATTGCAATAATTGATTTGGATCCCTCTTCAAATGGCCAACGAACCGAGATTTGATACATTGTGTTACCCGAAATATTATAATAAATGCTGTCTTTAGCTCGGACTGAACTATCAGTATTGAAATAACAAGTTTCAACTAAATAAAATGTACTTGCATTAAGTTGCCGTGTATTAACAACCTCTTTAGTAAATTCTATAACTCCGGGGTTTTCAAATTGATGTGTCTGATTATTCCATGTTTGGTAATACCATATATTACCAAGCCCTAAAGGGAAATAATCGGAATCTTCTACAATTTGTTTGTTTGGTGCGGTTAAATTTTGGCAGCCTATTATAAATACTGCAATTAATAATAGTGTGGCTTTAAGCATTAATTTCATAATAACCTCAAATCATCTAGTTCAAAAATTAGTCAATAATAACAATACAAAATATTTGGTCAGGCTAAATAAACACGTAAAAACTTTTAATTTTGCTAAACCAATATTTATAATTGGTAAATTATGGCATTTTGGATAGATTGTCAAGGTTTTTATACACATCGTACGGGTATTTATTTTTGCCTGAAATATGGATAATTAAGGGATTAGGTTTTAATCCTGACGAGATGACATTATTATAGCACAAACGGCAAAAGCAAAATCAAGAACCGACGGGGTGACATTTAAAGTCCCATTGTGGGTACGCCAAGATATAAGGGCATAATCATCGCCCAAATATAACCGAAAAGTTGCTTAAGAAGCTATTGTTGCAAGGATATAAATCATATAAATTCACAAAATTACAAAACCAATAATTATATTTAATGATAATCAATAATTAACTAGGGAATAACTATTTTATAATTATCATTTTTTTTACTAAAAAAACACCTCCGGCAAATAATTTATATATATATATTCCGCTCGAAATATTGTAAGGATACCATTTTATTTTATAATTACCTGCTTGCTGAAATGAATTTTGAATTGTTTCTATTTCTTTCCCCAAGATGTCATATATTTTTATGTTTATCCAGTCATTGCAAGGGATATGATATTCAATTATAGTTGACAAATTAAATGGATTTGGGTAATTTTGATTTAATATATATCCGGTTTTTTGTATTGGTGGAGTGATGATTGTATCATTTTTCTGTGGAATAAATTCAAAAGATGAAATAATTATTTCAATATTTTTGTCATCGGTTGGGGGTATTCCATTTAATAACCACAGATTTATTCTAACATTTTCTTTCCCTACATCAGGTACGTTATCACCGGAATATCTCCACTTGCTTATTATTGAACTATCAATATTTGAAACATTATGAGCCACAGAACTAAAAAAATCTATTGTATCATTTTGCCATTTGAACCCATGTAAAGAGTATTCTATTCCATCAGGCATTTGCCATCTTTTTCTATTACCAGGTTTATTGTAGGGTTGAATAACATATTGCGCATTGTTTAAAGCGGATTGGATGCCCCATCTTGAGAATTCAATATCAAATTCATTAAAATTACTTTCACAAGCACTATTATCCCACAGAAAAATCCCCAATATTGCATTTTCGTTTAAATTATTAAGATTATGCCTTATTTTAAAATAATATTCTCCATACCCCAATGATTTGTTTAGAATAACCTCCGAACAGTACCATTTAGTATTTCTTTTTTTTATACTCAGATGTAGTTCAT
Organism: bacterium; assembly: GCA_043805435.1. Taxonomy (GTDB): domain Bacteria; phylum Bacteroidota; class Ignavibacteria; order Ignavibacteriales; family Melioribacteraceae; genus JAEXOD01. The sequence continues at coordinate 2,379 of JAZDHY010000066.1, forward strand.
TATTCGCATCAACAAAAACATTATCAGTAGTATCTGAAAAATAATTAGGGCCGGGTCCAATTTTACCTGTATTCTTTTTAATAAGCCATTCATATCCGGCAAAGCTTATTGTTTTCATTTTTCTTTTAATTGAACACTGGGCAGCACAAATAAAAAAAAGACTATCCGGCAAACATTCTACCCCCGCTGCTAAAAAAGGTGTTTTACCTTTTTTCATAAGAAAAACAATAATTTCCGTTGCATAAATATCGTTTGTGCTTGTGAAAATAGCTGAATTCCAGCTTGAATCCGAATTAATTGCAATTAAAGGATTGGCAAAGGTTGGTTTTGTCCACCAACCATTACCTTCAATAAAAATATATAATACAATTTCATATTGTTGAGGATCAACATCTATCACTTTTCCTTGCAGCTTAGAATTATTTCCATAAGGTGGTATAAAAGTAAATATTATTTCCGGTTTTTCAACATAGAGGGGACTAATAAGATTATTAATCTTATTAGATGCTTCGTAATTATTATAAAAACGAAAAATTATAATAAAGATAATCAAACAAATAATTTTATAGTTATACTTTAATAACATCTTGAAAAATAATACTTTAATAATATTTTATTGTTGTCCTGAACGAACAAACCTAACCTGATCAATCCAAAAGCTTTTAGTGCCGTTAGTACCACCCGATTCCTGTGCAGAAGCAATTGTAAAAAATACTTTTAACTGACTCAAATCGGCTTTTTCATTTCCACCGGAAGGATCGGTAAAATTAACAATTGGAATGGATATTTCAACCCATTGACCAGTTTGAAACCCGAAAATATTTTTTAGGTGCATTTTATATTCATCGCCGGCAGTAACATCACCTGAACGGAGTCCAATCAAAAGATCTGAAATTTCGGATTTTATCCAAAATTTCAATGTTCCTCCTTTAAATAATGTAACATCTCGCGTCCAGATATCCGGTGTTGTTTCTGTACCATACATAACAAACCATCCGGCCCATTGGTTTGTAGATGCAACATTTATGGTCATTTTTTTGCTGATATTGCCTTCTCTTTTTTCATTCGGATCATCTACAAATTCATTTACAACCGCACCACCACCGGAGTATAATCCAAGAAAACTATTTTTATCCAATAACAACTTGTAATTATCCGTTTCGCTAAATATGCCTAAATTGATTGAATTTATAACATTAATATCAATATACGCAGTATCACTTCCATTTTGGTTATCCTGAACTAAAACGGTTATTTTTGATTTACCAGTTAATGCAGGGGCAATAAATGAAACAATACTTTCATTTATTGGAGGATGATAATCACCATTTTCAATCTTATAACAATAAATTAAAGGATCTTCATTTAAATCACGCGCAGTAACTTTAATTTTTACGCTTTCACCAGCAATAAAACTATCATTAACAGTATCGATTTTTGTCACAATTTCGGTCTTATCAATTGTTGGAGCTGCCGGATCGTTAGCCTGTGGTATTGGTGGGTCACAATTTGTTAAATAACAAAGAACTGTGGATAATAAAAATAAATTTATAGCATTGTTTTTACAATTTTTCATTTGCTTATGTCTTAATACTTGTTTATTATATTATTGACCTGAACGAATAAACCTAACCTGATCAATCCAAAAACTTTTAGTACCGTTAGTGCCACCTGATTCCTGTGCAGAAGCAATTGTAAAAAACACTTTTAACTGACTCAAATCGGCTTTCTCATTTCCACCGGAAGGATCGGTAAAATTAACAATTGGAATGGATATTTCGACCCATTGACCAGTTTGAAACCCGGAAATATTTTTTAGGTGCATTTTATATTCGTTACCGGCAGTAACATCACCTGAACGGAGTCCAATCAAAAGATCTGAAATTTCGGATTTTATCCAAAATTTCAATGTTCCTCCTTTAAATAATGTAACATCTCGGGTCCAGCTATCCGGTGTTGTTTCCGTACCATACATAACAAACCACCCTGCCCATTGGTTTGTAGATGCAACATTTATGGTCATTTTTTTGCTGATATTGCCTTCTCTTTTTTCATTCGGATCATCTACAAATTCATTTACAACCGCACCACCACCGGAGTATAATCCAAGGAAACTATTTTGATCTAATAATAACTTGTAATTATCTGTTTCGCTAAATATGCCTAAAGTTGTAGAATTTTTCACTTTAATGATAATACTGGTTGTATCTTCTGATTCTTTATCCTTAACTGAAACAAATATTTGTGAATAACCATTTATTGTTGGTGCAATCAATGAAATAATATTTTCATTGATTGGTGGACAATAATCACCATTATCAATTTTGTAGCGATAAGTTAAAACATCATTGTTTCCATCTTTGGCGGTTATTTTTATTTTTACGGCTTCACCGGCAATAAAGCTATCATTATCAGTATCAATCTTAGTAACTATTTCAGTTTTTTCAATTACAGGTGCTACATTTGGTATTGGTTTTGTAACATCACTCTTACAACTAACCAAATATAAAAGGCATCCTGATAATAAAACCAAACTTACAATGGTGCTTTTTTTTTGATTTAACATTCTCTTATCTCCTTATTCTAATTAATAGGTATAATAATATTTTATTTACTTGCATTAATTTAACAGTATTTGCATATTCAAACTGACGGGATTACCACAAATTGTATTGAGTGATGAATTTCCCAAATAGAACCTAACATTTTTTATTATATTATGATTATTTATTGCCGCATTCGATATTTCAATTGACCGGCTCGTGTTATTTCCGTTATAAAAAAAATAAATTTCAATTACGGTTATTAAACTAATTGCCGCATTTAAAAACAAATAATCTCTCCTTATATTTAATTCCTGATATCTGCCCCAATTATCTTCGCGAGTTTTATCATGAATAAAATTTTGGGTTGTTATTTCATTATTAAGATTTTTAGCATCAATACCTGTTAATATTCCGGCTGTAAGAAAACCTGCAACTTCGGCAAGATAAAAAATCTCCAGATAATGCTTTTTGATTGGCATACTTCCTTCTGTAATAAACGGAACAGCCGAAACAAGAGAGTTTATTCCGGTAATAATAGAATATTTTTTCTGCTCACGTAATTTTTTCGATTTGCCGACTGCTGTTTCCCTCTCAAGCGAATAGTTCTTTGGTATTTCTATATCAAACAGCTGATTATAACAATCAATACCTATAATGGAGTTTGTAATTACCGAAACCGCATCTAATAAAAGAATAGGAGGAGGTGGTGGTGGTGGTGGTGGTGTAATGGGCCCGGATGGTATTTTATCAAAAATTTTCTTCACAAAAGCAAACATAGAATCTTTAAGAATTTTTTCGTTACATCCGTAAGGTAAAAAGAAGCTTTCCTTTTTATTTGGTTCATTATTATCAACTGATAAAACATCAATAATTAGTGTTAAGAAAGTTTCATGTGGATTTTCTGTTATCTCTCCAGAGACAAGAGTCTTAACATTTAACGAACTCAATTTAGTTATTGTTGTGGGAGGAATGTCGGATATTGAATCCCTTGCTATTAGATATTCAATTACTTCAATTCTTTTTTTGTCGACATCATAAGATTCCACATGAGTAAACATTTTTGATAATGCTTCAGTAAAAAAAATGTGCATTTTCTTTATTATTTTTTCATACTCGGAATTTGAATATTTGAAAGGCAATACAAGGATTGTTTTATTTTTCAGACTATCTGTTTCACCTGCAGTAATCTGATGTTCATTAACCAAGTACAACAAAAGAAATAAAGCTAATGTGTTTATTGTAATAAATCTCTTCAGCATAAATTACTCGCCAATTGGTAATCGTTTTATATTATTCTCTATCCTTCGTTGGATAGTCCATTTTTTATTCCCCTTTATTATTTTTATCTCAATCGGGGTTTCTTTCTTTTTAATTCTTATGGTTATTATTATATCGTTACTCTTAAGGATCTCAGCGGCTTGGTTGTCAACAAGTACTTCAGCACCTTTCATGTCAGATGGTATAATTAGATTAACAGTATAAAAAGTGTCAGGGGCAATAATGTTAATTGTTTTATCGTAGTGTGCAATTTTTGATTCTATTTGCGCCTCACGTTCCATTAAATCCGCTATTAATTTTTCATTTTGTTTTGAAGGAACTTCTTTTAATTTTTCAACATTTTTTTTCATGGAAACTTGTTGTTCTTTTAGGATAACAACTGTGTCAACAAATACTTTTTTATAATCATTGATTAATGAATCTTCTAATTGCCTAAGCCATTTTGGCCCAATGCTATCATAACATAATTTAATAGCATGTACAATTATTGCATGCTTTTGGGGATCTTTTTCCTTAAATGATTCAATTAATAGTTTTGCTCTTTCTCGTTTAATTGTTTCTTCTGAAAGCTGTCTATTAACTATTGATTCAGGTTCACTAATTAATACATAGGTTAGAATTGCAATAATAATAAATGTTATTGTTTTAATAATATCAGAGATTGTTTTAATTTTTTCCCAGTTTAAATAAGATTTAATTTTTTCGATTTTCGAGGGTAAATTTTTGTCCATCTACAAACACTCCTAAAATAAATTAAAGTTTATTCTATTAATATTATTATTTTTTCGTTCCTGATCAATAACAAGTCAATATATTTTAACCTGCTGTTACTATTAAATTAAATATTAAATTGCAGCTAAAAACTCTTTTTAGCTAACATTAATTATTTTAGTTCTTGAAAAATTACAATTCAAAAAATCCACAATAAATAAATAATAATAATTGTTATTATAAATTATTTTTTTTTATTGTCAAGAAAAATCAGAAGTATTTTAGATTTTTTATTGAATATTTATCGGACTTATTCAATAAAGCGAAAAAGTGCGGGTAACTACAGCAACCAAAATTCACCCCCACCTTTCATTTTATTTACTTGGTGGGGAATAAACAACAAACAATTATTTTGTAATTTCAGATTTCCAAAAGTTAATAACATCTGTTACAAATTTTGGATTTGGGGAACCAGCGGTTTTTTTGCGGGTTAATGACGTTTCCACAGATAAATAATCGGTTACGGATTCATCAAACGAGGGACTAAATTTTTTAAGCTGCGGTAATGTTAACTGGCTTAGGCCAATGTTATTTTCTTCGGCATATTTTACAACTTGGCCAATTATTTTGTGTGCTTCTCTAAAAGGAATTCCTTTTAACACCAAATAATCGGCTATATCGGTTGAAAGGATAAAACTGTTTTTTAATTCCTCATCAAATCTTTTTTTGTTAATTGTAATAGTCTCCATCATTAAAGCCATAATAATAAGGCTGTTATAATAAGTATCAAACGAATCAAAAACAGGTTCTTTATCTTCCTGTAAATCGCGGTTATAACTTAACGGCAGTCCTTTCATTGTAGTGGCAAGCGAAATATAATTACCATACACTCTGCCGCTTTTACCACGTATAAGTTCGGCCATATCGGGATTCTTTTTTTGCGGCATTAATGACGAACCTGTTGTAAAACTATCGGCTAATTTTACAAAACTCCATTCGCTTGAAGACCAAAGAATAATTTCTTCGGCTAGGCGGCTTAAATGCATCATTCCAATAACAACAGCGTTAAGCAGGTCAAGTAAATAATCTCTGTCCGAAACAGTATCCAAAGCATTATTTGTGTAACCGTCAAAACCTAATAAAGATGTAGTAAATTCTCTATCAAGCGGTAAAGTAGAACCCGCCAAAGCACCGCTTCCAAGCGGATTTTTATTTGTTTCATCAAAACAAAAATCCAAACGTTTTTTATCTCTTTCAAGCATTTCAATATAAGCCAACAGATGAAAAGCAAACGATATTGGCTGCGCGCGCTGCAAATGTGTATAACCGGCAATAATTGTATTAATATTATCCCCGGCTATATTTAATAACACTTTTTGTAAATTATTTGCCGCACTTTTTAATTCCGATACCGCATTTTTTACCCACAGTTTCATTGCCGTTGCAATTTGGTCGTTTCTGCTGCGGCCTGTATGTAATTTACCCGCAACAACTCCGGCAACCGAAAAAAGTTTATCTTCTATTGCCGAATGTATATCTTCGTAAATGTTTTCGTCGGGGATCCAATTACCGGTTTTATAATCACTTTTAATTTTAGTTAAACCGCTTATTAATAAGTCCGCTTCTTCTTTAGTAATAATACCACACTTTGCAAGCATTGTTGCATGCGCTATACTTCCTTTTATATCTTCGTTTATAAGTCTTTTATCAAAACTAATAGATGACGAAAATTTTAATGCGCTATTATTTAAAGCTTCCTTAAAACGTCCCCCCCAAAGCATCAAGCACACTCTTTTTTTTGTTCGGCCGCCTTTTTAGTTACAATAGATAATGTTTTATAAGGCAATCCGTAAATAGTCATAAATCCGGTGCTTGCTTTATGGTCAAATTTATCATCGCTGGTATAAGTTGCAAGTTCCATATTATACAAACTGTAAATTGAATAACGTGAGTCAACTGTAATATTGCCTTTATAAAGTTCAAAAGTTATTTCACCTGTAATATTTTCCTGTGTTGAATCAACAAAAGCACTTAGTGCCTTAAATAAAGGAGTGAACCATAAACCGTCATAAATCATATTTGCAACTTTATTGCTTACATCTTGTTTGTAACGGAATGTTTCTTTATCCATAATAAGTTTTTCAAGTTCAAAATGTGCTTTGTGTAAAAGAACGGCAGCAGGAGCTTCATAAACTTCGCGCGATTTAATACCTACCACGCGGTTTTCAATCATATCCATACGGCCAATACCGTGTCTTCCTGCAATTATATTTAATTCTTTTATTAATTCAACAGGGTCATAAATAATATCGTTTAATTTAACGGGTATTCCTTTTTCAAAACTGATTTTAACAAATTGGCTTTTATCGGGGGCATTTTTAGGATTGGTTGTTTTTTGATAAACATCTTCCGGCGGTGCCACAGTCGGGTCTTCTAAAATACCACATTCAACTGCAATTCCCCATAGATTTTCATCAATGGAATACGGGGACGCTTTTGTTGATTTAATTGGTATATTATGTTTTTCGGCATAATCCATTTCATCTTCACGGCTTTTAAATTCCCATTCGCGCAAAGGAGCAATAATTTCCAAATGAGGAGCTAAAGTTTGTATTCCAACTTCAAAACGCACCTGGTCATTTCCTTTTCCGGTACAGCCGTGTGCAATTGCATCGCAGCCTTCCTGTTCTGCAATATCCACCATCATTTTTGCAAGTAACGGACGTCCAATTGCACATGCCATTGGATATGTTCCTTCGTAAAGAGCGCCTGCTTTTAATGCCAGCCATAAATATTTTGTTACAAATTCATGCTGTAAATCAACAATAACTGCTTTTACAGCTCCGGTTTTAATTGCTTTTTCTTCAACACCAACTAATTCGGCCTGCTGACCCAAATTACCCGTAGCGGTAATAATTTCAGCGTCATATTTTTCACACAGCCATTTAACCATTACAGAAGTGTCTAAACCACCGGAATATGCAACAACTATTTTTTTTGCCAATTTTGTATCTCCTAATCTTTTGATTTGTTTGTCTGATTTAACATTATATCTTTAACCAGAGAAACAATTTTTACAATATGCGCATGCGAACTAGGGATAATTAAAACGGTATCGTCACCGCCAACAGTTCCCATAATTTCCGGCAAATTTAGTCTATCAATATGATAAGCCACACCTTGTGCTCTTCCGGCTAACGTACGAACAATAACCATAGATTCGTTAGACTGAACATATAAGATTTCAAAACTTATCAATTTTGATATTTGTTTCCCTGATTCCAATGAATTTAATATGTACTTAATTCCATTATCGCTAATTGTGCGTATAACGCCCAATTCTGCAAAATCTCTGCTCAAAGTAGCTTGTGTAACCTGGTATCCTTCATCGGATAAAATTTTCACAAGTTCTTCGTGACTTGAAACTGTAACACTATTTAAAATATCTTTAATTCGGTTCTGCCTTAACAATTTTGCTGACATTTTTACACCATTATATATTAAGAATTATTTAATTAATAATGCGGTAAGTTTCTCAATAAAAGTATCGGCTTCTTTTTCCGTAATAATATACGGAGGAAGAATGCGCAAAACACTTTCACCAGAGGTACCTACTACAATACCTTCTTCCAATAATGAGATAGCAATTGATTTAGCAGAAATTTCATTGTTAAATTCAATTCCTATCATTAAACCTTTACCACGTACAGATTTAATTTTTTCAGAAATTGAATTTAAATTATTTTTTAAGTAATTACCAATTTTTAGTATGTATTTTAATTTTTCTTCGTTAAGTAAATCTAAAACTGCGTTAGCCGAAGCAACAGAAACAGGATTTCCGCCAAATGTAGAACCATGCGAACCGGGTGTAATTGTTGTGCCTACTTCATCGGTACAAATAACTGCACCCAAAGGCAAACCATTGGCAATGCCCTTGGCAACTGTAATTATATCAGGTTTAACTTCTTCCCATTGATGTGCAAAATATTTTCCCGTTCTTCCCATTCCGGCTTGTACTTCATCTACTATTAAAAGCAGATTATGTTTATCGCAAAATTTACGCAGTCCTTTTAAGTACCCCTCGGGGGGCAAAATTATACCGCTTTCACCTTGTATCGGTTCAACCATAACGGCAACAACATCAGGGAAATATGAATATTCAAGAACATCTAAATCACCAAAAGGCACATAACAAAAACCGGGCATCATAGGATAAAATCCTTCCCATAATTTATATTGGCCCGAAGCAGCTAAACTGCCCATTGTTCTTCCATGAAAACTGCCTAAAGTAGTTATAATTGTGGAACGTCCTTTACCCCATTTACGGGCAAATTTTATGGCGGCTTCGTTGGCTTCCGTTCCCGAATTGCAAAAAAATACTTTATCCAAACCGGAAATATTTGTTAATTTTTGTGCAAGTTCTTCTTGTTTGCTTGCAGTAAATAAATTTGAAACATGCCATAAGCTGTTTATCTGTTCTATTACGGCATTTTTAATATATTCGTTATTGTGTCCAAAACTTGTTACGGCAATACCGCTTAAAAAATCTAAATATTCTTTTCCTTCGGTATCATACAAATTAAAACCGTTGCCTTTTGCAAATTCAACAAAATATCTAGCATAGTTTTTTAATAAACAACAATTGGCTTGGTCACCGGGTTTAGGCTGATTTAACAATCCACGTTCCTCCTTTAGTTTGAAAATCGTCTTCGTAATTCATTTGTATATTTTTACCAATCCAAACTTTTTTTATACCTTTATTTAAAAGTTTAACACAGCTGGTAAGTTTAGGAATCATTCCGTCTGTTATTTCTTTGCTGTTAATTCCTTCATTAATTTGGTATTCATTTACGTATAACTGATATATTCCTGAAAGTTTAACACCGTTTACATCGGAAACAAAAAATACTGTTTCAGCACTTACGGCTGCTGCCAAAACTTCTGTAAACAAATCGGCATTTACATTCATCAAACTGCCTGTTTTACTGCGGCATACGCTGGAAAAAACGGGTATTACATTATTATTCATCAAATCAATTATCCAATCCACCGAACCGGAAACAACAGGAATACCCACATGTCCCAAATCTAAGTTTAAATTTTCGGCAATAAATGTTCCTCTATCAATACCCGAAACTCCAACCGAATCTATTCCGTTTGTTAATAACCTGCTTACTATTTTAGAGTTTAATACACCGGACTGTACCGCGGCAACAACATCCATAATTTGTTCAGTTGTAACACGTTGTCCATCTATAAATCTGGCTTCAAGGCCTAATGCAGCCGACCACTCGGATATATTTTGTCCCGCTCCGTGTACAATTATTAAACCGTCATAACTGTTTTTTAAATTAACAATTGTATCTATCCATTTATCGTTTGTAAATATTTCGTTTAGCGCTTTACCGCTTAATTTTAATACAGCAATATTCATCATATTCTCCTAATTACGATCTGTAATCAGCATTAATTTTAATATAATTTTCTGTAAAATCGCATGACCACCAAGTTGATTTAAACTTTCCGCCATTTAAGTTAACATTAATGTTTACTTCCGATTTTGATAAAACTTCAGTTGCTTTTTTTTCATCAACTACAATATTAAATCCGGGTAAAAGAATCGGTACTTCATCAAAAGATATACTTACTTTATTTGGATTAATTTCTGCACCGCTCATACCAACTGACGACATAATTCTACCCCAATTTGCATCTCGGCCATATACGGCAGTTTTTACCAAAGGAGAATTAGCAATACATTTTCCGGCTAAATCCGCATCAACTTGTGTATCTGCACCTGTTATATTAATAGTAATAAGTTTAGTAGCACCTTCCCCATCCGAGGCAATTGATTTTGCCATTTCTGTACAAACTGCTTTTAATCCTTCTTTAAATTTTTCGGCGTCTGTTGTTTCTTTTTCTATTTTAATACCGCTTGCACCATTTGCTAAAAGCACAACCATATCATTAGTGCTTGTTTCACCATCAACAGATATTTTATTAAATGTAACGTTTACAACTTCCAATAAAATTGATTGAAGCAAATTTTGTTCAATATCCGCATCGGTAGTAATAAACCCCAGCATAGTAGCCATGTTTGGCATAATCATTCCGCTTCCTTTACAAATACCACCAATAGTAATAGCGGCTTTTTCCAATTCTACTGATACAGCATAAGCTTTTCTTTTAGTATCGGTTGTCATTATTGCTTCTGCAGCATCAAGACCGCCATTTTCGGAAAGTTCCGGAATTATTTGTTCAATTCCCATTAGAACTTTGGTAACAGGCAAACGCTGGCCTATAACACCCGTTGAACTTAACAACACTTCATTTTGAAGTAAATTTAATTTATCTGCACAATATTTTTGTGTAATTAAGGCATCTTCATAACCGGGGTCTCCCGTACATGCATTTGCATTACCCGAATTAACCAAAACGGCTTTAATTTTATGTCCTTCGCTTATTACCTGTTTTGATAATACCAACGGAGCTGCTTTAACTTTATTTAATGTAAATGTACCTGCTGCGTTACACGGCAATTTGGAATAAATTAAAGCTAAATCTTTTCTTTTTTTCTTTATTCCCGCAAAAATTCCCGCGGCATAAAACCCAACAGCCGATGTTACACTCCCATTTTCAATAAATTTATACACAACTAAGCTCCTAAGGAAAGTAACCCTAACGATTCTTCCCAATTAAATAATTTGTTCATATTTTGAATTGCTTGTCCGGCTGCACCTTTTATAAGGTTATCAATAGCCGAAGTAATAATTAAAGTTTTACTTTTTAACGATAAATTAATGTCACAAAAATTTGTACCGGTAACCCATGTTAAACTTGGCGGCACTTTGCGTAATCGTACAAACGGTGAGGAATTATATTTATCAAAATAAACTTTGGCCAATTTATCTGCATCAATTTCCTCTTTTAGCTTAATTGTTGTGGTCGAATAAATGCCAACTGCAATAGGTAAAAGATGCATAGTAATATTATATTCCTCTTTTAATCCAGCCTTAACAAGCTCCTGATAAATTTCCGGCTGATGACGATGATTATTAACATTATATGCTTTAACATTACCGTCCATTTCCGACATTAACAGATCCGTTTTAGCGGATTTACCTGCACCGCTTGTACCCGAATAGGAACAAGTATTAACTGTATTTATAACGTCTGAAAAATTATTAACAAACGGCAGCAAAGCTAATAATACCGATGTTGGGTAACAACCCGGATTAGCAATTAAATTAACTTTTGAATAATCGGTATTTATATAATCTGCCAAACTGTAACATTTTTCTTTTAACAGTTCGGGCGAATTATGTTTTTTATTATACCAAGTTTGATATTCTTCAGCAGTATCTAATCTGTAATCACCACCAAGGTCAATAACTTTTTTACCGGCTTGAATTAAATTGGGCACATATTCCAAAGCCTCACCATGGGGTAATGCTATAAAATATAAATCATGTTCAAGTGAAATACTTTTTACGGATTCTATAACATTATCTTCTATTATATTTAACAGTTCGGGAAATATTGAACTAATATTTTCTCCTGCTGTAGAAAACCCGTAAACAGTAATACTTTTAATATTAGGATGTGCGGAACAGATTTGTAATAGCTTTTTTCCTGTATATCCACTTCCGCCAACAATTCCAACCGTAATCATTTGTACTCCATTTATAAACACACTTTTTTCAATTTCTATTTTGAAGTGCAAACATAAATATAATTTTTATAGAAAACAAGGTATTTCTGCATAATTATGTAAGATTTCTGCATATTTGTTACTATTTTCGCATTTTTATGCATAATTATGTATTATTAATGAATTTTTGCGGGCAATATTCATTAATATATGCGGTGATTTAATGTACGGTTATAGAGATGCATTAATTTTTTTAACAATCACACAAATCATAGTTCAAGATAATGATATATAGTTGCGCGATTTTAATCCCGACGGGATGACATTATTGTAGCAAAAAAGATGCCCCAACAAAAACAAACCCGGAACGGGTGACATAAAGAATCTATTATAATCTATATGTCGTCTATTCAGAGTAACAATAACAAAATCATGTTAATCATTATAATCACACA
>JAZDHY010000067.1:0-73357 GCA_043805435.1 bacterium
TTTTCTCTTAAATGCATTTGGATAATATTGCTTTTCATTTTCCTCCAATATTGCTTTTTTTCTTGCTTTTTCCATTTTTTGTCCTTGTTTTGGTTGACTTTTTTATCTTTTTCGAGTCAACCTATTTCAGGACGCTGCATAGCTAGATAAAAAAAATGTAAATACAACCCCGTTAGTGGGTTGCATATGGTTTAATTATTTACCAAATAAAGTTATACAATACCATCCACCAAACTCCAACTTTACCATATAAAAAAAGCCACCCTTTTGAGGCAGCTTTTTTTATATAATCTAATTCTTTAATCAGCCTAAACCCAACATCTTGAACATTGGTATGTACTTTGCAAGCAGAAACAAAAACACCGAAAAACCTATCCATAAACCAAAAACAGTTACAAAAGAGTGCATAACTTTTGTTGATTTAAACAATTTAGCATAAGCAATGCTAACAATTGCAAAAAACCAAATTGAAAAAGGATCTAAAAAACTTAGAAAAAATCCAGCATAAGTACTTTTATCCATATCCAAAAAATCAGAAACGCTTAGACCTTTCAAAAATTTACTTAAAGCCAAGGCAAAAATAACCATAAAAATCACTTGGACAATGGTAATATAGGCAGGTAAACCCAATGCAACCATAGAAGTTTGATAATTTCCTTCCCCCTTTAATACAAATTTAGCAAAAATTAAAAACACTCCTGCTACAATAAAAAATTTAATAAACACACTAATAAAAGTGCTGATAATCATAATTGGCGAAAATCCGCGCATGTTTTTTTCTATAAGTTTTCTTATTTTTTCCAATTGCTCGTCGGCAGCTTTTTCCGTAATAGTGCCTTTATCTACTAATTCTTGAATTTTCTTTTCAGTTATAGCCATTTGTTTTTCTATCAATGAATATTTAATTTGTGCATTAGTAAACATTAAATAATTGGAAAATATTACTGCAATTGCTAATAATACTACCGGAACAAGCCAATCAATTGTTTTTGGCGGAAGTAAAGCAATTTTTTCAAACGTTGGAACCGGTTCGGTAAATAAGCCAACAATACTATCGGTATGACCAAACTTTTCATCTTCTTCTAGTTCGTTTAATTGTTCTGGATTTTGTAACATTTCTTCCATGGAAATCTCCTCCTCATATGGTTATATTTATCAATTAAAATAAATCAAAAATCAAATTTAAACGCTTTTTGTTTAATGATGTCCCCACATAAAAAACGCGTAAAAAATTCTTTTATAAGCAATGTTTAGGTTAATAATTTTTACATTTTATAAACAATATTTTTATTAACCTCTTTTAAAAAACCAGAAACCAAGAATACCATGGACAAACATAAAACTTGCTACGCATAAACCAGCCCAACTATCTCCCAGTTTATGACCATTAATAATTAAATATGAAAATTTTGAAATAAGCACAACAATAATTATTATACCCGCTGTTGAATAACTACCTGCTTTGTAAAACATTTGCAGCTCACGTTCATCAGGTTCATATTTTTTTGCCCTCATCAATATTGGAAGTGGTAAAAATAACACAAAAAAAATCAAACCTTTTGCACCTAATAATAGTATCATTATTAGTGTAACCAAACCAACAACTAATTCATAACCAAATCTAAAACTCATTTTATTTCCTCCAGATAAAAAATGTCTTCAATTTTGCAGTTAAAATATTGGGCAATTTTTAATGCCAGTTTTACTGATGGATTAAATTTTCCACCTTCAATTGCAAGTATTGTCTGCCTTGAAACTCCAAGTTTATTTGCCAATTCATCTTGTGTTATTTGATCTGACATAAACCGAAATTTTTTTATGTTATTTTTAAGTTCTTGTTCCATAATTCATATTTCTTTTATTCGAAAATATTAAATAATATTTAAAATGTCAAGTATTATATACATTTTGTAACGTATTATATACTTTTTATAAGATTATTTTCCATCTATACAGTAAAAAATATTATAAATTTATATTTATCCTTAATTTCTAATACTTTTATATCAAAATCACCATTTCTTTTGTATATTTTTAACCACTTAAAAACTAATAATGTCATATTTGGTTCCACGTTTGTAATCCAAACTAACCCCTAACCAAAAGCACATCAGCGATTGGTGTCGCATAAGTGAATATGGGTTTACTAAGAACTGAATTGATAAATGTAATTAGAATTTAATTAAATATAAACATATCTTGGGCTAAAGCCCGTATTTAATTTACCTTCGATCCCCGACTTAAAAGTCGGAGTTATTTAAACTAAAACATAATCTATATATAGTTATATTATAATAAGTTATGGGTATTTATAACCCTAACCTAAAGTTTAGTAAACCGCCATTTATGACGGGGTGAGGCAGAAAGCGAATAATTATGGCTTTAGCCCAAGTTAAGAATTCTATTATTTCTTGATATTCAATTATTAATTTACCTTTAAATGTAATTATTCCCCTTCAGCTTTATTTATAGCTTACTTATGCAACATCCAC
This sequence comes from bacterium, assembly GCA_043805435.1. Taxonomy (GTDB): domain Bacteria; phylum Bacteroidota; class Ignavibacteria; order Ignavibacteriales; family Melioribacteraceae; genus JAEXOD01. The sequence goes on from JAZDHY010000067.1 coordinate 2,493, forward strand.
CAGCGATGTGCAACATACTTTGTTTATTTTTTATCTAATGATAGTTCATTTTTTTTTGTTTAAATAAACATTTTAATTATTATTAATTTTTAATTATCTTTGGTTATAAAGTTAGTTTGTTATAAATAGTTATTATATAACAAACATTATAAAAATTAAAGGGATTTTATGAAAACCATTATTGAACCATTTAAGATTAAATCGGTAGAACCTATACGTTTTACAACAAAAGTAGAAAGAATATATCTTCTTGAAAAAGCAGGCTACAATCCTTTTTTATTACGTGCCGATGACGTGATAATTGACTTATTAACCGATAGCGGAACATCTGCCATGAGTGCCAAACAATGGGCAGGAATTATGGACGGTGACGAAGCTTATGCAGGCTCTAAAAGTTTTTACCGTTTTGAAGCAGCTGTAAAAAAAATTACTAATTTAGAATATATTATCCCTACTCATCAAGGTCGGGCAGCGGAAAAAATATTGTTTTCAATTGTTGGCGGCAAGGGCAAATTTATTCCCAACAACACACATTTTGATACAACACGTGCCAATATTGAATTTACAGGTGCCGAAGCTGTTGATTTATTAAACGAAATTGGCAAACATCCCGAAATTAAAGCCGATTTTAAAGGCGATATGGATGTTGATGCCTTAATTAAATTTATTGAAGAAAAAGGTGCCGAAAATATTCCGATTGTAATGATTACCGTTACTAACAATTCCGGTGGCGGACAGCCTGTTTCGATGAATAATATTAAACAGGTTAAAGAAGTATGCAATAAATATAATCTTCCCTTATTTATTGATGCTTGCAGATTTGCAGAAAATGCATATTTTATTAAAAAACGCGAACCCGGTTATCAAAATAAATCAGTTTTAGAAATTTGTCAGGAAATGTTTTCGTATGCAGATGGTGCAACTATGAGTGCTAAAAAAGACGCCTTGGTAAATATTGGCGGCTTCTTGGCACTAAATAACGCCGATTTAGCTACTAAAAGTCGTAATTTATTAATTGTTACGGAAGGTTTTCCAACTTATGGCGGTTTAGCCGGACGAGATCTTGAAGCAATTGCACAGGGTTTGGAAGAAATTGTTGACGAAAATTACCTGCAATATAGAATTAGAAGTATTGAATATTTGGCAGAAAAAATTACAAAATATGGTGTGCCTATTATTGAACCACCGGGTGGACATGCTATATATATTGACGCAAAAGGATTTTTACCCAACGTTCCGGCTGATCAATATCCGGGACAAGCTATTGTTTGTTCTTTATACATTGAAGGCGGAATAAGATCTGTAGAAATTGGCAGCGTAATGTTTGGCAAATACGGCCAAGACGGTAAATTAATCTCTCCGGCAATGGAATTGGTACGTTTGGCAATTCCCAGACGTGTTTATACCCAAAGCCATATTGATTTTGTAGCTGAAGTAATTATTGATGTATTTAATAAAAGAGATACTCTAAAAGGTTACCAAATTACTTACGAAGCACCAATGCTTAGACATTTTACGGCTAAATTTAAACCAATAGAATAATATTAATAATGAAATTAAAAAAATATTTTAATTATTCATCAAATGCACAATTATGGCGGCTGCTTATTAGCAACCACCATTTATTATTAGTTGAATCGAGAGATACAACTACAAAAGAAGTGTTTTTTTCTGTTTATAATCTTGAAAATTCCGATGTGTTGTTAAAAAATATTACTCTGCCGGAAAAGATATGGATTGGTGTTGAAGCTGTTTATGACGATTTTATTTTTTTCCATAAATTTGTTAAGCCCGATTTACCAATGCATAAAGGCATTGTTGCTTTTAGTATAAGCCAAAATAAAGTAATATGGGAAAATTTGGACTTCACATTTTTGTTGGTTTCACAAAATAAATTAATTGTTCAAACCTCAGGTTTTGAAGAAACAAACTATTATTCTGCGGATATAAATACAGGCGTAATGATTGAAAAATTAACGCTTAGTTTTGACGATATTGATAATAAACACAAGTCATTTACCGATTTATATAATTACCAATTATATAATTATCCCCAAAAATATAATCTAGGGACAATTGATGTTATTGAAAAAGTATTGTTAAAATACAAGAATAAAGGTTCTCTTAAATTTAATGTTGAATATTTGGAAATTAATGATTTTTATTTTGGCAATTTTCATATTGAAAAAAATGGAATTATTAAAAATATTTTTTTTGCTGTTGATATAAAAACAAATAAAATTAAATTAGAGATGGTTATTAACAGTAATATTAATGCTTTTGTACCGGAATCATTTTTTGTATATAAAAATTTTCTTATTTTATTAATTGAAAAGAAAGGTTTAGCAGTTTATAAAATGGAGTGAGTTATGGAAATATCGAAAGAAGAAAAACAATTGTTATTAAAAATTGCCCGCACCTCAATTGAAAACTATCTTGGTACCGGAGATAATTTAGATATAGATGTGGAAAAATATCCATTATTAAAACAGCAGATTGGCGCATTTGTTACTTTATCTAAATACAATAATTTAAGGGGCTGCGTTGGGTATATTTTCTCTGATGATTATCTTTACGAAACAATTCATAATGCCGCTATACAAGCAGCTTTTCACGATCCCCGATTTCCGTCTGTTATAAAATCCGAAACTAAGGATATTAAATTAGAAATATCATTACTTTCTCTTCCGTTCAAAATGAATAGTTATGATGATATAATTATTGGTACACACGGTTTAATAGTAAACGAACACGGAAGACGTGGTTTATTATTACCACAGGTACCAATTGAACACAATATGAATGTAGAACAATATTTATCATCATTGTGTTTAAAAGCCGGGTTGCAAGCCGACCTGTGGAGACAAAAATTGTTAAATATTGAAATGTTTACAGCAACTGTTTTTTCAGAAGAGGAATTGGAGGGTTAAATGGAAACCATTCGCAAACCTGCCGTTGCCGGAATGTTTTATCCTGCATCTCAAAAAGTTTTAAGCAGTACAATTGATGAACTTTTAAACAATAATTTTGCTGACAACAAATTTACCAACATCACCGGCATTGTTGCCCCTCATGCGGGATATGTTTATAGCGGCGGTACGGCAGCTTATGCATATAATGCAGTTAAAGACAAAAACATTAATACCATAATTATTCTTTCCCCAAGCCATAGGGAATATTTTAACGGCATCTCAATATATTCGGGCACTGCTTATTCAACTCCGCTTGGAACGGTAAATGTGAATAAGGAATTGAGAGAAACACTTACACAAAAAAGCAAAATAATTCATTCCGCCGTTGAAGGACACCGCAACGAACACGCTATTGAAGTACAAATTCCTTTTTTGCAGGCCATATATAAAGATTTTACAATTTTGCCTGTTATACTTGGCGACCAAAGACGCAATTATATGATTGAACTTGCAGAACGATTGGCTGAAGTTGTGGACAATAATACCTTAGTAGTTGCCAGTTCCGATCTATCGCATTTTTACAATAAAGACAAAGCCGAACAATTGGATAAAATTGTAGAAAATAAAATAAATAAATTTGATTATGACGGCCTGCAAAATGATTTGGATCATGGATTTTGTGAAGCTTGCGGAGGCGGTGCAATAGTAACTTTATTAAAACTTTCCGAAATAATTAACCGTAAAAAATCTAAAGTTTTAGCCCGCACCACATCCGGTAATATTACGGGAGATTATTCCGAAGTGGTTGGTTATCTTTCGGCTGTGGTTTATGAAAATTGATTTTAGAAATTAAATTTTTTGTTAATAAAGGAATCAAATAAATTACTGAGGGGAAAAATGGTTTTGCAAAAAATATTAATCAATATCTTAGCTGTTTTAAGTAATGGATTAACTTTAGATTATTAATATAATAATCAATACGGTTATTAGCTCGGGATTGGCCTTAACCTCAAAAATATGGAGTGAACCTGCATTATTGGATTTCGTATTTAATGTTAATTATGATTTGATAAAATCTCTAAGTTTTACAAAGAATTTACACACATTATATTTTACAATGGAAGATGTCATATATTGTTCGTTAAAGCACATTGGTAAATGGGAAAAACCTGTAAAATTAAATGCCAACATCAATCCAATTGAGCGGATGCTTATGCTTTGATGAACCCTCAGGTAATTACCATGAAATTGAAGTAATTATTTATTGATGGACGAATTAAGCATTTTTCAATAGAATAGAATCGTCTTAACATTAACAATAAAGCTGTTTGATTGCGCCTATTCTTAAAAAGCTTTTCAACCAGTTGGAGTATCACACGGTTTTCTTGTACCTAATTACAGCTAAAGTATTTATTATTATTGCATATACCCCCATTAAAAGAGTAGTTTTCCCAACAACATCCCAGCCCGTTCCTTTTATTAAAATTAACCTATTTATTTCTACAACATACTTTATGGGGTTAATTATGTTAAAAATTTTAACCCAATCTGGTAGATATTCGGCTGGTGTAAAAAGACCGCTTGTTAAAATAAAAAGCATTATAAAAAAAAAAGTAACAAACAATGCTTCTTGCTGTGTGTTCACAATGGTAGAAATGAATAGACCAATCCCAAGGACAAACAATAAAAAAACTGATATAAACACGAATTCGGTTAACAAGCTACCCTCAATAGGGATGTCAAAAACAAGCTTGCCGACCAATAAACCAAGCCAATATAAAAAATGACCGATCAACCATATAGGAATAAGTTTCCCGATTATAAATTCGTGCTTCTTCAAAGGTGTTACGTTAAGCTGTTCAATTGTTCCAAGTTCTTTTTCTCTAACAATATTCAGTGCCGCAAGAAGCATAGTAATTAATGCACAAAGTTCAGCTAATATTCCCGGCACCATAAGGGTTTTGTAATTTAGAAGAGGATTGTACCAGTTTTTTATTATCGGTTGAATTGATATTAGTTCATCTCCACATGGAATTGCTAATTTTTGTTCCCGATGCAGATTCCAATTAAAATCGTTTATAATTGAGGAAGTATACATATTCACCACAATAGCTTTGGTATTGTTTACACCATTAACTATAAGCTGGATGTCACCATTATTTTGATTTATAAGATCTTCTTCAAAGTGCTTTGGTATTTTAATTATTAAGTCAATTTTTTCTTTTTCTATCTCTTGCATCGCTTCATTTTCAGTCAAGCAATATCCCTCAAAAGAAAAATATTTGTTATGACTAATTTTAGTAACAAGCGTCCTCGAGAAGCTTGATAAATCATTATCGACAACGGAGAATTTTATATCCTTAATTTCAAAATTTGCAGCAAAGGGCAATAAAATTATTTCGACTATGGGTGCAATGAAAATCAAAGGCAAAAACGCTTTATCCTTCAATATTTGAATGAGTTCTTTTTGTATTAAGTATAGTATCTTTATCACAACTATTTTCCTCTTGTTTTCATATTAATAATACTCAATAAAACGAATAAAAATGTCATTCCCATTAGTACTAAAGTTTGAATCCAATAATATCCTATACCAAGCCCTTTAATCATAATTGTCTTTACAATACTTATAAACCAAGTTGCGGGTATAATATTTGAGATATATTGCAATGGTAAGGCCATACTTTCTATTGGAAATATAAAACCGGTTAAAAGCATTGTTGGCATCATAAGTGTTATTAACGAAGTATACATTGCCTCTTGTTGAGTATTTGACTTAGTCGATATCAATATTCCAAGCGATAAAGAAGTAATAGCAAATAAAAAACATTGCAGCAATAGAGCAAAAACATTTCCCCTAAGTGGTAATGCAAAAACAAAAATCCCCATAAATAAAATAATAACTGAATTTATCATTGATAATAACAAGTATGGGAAAACCTTCCCAATAATTATAGTGAATGGTTTCAGAGGTGTGATTATCAAAATACCAAAAGTACCTAGTTCTTTCTCTTTAGCTATTGTTATTGCAGTTAACAAAGATGAAATAAGCATTAAAACCAAAGCCATTACACCGGGTATAAAAACATAAACTGATCTCAGATTGGGATTATATAACATTCTTGTTTTTATATAAATTGATGAAGTCTTAATTTCATTTTTATTTAAGTTTGATGTAAAATCATTAATTATTGAAATTGCGTAGTTTGATAGCGTGTTCGCTGTGTTCAAATCAGAAGCGTCGGTAACCAATTGAATACTTGCTTTTTTTTCTTTATAAATATTTCGGTCAAAATCACATGGGATAATGAACACCATTTTTATACTTCCCTGCTTGAATTCTCTTTCAATATCCGTTTCATTATTAAGATATTTTTTTATGTTAAAATATCCCGAGGCGCTTAGCTTATTTACCAGAGACAAACTTAATGGAGTATTGACTTCGTCTATTACAGCGATTTCAGCATTTTTTATTTCATTCGTTAATGCTAGTCCAAACAAAATCACCTGTGCCAATGGCATAACAAATAAAATCAACAATGTTCTTCCATCTCTAAAGATATGATAAAATTCCTTTACAATAAAAGCGTATAGCTGTCCAATAAAAATATTTTTCTCTTTCATTCTTTATTTACCGTTCCTCTTGCCAATATTTGAAAAACACCGTCCATATTTTGTGAATTAAATTTAGCCTTAAGTTCCTTTGGTGTCCCCAAGGCTTTAATTTCGCCATCAACCATAATAGACACTCTGTTACAATATTCAGCCTCATCCATATAGTGTGTTGTTACAAAAATTGTAGTGCCGTTATTTGATGCCTCGTATATCAAATCCCAGAATTGTCTTCTTATTATTGGGTCTACGCCTCCCGTAGGCTCATCTAAAAAAATGATTTTAGGATTGTGAACTAAAGCTAGTGCAAATGACAATTTTTGTTTCCAACCCAATGGAAGCTTTTCGACATTACTTTTTTTCCATTTTGATATCCCGAATTTTTCTACAATCATCTCAGTCTTTTCTTTGATTTCCGATTTTTTCAAGCCATAAATCCCACTATAAAATCTGATATTCTGTTCAATTGTTAGGTTTTCGTATAAAGAAAATTTTTGACTCATATAACCAATACTTTGTTTTATTTCCTCTGACTCCTTATAAATATCGTATCCGGCAACTACTGCAGTTCCGCTTGAGGGCTTCAATAATCCGCACAACATTCTAATTGTTGTTGTTTTACCAGCACCATTTGCCCCTAGAAATCCTAAAATTTCTCCTTTATCAACCTCAAAGGAAATTTTATTGACAGATACAAAATCACCAAAATTTTTTGTTAATTCTTTAACCGTTATTATACTCATATTATTTTTCATCTAATATATTTTTTTACCAAGCGCTTTTTCTAAGCTCACTTGTGAAATTCTAATGTCTATCTCCCCAGTCAAATAATTTAGTTCCAATTCTATCTGCTCTGTTTCCGCATCCACTAAATCCGCATTTGTTGCTTGTTGATTTTGGTACAATTCTTTAATAATTCTATAATTCTCATTTGCCAAATCTTTCGTCTTCTTTTTAATAACTAATGTTTTTTTATCGTTTTCATATTTATTTAAGCAGTCTTTAACGTTAATTCCAATATCCTCCTTTAGCTGATTGAGTTGCTGTTGATTTTGATAATGAGACTCTTCAATTTGTTGAACCGCGTAATTACTTCTTCCCCAATTCCACAGTTCCCAACTTAGATTCAGATTTATAGCCCATGTATTTTTAAATTGATCAATAGTGGGCATAATCCTTTGATTAGGTTTGGAATAGTAATAATTCCCGTTAAATGAAATGGTAGGATAGTAATCTGATTTTGCTAAATCCGAAGTAGATTGTATAATCTGTTCATTAATTTTGGTTATTTTAATTTCACTTCTTGTTTCAATTGAATGTATTATCATTTCATCTGATATTTCAACTGGCTCAATCTCTTCCTGGAAACTGTATTCTAATGAATAATTTAAAGTGTTATCCACTCCGATTTTATTCAATAATTTTACCATATTTAATTCATATTGATTAGTAGTTATAATTAATTTTAATTCTATTTTGGCTTTATGAATCTCGTATTTAAGTATCTCATTTTTTAACACTTTACCATTTTTAAATAGATTTGTGATTATTTGTAAATGTTCATCTACACTTTCCAATTTTAATTTTAAATAATCAATTTCTTTTTTTAGTTTGTATGAGTCATAAAATTGATATGTAACCTCAAGTGCTTCATCATTCATTTTTGCTTCTATTTGAATATTTTGCCTATTATATTCTTCATTCACTATCTCTATCTGTTTTTGTATTCTAAATCCTGCAAATATAAGCTGGTTAAGGGAAAGTTGAGCATTGTAATTATTAAATATTGATTTAGAAATTGTGACTGGTCCGTTGGTAATACCAGGCAAGTCAACCTGAAATGGGGAAACTTTACTAAGTCTTGAGTATCCGGCGTAAAGTTTAATATCCGGTAATAAATACGTGTTGATTTCTAAAATCTTTGCCTTCTGGCTGCGTAGTTTTGACTTTTCTATATTAGTCTGGAAACTTTTTTCAAGGCTTAACTGTATGCATTTTGATAAGGTTAATTTTTGCTCTTGAGAAAATATTGTGCTTCCAATCATCAATATCGAGATAAATATATTTTTTAACATCGTTTATCCTTTTTTGTTTTAATTACTCATTAATTCTATAAAACAATCTTCTATTGTGGGGTTTGTAATTTTTATTTCAATATCATTATGGCCTTTAAATTTTAAGTAATCCTTTGTTAGATTGATTTCTATGTTATTATCTTTTAAGGTTAAATGCACATATTCGCCAAAAGCATAACAAGTTTTTGTGTTTTCATTATCCCTCAAATCATTTATTAATTTATAGATATTATTGCTTTTTACAGCAAAAAGTGTATTGCCATAATGTTTAGTTATTTTATCTGGTTTATCAATTGCCATGGTTTTTCCTTTTTGAATTAAAGCAATTCTATCGCACTGAAGAGCTTCATCCATGTACGGTGTAGAAACCACAATTGTAATTTCTCGTTCTCTCAGTCTTTTTAATAGCTGCCAAAATTCTTTTCTAGAAACAGCATCTACACCTGTAGTTGGTTCATCTAAAAATAGCACTTTGGGTTTATGAATTAAAGCACAACTTAGGGCAAGTTTTTGTTTCATTCCACCCGATAATTTACCAGCCCTTCTATCTTTGAATGGTTCTATCTGCTGATATATTTCTTTTATAATTTCATAATTTTCATTAAGTGTTGTGCCAAAAACTGAAGCAAAAAATTTTATATTTTCTTCAATGCTCAAATCATGGTATAAAGAAAATTTTCCGGGCATATATCCTATGATTTTTCTTATTTTTTTATAATCTACATTAACATCAAACCCTTCAACTTTGGCTTTTCCTGAAGTTGCCAATTGTGCAGTAACAAAAATTTTAATTAGTGTTGATTTGCCGCAACCGTCTGCTCCAATCAAGCCAAAGATTTCCCCTTGTTCAACATTAAAACTAATATTATCTAATGCAATTATCTTACCATAATTCTTGGTTATGCTATCAGCTGAAATAGAGATCATTTTATGTCCCCTTCAAATTTAACTTCTGCGGGCATACCAATTTTTATCCCGCCGTCATTTTCAACTTTTATTTTGATAGCATAAACAAAATTTACACGTTCTTCTTTAGTTTGAATCATTTTAGGTGTAAATTCGGACTGGTCACTAATCCAAGTTAAAATCCCCCGATACTCTTTATAATTTCCGTCAGATTTGTCCACAAAAATTTTTACATTCTGCCCAATTTTAATCTGATGTATTTGATTCTCTGTCACATAAGCTCTCAAATTTAAAGTTCGCAAATCTGCAATTTTGTAGATTGGGTTCCCGGCCACAATCATTTCTCCTTGTTCGTGGTATTTTCCTATAACACATCCTTGAATTGGATTAATTATATTACATTTGCTAATCTTCTCATTAATTTGGTCGATCTGTCTTAACAAAGGCTCTTTTTCAGATAGAATTGATTTGGAACTAATTGCAGCATTATAATTTTCAGCTTTTATTTTTCTTTCCAATACATCTACCTGTGTTAGCACATTGTCATATTGTTGTTGAGTAATACTGTTAGCTTTAAACAGATTTTCAGATCGTAGTTTTTCTTTTTGAGCATTCTCAAGTTCACTTTTAAGAATTTCTATGTTCGCGGTTGGATCTGGCAGTTTTTTATCCAACGCACTGATAGTTGCTTCAATTTGTTTTTTTTGTAAATAAAGTTCAGTAGTATCTATTTTGCCAACTATCTGGTTTGAATTAAGGTTTTGTCCCTCTTCTAATTTCAGGCCTATTATCTTCCCGCTAGCTTCAGCAGAAACCATAATCTCTGTTGATTCAAAATTTCCATTTGCATCATTTTTGCTGGTGTCAGTATTACATCCGTTTAAGATGAAAAAGGGGATTGTGATTATAAAAATTTTCGTTAATCTCATTTTATTTCCTTTTTTATTTTAGTATCAACTAATAAACTATTTGGTTTAACTATTTGGTTAATTATTGGGCAAAATTTTTATAGTTCGTATTGTTTTAAAATCATTTCTACAATTAATTCTTTTCTATATTCAATAAAGTTTTTGAATACATCATCATTATATCCGCTGATAGATTGTATCATTGGCTTTGCAAGTAGAGGGAACGAAACTAATGACATCATATCAACTAATATTTGTATCGGATCAACATTTTTAATTTCTTTATTTTTGGCAGCTTCATTTATTTGTATAAAAAAATTAGTTTTTGCAATCAACTTATCAGCTGATAATTGTTTTTCAAATAAAGTTTGGTTCTGATGAATTTCATTAATAACGAATGGTAATATGTCTTGTTGATTAATAAAAAAATCTGTAAATGAGCATACAGCTACTTTTATTTTTAATTTCCAGTCTATTTTATCATCTAGTAATTTTACAGTAAATCTTAAGAACTCATCAATTACTTCGTGGAATACTTTGCTAAATAATAGTTCTTTACTTGTATAATAATAATGCAACATCGCTTTATTAATTTTTGCTTCATCAGCAATTTCTTGCATTCTGGCTCCCGCAAAACCTTTTCTTTTGAAAATTACTCTTGCGGCATTAAGAATTATTTGTTCTGTATCATTTTTCATTTTTGTTTGACACTTTTATTTAACCATTTGGTTAATAAATCTAATAAAAATAAATATTATTTACAAATTGTTTTATTTAAAATTTAATAACTAAGAATAAATAAATTAAAAATTGCTCAAGGCGTTATCATTTAAACTTTTTCTTGAATAATATTTTTAAGTCTTTTTACTCGAATAATTCTAAGTACAGGGAAGTTATTATGTTAAGTATAAAGGAGATTTATTGGAAAAAGTATCCAAGGTTAATAGAGTTTATTGATAGGCAAATTAATAACTTACTAACTCAGAAAAAGATAGACAATACAAATAACAAAGCCGAAAATCTAAAAAAAACAGATTGAGAGAAGATAAAAAGCCATTGATAATTTTCCATGCTACCAACACGGCTTCTAAATAGTTAATTTTGTATATTAATTATTTAAGAATCAAAGCGTATACTGATTGTAAAGGTAAATGAAGAAAATATAACGGATTATCTCAATTAGTGGTATGTTCTGTAAATTTAAGATCAAATAATTGGTTAATAGGGTCTTTAATTTTACCAAAAAAACAACCGCTAAGTAGTGCGCTACTTTTTTAACTGCCTTGCAAGTAAGCCTTCAATTTGTTATTTTTACAAGTTAAATTTTAAAATTACAGGATGTTATGAAACTTAGTAAAGCATTTATTCCTACACTTAAAGAAGTTCCTGCTGATGCAGTTATTCCAAGTCATATTTTAATGTTGCGTGCCGGTATGGTGCGTATGCTTTCTGCCGGTATATATTCCTTTTTACCGCTGGGTTATAATGTATTGCAAAAAATAGCCGGTGTTATACGCCAAGAGATGGAAGCAATCGGCGGCCAGGAATTCCATCTGCCCGCATTAAATCCAAAAGAGATTTGGGAACAAACCGGAAGAGTTGAAGCCTTTGGTGATACTATGTTTCATATAAAAAACAGGGATTATGTTTTAGCTCCTACTCACGAAGAAATTATGACCTATCATGCACGCGGAGTAATTACTTCGTATAAGGATATGCCACAAATTTGGTATCAAATTCAAACCAAATTCCGTAACGAAGCACGTCCGCGCAGCGGCGTTATACGCGGCAGACAATTTTTAATGAAAGATGCATATTCTTTAGATTCCTCTTTTGAAAATCTTGATAAATCGTATGAACTGCATAATATTGCATATAGAAAAATATTTGACCGATGCGGAATAAAATATTTTGTAGTTGGTGCTTCAAGCGGTGCTATGGGCGGAAGCAAATCGGAAGAATTTATGGTTAAATCCGAAGCCGGTGAAGATACCGTTGCTTATTGCGAACATTGCGGATATGCCGCTAATGTTGAAGTAGCAAATTCAGTAGTAAGTCCTGTAACTTGTCATGACGTAAGTAAACAAGTTTACGAAATTTCTACCCCAAATATAAAATCAATTGACGAACTTTGTACGTTTTTAAGTATAAACGAAAATGAAACAGCAAAGTCGCGTGTATATATGGTAAACGATACACCTGTTTTAATTTTAATGTCCGGTAACGACGAAGTAAACGAAACAAAATTGCCTGCAATAGTAGGTGCTGATGTACGTCCCTGCCACCCTGAGGAATTAAAAGAAATTTCCGGTGCAGATGCGGGATCAATAGGCCCAATTGGGTTTAAATATAAAATTTATGCCGATTTAAGATTAAAAGGAGCAAATAATTTATTCAGCGGTGCCAACAAAAACGATTACCACATTGGCGGAATAGATTTAGCACGTGACGTTCCGGATGTTACTTACCACGATTTGCGTACGGTAAAAAGCGGTGAAAAATGTACACGCTGCGGTAATAATTTAGATGTTTTTAAATCCATTGAATTAGGACATATTTTTAAACTCGGCACAAAATATTCGGAAGCATTAAATGCAACTTTCCTTGATGAAAACATGAAAGAGCACCCTATTGTTATGGGTAGTTACGGAATTGGCTGCGAAAGAGTTTTAGCATGTTTTATTGAACAACATAATGACGAAAACGGCATTATATGGGAAAAATTACTTGCACCGTATTATGTGCAGTTGTTAGGCTTAAACATGAAAAAAGATATAATTATTGAAGCTTGCGAAAACATTTACAATAAATTAAACGAACTTAAAATTCCTACTTTGTTTGATGATAGAAACAGTGTTCAGGCAGGTGTTAAATTTAAAGATGCCGATCTTTTAGGTATGCCTTTACAAATTATTGTAGGCGAAAAAAGTTTGTTAGAAAATCAGGTGGAAATAAAAGTCCGCAAAACAAACGAAAGAATTAAAGTTTCTTTAGATGATTTATACAATAAAATTAATGAGTTGTTAGGTTAAAACTCTTTTAGTTTTGGATAAGCAACTTACAAAACAAAAAGAACGTGTGAGAATTGGGGAATTATTGTAAATACAAGAAAAACCATAATTCAGCAACATGGAACTCCTCTGGAGTTCTGGGATTAGCGGCGGTACGTATGGTTACAAACATGGCACGGCTCGGCCGTGCTTATGTGGAATAAATACCCGTTAACGCATTACATTACATTGTGTTACATAATCCCGAAGGGATGACATGATTATAGCAAAATTAAAAATAATCGTAAAAACCCCGACAGGGTGACATTATTTGTGATATTGGAATAGCATTCCATTTATATTTTTCCACAATTTCACTTTTCCTGTATTGTGTTCAAGTTTTTTTGTACTAAAATAATTAAATTTATTAGCGATTTCTTTAGAAAACGATCAACAATTGCCATCATATTTCTGCAATGTATTTATGTTCCATATTCGGCAATAAATTAATCACTCAAGGAATTTATTCCTTAATTTAGCGTTAAAATTATTATGAAAACACCCCAAAACAAATTATATTTAGTATCAACCCCAATAGGCAATTACGATGATATTACACTGCGGGCTTTAAAAGTATTGCAGGAAGTAGATTTTATCATATGCGAAGAATACAAAGAAGGTTCAAAACTTCTTAATTTTTTGCAAATTAAAAAACCGTTAACATCGTTAAATGAACATAACGAAAAAGAATTAGCTTCGGAAGTAGCTTTGGAAATTATTAACGGTAAAAGTGCTGCATTAATTTCCGATTGCGGAACTCCGGTTTTTTCCGATCCGGGTTTGTTTTTAGTTGATTTTTGCATAAGCGCAAATATAAACATTGTACCTGTTCCGGGTGCAAGTTCATTAATGCCCGCTTTAATCGGTTCGGGATTTGATATTAACAAATTTTATTTTTACGGGTGGTTATCACCTAAAAAAGATATTCGCCGTATGGAGTTAAAAAGAGTAAAAGGAATTAAAGAACTAATTGTACTTTTAGATACTCCTTACAGATTAATTTCTTTATTAAAGGACTGTGCCGATATTATGGGCGCAAACAAACCCGCCGTGGTTGCTTACCAATTAACGCTGCCAAACGAAAAATATATGCGCGGTGGATTAGAAGATTTGTATAATAAAGCCTTAGCCGATAAACTTAAGGGTGAGTTTGTGCTTTTAATTAACAACAGATAATAATTTATTACCTTTTAGATATATCTTATACGTAGTCAATTATCTTAATTTTAGGCAAAAACTATACATCTTTTACTGATATAAAAAGAATTAATTATCAAAATAAAAAGAATAACCAACTTTTAGACTAAACTGATATCCATCAAGGTTTATATTTTCATTGAATTTGCGAAAGTCATAATTAATGCTGCCGCTTATATAAAAATTTTTCCCAAAACGGTTATCAATAATACTCCTAAATGGATGGAATACTAAACCGCCTTCAGCTCTGCAATATAAAACTCCTAAAATATCTTTAGTTTGTCTTCTGGCAGCAGTTTCAAAAAGCTGACCATCAATCATTATATCTTTCTGAAAATCAGGAAGTGAACTTGTCTGTAACAAACAATACCCAAGTCCTCCGCCAATATAAGGATAAATATTCAAACTTTGAGCTAACGGATAATACTTTACCGAGGCCCATGTTTCACTCATATTAATAGTTGGGAAAACAATCGTGTATGGCAAGTAAGCTGTTGCAAAGTTAATTTCCCCAAAATCTTTCTTAAAATCATCCGTTAACATGGATTCCGGGAATATACTTATTCCTACACTAAACCCGAAAGAACTGTTAACATCCCTCGAAATAGTAGCCTCGCCCGTAATTCCTTCACCTATTTTAGGATTACTATTTGAACCTTGATAAATATTATTACCTATCGAACATCCTTCAATAATTATAACCGCTATTAAAACCAGTATTTTTTTAGACATTAGCCAAACCCTTCCTTTTAATAATTATATAAACTAAAGTAATTTTTTTGGGTTATTAAATATAATAGCTTAGGAGAATATTTCAAATTTTATTTTAAAAATGTTATAGAAAAACCTGCTATTTATTTAATATTACGTATAAATATTGTCCAAATATTTTAATTTAAATAGAATTTGCTTTTAATATTCTGAGGTCTTGTGATTGTATTAAATAAACACTGTTATTTGACTTAACGACTTATTTATTCCTATATTTCGGTAACATTATATTTTGATGTTATATGTTATATCTTTTATCTTTAAATTATTTTACGTAAATAAACCACTCAGTGGAAACATAAATTATTTATATTCATTAACATCTGCCCTTCTTGCTGCAATTAATTTCAGCACTTTTTCTTTTTGTTTTTCGCTAAACAAACCCCAGCCCGTAATTTCATCCATAGTTCTTAAGCAGCCCTTGCATAATTTGGTTTTAAAATTTAATTCGCAATTTTTTACACAGGGAGATTCTATTTTTTCCATAATTACCTTTTTTAATCTGAACACCATTATACAAAAAATAGTTTAGATTGTAAGCAATTTCACACTAATACCAAAATTTGACTTTAATATATTTCTTATTTATATTGTTTTTAATATATATAAGAAATATTATGAATTATATTAATTTTTATAACCAATTAAAAAGCTTTCCCGCATTTACATTAACCGATATTAACAAGTTAAGCGGTAAGGTTTATTACCCTCAGTTGTTTGAATGGCAAAAAAAAGGCTATATTAAACGAATAGCAAATAGTCTATTTGTTTTTGAGGATACAAATTTAGATGAAATGAAGTTGTTTTATTTGGCTAACAGAATTTACGAACCCTCATACATTTCTCTTGAATCAGCTCTTTCATATTATGGATTTATCCCGGAAGCTGTATATAATATAACGTCCGTATCAACAAAAAAAACAAACATTTTTAATAACCAAGGTATTGTTTTTTCTTACAAAACCATTAAATACAATTTAAATTGGGGATACAATCTTGTTCCTTGGGAAAACACGATAATAAAAATGGCAGAACCCGAAAAGGCACTGCTTGATTATTTTTACCTTAATGCTAAAATAAAAACATTAGATCATATTTATGGTTTAAGATTCAACAATTACTCTATAAATGAAAAGGTAAATTGGGAAAAACTTGCTAATTACCTTAGTTTATTTAATAATAAAAGCTTGTCAAAGCGTATTAACTTGTTGAAGGAATGGCTAAAAAATGCTTAATATTTCCGAAATTGAAAAGTTTTACGATAACAATCAAAGATTATTTAAAAGGAATATTCTTAGAGAATATCTGCAATATAAAATTTTACAAATTATTTTTAATTCGGAATATTCTTCAAAGTTATCGTTTATGGGCGGTACTTGTTTAAGAATCATTTTTGGAACTCATAGATTTTCGGAGGATTTGGATTTTGATAATTTTGGTCTTACCGTAAAAGAATTCACTTCCCTTTCGCAAATTGTTTTAAAGGCATTAATTAAAGAAGGTTATAGTGTAGAAATTAAAATTGTAAATAAAGGAGCATTCCGATGTTACATAAGAATTCCAAATCTACTCTTTGATAATCAATTATCAGGATACAAAGAGGAAAAGATTCTTATTCAATTAGACACCGAAAATCAAAATTTTGTTTATGCTTCAGAAGCGTTTTTACTAAACAAATTTGATATTTTTACAAAGATTTTTTATACACCAAAAGAAATATTACTTTCCCAAAAAATTTGGGCAATTATTAACCGAAAAACCCCAAAAGGCAGGGATTTTTATGATACTTTATATTTATTTAGTATAGCTGCTCCAAATTATAATTATTTAGAAAATAAAGCCGGAATTAAGAATTTATCAAACTTAAAAAACGAATTGCTTAAAAAAATAAAAACCATTAATTTTACACAACTTAAAGAAGACGTAAGTCCATTTTTGATGAATTCCACTGATTTAGAAAGAATTGGCTTTTTCCCGGAATATATAAATAATTTAGAAATATATGCCAAAACCGAATAAACCCGAATTTTGTATTAGCAACAAAAATTAATTGTTTTTCGTTTTTTGTAAAATCGCCTTTTACTTAAATCACGGTCCAATGTAATTTATTTTTTATCCCCACTTAATTCATTAACTAAATCAGTTGCTTTATAAATCTTTTTTAGTGAATAAAACAAACCTTTAGAATCAATACCTACTGCCCTATTGTTTATTGGCGAATAATAAAAATTTCCTGCCAAACTTTCGTAATTTCCGTCAAAGATTAGTCCAATTATTTCTTTATTTGTATTTATTGCGGCACTTCCCGAATTTCCCCCAACAATATCATGGGTTGAACAAAAATCCAGCGGAGTAGAATACTCAAAATCAGCCTCAATATTTTGCCATTTAACAGGCAAACCCCACGGATATGTTTTTTGGCCAAACGAATAATATCTATCGTACATTCCGAAAAATGTTGTTTTACCCGGTGCAATCGTTCCATTATATTCGTAACCTTTTATTACTCCGTCCGAAATCCTAAGCGTTGATGTAGCATCCGGTGAAAAGTTACTTCCGTAAACTTCAAAATACATTTCCCCAAGCAATCGGTTAAGATTTTCAATTGTTGAAATTAACTCGTTTACTTTAGGAAGCAGTTTTTCCATTTTTGTTTGATAAACCTTGCAAAAATTAAGCAGCGGATCATTTGAGTTTAATATTTCTTTGGGTTTTTTATTAATCATAGCCTCAAATTTGTCTTTAGAACTAAAACATGAATTATTTATTAATTCGGTTACAAAATTTTCAATCGAATAGGATCCCAAATTAAACAAGAAATTATTTTGCCCTAAATTGCCTTGCAAATAATCAATTATCGCCTCCAATAATTTTATTTGAAGAGTGCTGTCAAATTTTTTCGGCATCAAGTTTTGTTTTGTATTTGCAATATTACAATCAAAATAATCAGTTTCTCTTAAACTATCAGGCAATAATAACTGATCGGTTAAATAGAGTACTTTTAACGAAACATCTAAGTATAAACTATTTGCCCTTTTTAAATTATTCAATGTCTCAAATTCATTACCAATAGATTCCAGTTCTGCAAATACAGTTTTTAAGGCATCAAAAACAAAACCATATTTATTGTTTAATTTATTATCGGAAGTAATTATTTTTTGTATGTTTTCTTCTGTTTTAATTTTTTCATTAAATAGTTGTTTGTCGTTTAATGCACTTAACATACCGTTATATGCTTTTTTTGAATTTCCCGTACCCATCAAATTATTAAGATATTTTGTTTCTCCTGCAGGATTGATATTATATAAATACTCGTAAACAGAATACGTTTTATTTAATATTAAACATCGTTTGGCAAATTGATAGTCCATCAAATATTTTAGTTGATATGATGAAAACAATCTATCTGTATTCCCCGGTCTGCCAATTACAAAAGTTAATTCATTTTCTTCTGCTCCCGTTTTACTCCACTTAAAATATTTTTCCGTTTTGCAAGAAACATTTAATGAATCATAAGCCCGTAAAAAAGCAAAGTCTAATTCATAACGGGGATAAGTAAAATTATCCCAATCCCACCCTGTGGATGCAATTTGAAATTCCGGCACCATTACCAGCCGTAAGTCGGTATATCTTTTATAACAATGTAAAACATACTTAGCACCACTATATAATGGAATAATTTTACAAATTAAACCAAATTTTTTGTTATACTTTTGTTCAACCGAATCAACCCGTGTTTTAATTAGTTTATTCTGTTCATTATCATTCAACTCAACAATATCGGGCGTAATTATTTCATCCGTTATATTTATAACATTTATTAATTGATCGACAAACATTCCGGGTATTACGCGTTCCAAATTATTCTCTTCTGCATAAAAGCCGTCGGTTAAAAAATCTTCTCCGTCTTCTTGAATTTTTATAATTGCATCTCGTACACAATGATGGTTAGTCATAATTAATCCGTTTTCAGATACAAACGATGCAGAACATCCATTCCCAAGCTGTAAAGCAGCCTGCATAACATCGTTATACCAGGCGGGTGATAAATGAACATCATATTGGTCGTTAATTTTTTCTATTGGTATATTATCAAACGACCACATCTTACCAAATTTAGTAGAATTTATGTAATCTATGTCTTGCGCAAAAATTTGCACTTCTAAAAAACAGATAACAAATAAATAAATAATTTTCTTTTTCATAATAATCTCGTTTTTAACCTTTTAAGCCGGTTGTAGCAATTCCCGACATAATGTATCTTTGAAAAATAATAAATATAACGGCAATAGGAAACATACTTAAAACTGCTCCGGTAAGTAATAAATGCCTGTTGTCTATGTAAGGAGACCTAAAATATTCCAGGCCTAAAGGAACAGTTCTTAATTCAGGATTATCTAAAAATATTAATGGGCCCATAACATCCTGCCAGGTTGCCACAAATGTAAACAACCCAACAACAATTAAAACCGGAATACAATTTGGTAAAATAATTTTATAAAACACTTGAAACGGATTACATCCATCTATTATGGCCGATTCATCAAGTTCTTTTGGTAAAGTTATCATATATTGCCTTATTAAAAAAACATTAAAAGCTCCGGCGGTAAAATGCGGTACTATTAACGGCAAAAATGTATCCAGCCAGCCAATTGATTTGTAAATGGAAAATAACGGTACTAATGTAACTTGTGCAGGAATCATTAAAGTTGCCAGTAGCAGAACAAATAATAAATCCCGTCCCTTAAAATTTAATCTGGCAAAACCGTAAGCTACAATTGAAGCAGATAATATTTGACCAATTACCGCTAAAAAACTTATAAAAAAACTATTTTTTAAGTAAGTCAAAAATCCTATCGATTTTGTTCCGTAACTTGCCTCAGGCCCTTTTAATGTTTCTGTATAGTTTGCCAAACGTACCGAAAAATCTATTACCGGAGAATGTTTTTTATTTATAATAATTTCAAAATTATCAGTATTTTTATCATCCTCTAAAGGCACAAACAACAATTCAAAATTTTTATTTTCTGTTTTTCTTATCATTTTTGCGGCAATAATAATTTTTTTATTATTTTCTTCAAGTTCATAAACAGGAACATTAGAAAATTGAATATTTTTAATAGAATCGGGACAATTAAAAACATTTATTAAATCATCATTAATCCATTTAACATATTGAGTAGGTTTAAAATTATCTAATAGCAAATAATATCCGCCATGTTTATTGCTTTGTATTATTACATCCTCAGTTTTATTTAATTTTAACCAAACAGCTTTATTATAAATAAAAATGTTATTATTTGTGGTTATATTAAAGCTTGAAGTTCTATATTTACTTGGGTAAAATGAAGGCGGGTTCATACTTATTGATTCGCGCGATTTAAAAGAGGAACTAATTACCCAATAAAACGGGAACGCCAAAATTATTCCAACTAAAAATAAAGCCAGATAAATAAATAATTTTTGTGATTTATTAGACATTTTAATTACTCTGATTTACAAATCGTTTAGATAATTTTAACTGTAATGAAGTCACTAAAAAAATAATACCAAAAAGAATTATAGCATAACAACAAGCCCTGCCCATTCTAAGGTTATTAAATGCTTCATCGTATATATTAACCGAATAAAATCTTAAAGCATCAGCCGGGTCGCCAATTGTTGCCGAACTATCCGTAAAAAACAAAGCCGGTGTAAATATCTGGAAGGCACCTATTGTTGTAATTACTACAATAAATAAAATTACCGGAGCCAACGACGGAATTGTTATATGGATAAACTTTTTTACAAACCCTGCTCCATCCATTTCTGCAGCTTCATACAAAGAAACAGGAATTTGTTTCATACCCGCATAATATACTATCATCGAACTTCCAATCCAAAAAATATTCATTAATATAACTGTAAAAAAAGCATGGTTTTCATCAAGCCAATTTATTGGTGGCACCCCAATAAACGATATTAAATAGTTAATTACTCCATACTCTTTATTAAAAATATTTGTCCATAACACTGCAATGGCTGCACCTGTAAATAAGGACGGAAAATAGAATAAAGACTTAAAAAAATTAACACCTCTAACTTTATTTGTTAACAATCCGGCTGTAAATAGTCCGCCTAATACTGTAATAGGAATCACAAATACTGCGTACGAAAAAGTTCTATTTATTCCAATTAAAAATTTTTTATCACTCCATAAATCAAAGTAATTCTGCAAGCCTATCCATTTGGGCGGATTAATTAAATTCCAATCTGTAAACGAAAAATAAAGTGCTGCTAATATTGGGCCTAATAAAAAAAGTATGAATCCCATAACCCAAGGCGAAATACTTAAAAAACCCGAAAGATTTGTTTTTCTATTTATTACTGCAACTTTATCTTTGTTTTTATAAATATTTATAACATACATTATGGTCAAAAATATTAAAATAACAAACAAAATTAACGGGGCAACATATTTTACAAAATATGACGGAATCTTTTCCTGTCCTTTATTAAAGGCGTCTTTATATTCCATTTCCAATTCGGGTAATTTATTTTTAATTGTAAGTTCAATAAATCCATTCATCTTTTTTACAAAATCCAAATATTCTTTTGTGCGTATTACTCCATCAATTTTTTGCAGCTTATAAAACTCTTCATCGTAATATTTGTTTAAGACCGTTTCAAGTTTTAGCCGCCATTTTTCCTGTATAGGATTTAAGTAACTATTTGCGGTAATAATATTTGTTGCTGCTGTAGGTAGGTCATACAAAAACGCTTCGCAATATTTGGCACCATAGTCGTTATTAATTAGTCCCTGCTTAGCAGAAATTAATGACGGAACTCCTCTTAAACGTTTTCCATAAATAATCTGCGGGTCGTAAGAAGCCAAATATTTAATCAACCGCCATGCTTCATTAGGGTGTTTTGAACCCGAAAAAATTCCAACCGTATTAATATCCAAAGTTAAAGCCGGATATTTTGCAATTGGAAGTGGTGTAACACCGTAAGCTATACCATCTTTTTGCAAATTTCGCAGTACCCAAGGCCCATCTACTGCCATAACAAATTTATCGTTGTACAATAACGAACTAACATTAAAATTCCCGGTTTTTATTGTTGCGTCTCCAAGGTGAACTCTATCGGCATATTGTAATTTATACACTTCAATCATACCCTTAAGTAAACTATCATTTCCTGCAATTGTGGTTTTAGTAGGATTTATTTGCCTGTCAAAAATATTTCCGCCAAACATTCTAAACATCGGTTCATCCCAGCCTAATCCTCCCACCATTCCATATTGCAAAAAAAAGCCGTCATTGTTTCTAATTGTCAGCTTTTTGGCTAAAGTTCTAAATTCTTCCCAAGTTAATGCTTTATTTACTTTTGGAAATTCACTCTCAGTAATTCCACTCTGCTGTAATTTGTCTTTTTTATAAATTAAAGCTCTGGTTGGAATATCTAACGGAAAAGTGTATTGAACCCCATCCCATATACAAGCATCAATTGCTATTTTGTGATAATCGGATAATTTAATTTCACTTTTTTTTATAAACTTATTTAACGGTAAAATTGCACCTCTTTTTACCCAAACACCCATTACACCGGAATGAAGCATTACTACATCAGGGGCTAATCCGGCACCCGATTGTACTTGAAGTTTAGCCCAATATTGCCCCCAAGGATAAATAGATACTTCAACTTTAATATTGGGATGTATTTGAACAAATTTTTGCAGTATTATTCGCGTGTATTCTACTTCTCCGGCTTCGCCATATTGGGAATATTTTATTAATATTTTTTTCCCTTTATAAGATTTGTTTTCAATTATTTCACCGGCATTAATAAAAACGAAGGTATTAAATAAAAGAGTTATAACTAAACAAAATATTTTCATAAATATTCAATAATTTGGTAAAATGTCCATCTATTTTTATAAAGTTAAAAATACAAGAATCTTAATAAATAAAAAACTATTATTAAAGAACATTCAGTCTTTTAAAGTCAAATCCACAAACAATAAATCCTAAAATATAATTTATACTGAATATTTTTTAATTATGTGTTCAGGAATTCTTACAGGTCTTTCGCTTTTTAAGGATATCATTGTATATAAAACATTACCATAACAACATACTTTTTCGTCTTCTTTCCTAATAATCCAAAAATTAACATCAACTTGCGCCGGTTTAATTTCTTTTACCTGAGTTTTTACAATTGCTGTATCACTTAACTTTAATGCGGTTTTGTAATTGATATTGGCACTTGAAGCAAACCACGAATACCCCTCTTTGATAAAATCCTCCATACTCATTCCATAATCTTTTTTCATTTGATCATATCTGCCAAATAATAAATAATCAAGGTATTTTGAATAATGAACGTGATTATTCATATCAATGTCATCCGGCCTTACCGTTATTTCTGTTTTAAATGTCGAATAATTCATAAATTTTTATACTTTTGTTAATAATTTTTTTTAACTTTGTTAATATTTTATTTAACAAATATACAAAAGAAAAGAACTTGGAAAAAATAATTAATCCATATATCAATCGCCCCGATTATAATTGTTTTGGATGTTCGCCTGAAAATAAATTTGGATTACAAATGTCTTTTTTTGAGGAAGAAGATGAAGTACTTTCTATATGGCAGCCCCAGCCTCATTTTGCCGGATACAAAAATGTTTTACATGGAGGCATAATTTCTACACTTATTGATGAAATTGCGGCTTGGACAGTTACCGGTAAACTTCATTTAACCGGTGTTACCTCAAAAATTGAAGTTAAATATTTAAAACCTGTTTTTATTGATAAAGGAAATATTACTTTAAAATCGAAAATTGTTAGCAATTCTCATAAATTAGCTGAAATTAATGTAAAAATTTTCGATTCTAATAATACTTTGTGCACTATTGGTACTGTTTTTTATTATATTTTAGATAAAGAAAAAACTGAAAACTTATTGTTTTAATACAAAAAAGCTAAATAAATAAAAAATTCTATAAGTGTGATTTATATCACATTGTAAAATAATACATGTTATCTTTTAAACTTATTTATTATATTAATTTCATTTATTTTTAAACAAATTAGGAGCGCCAAGTGAGAAAAACACTACTATTCATTTTCCTTCTTTCTTCATTTATGTATGGACAGGTGGAAGTGAGTCAGCGTATGCAGCAAGCATTGCAAAATGCAAAAGCTGACGAATATGTACATGGATTTATTTATTTTCGTGATCAAGTGGATATTCGTACTATTGATGATAGGCTTTATAAAGAAAAAGCTTCTTTACAACAACGTGCTTACCAAGTAATTACTACTTTGCAGCAAAAAGCAAATGAGGTTCAAGCACCTTACATTGCCGAATTTGACAGCAAAACTGAAAGCGGTCAAATATTTACATATCAAAGATTTTGGATTGCAAATATGATTGGCGTTATTGCCAAACCGGCGGTTTATTATGAAATGATGACTAGAGCCGAAATTTCTGAAATAGACCTTGATTCCGAATTGTTATTAGATCGCCCTGAAAAAGGGAGCAATGATTCATTTGGTTCAAAATCTGTTGAAGACGGTATTAAAATAATTAATGCCGATAAACTATGGAAAATGGGAATTACCGGTCAAGGCCGTTTACTTATGGGCATTGATACAGGTGTTGATTATACGCATCCGCAATTAAGTGCAAGATGGAGAGGTACTCACGTTCCTTCAAATCAAGCATGGTTAGATCCATCAGGCGGCACTACTACTCCAAATGATTGCGATAATCATGGAACACATACTATGGGTACAATGATTGGAAGAAGCGGTTCCGATACTATTGGCGTTGCTATTGATGCCGAATGGATAGCTGCAAAAACAATTTGCAGTTCTCCGCACACTTCTAATTCTATTGCTGCTTTCCAATGGGCTTTAAATCCTGATGGTAATGCTACTACTATTAACGATATGCCGGATGCTATTTCTAACAGCTGGTACGATCCTGATATTACTGACGAATGTTCCGGTTTATATAAACAAACATTTGACGCTCTTGAAGCTGCCGGTATTGCAGTAGTATTTTCTGCCGGAAATAATGGTCCGGGTTCTTCAACTGTTACAAAACCAAAAAATATTAATACCGATGAAGTAAACGTATTTTGCGTTGCAAATATTGAAGGTGCTGCTTATTTATCCGGCAACACAAATCCAATTGCAAGTTCTTCATCACGCGGCCCTTCAACATGCGGCGGAACCGGTTCTTTATTAATTAAACCCGAGGTAAGTGCTCCGGGCACCAACGTTCGTTCTTCTGTTATTGGCGGCGGGTATGATTATTATACCGGTACTTCAATGGCATGTCCTCATGTTGTTGGAGCTATTACTTTATTAAAATCAGCTTTTCCAACTTTGACCGGTAAACAAATTAAATTAGCTTTATATAATACTGCTAAAGATTTAGGGGCTGTTGGTGAAGATAACAATTACGGCAAAGGATTAATTGATTGTTATGCAGCGTTTTTATCTATGGGTACTCCAGATACAACACCTCCTACAGATATTACAGACTTAGCAGTAATAAACCCAACATCTCAAAAACTTACATTACAATGGACGGTTGCTTCCGATACTTCTGTTGGCGGCGTTGTTGGTTATAGTATAAGAATGTCAACTTCTCCAATTAATGATACTACCGCTTTTAATAATGCAACTGTTGTTCAATTTAATACTACTCCAAAACCGGCGGGTTCAACAGAATCAATTGAAATTGAAAATTTAAGTTTTAATACAACATATTATTTTTCCGTAAAATCAAAAGACGTATGGTATAACTGGTCCGGTTTATCAAACTCTGCAAGCGGCAATACATTAGCTGCCCCTATTTTATCAGTTACACCTGCTACATTAAATAAAATCCTTTTCCACAATCAAACCGTAAAAGACACTATTATTGTTTCAAATACATCAGCTAATCCTTCAACTTTAGATTATCAGATTCAATTAACTAATAGTACTTTCCCAAGTAAAAATGTATCGTTTAATATTGTTCCTTCAAATACTTCTTCCGAACTTAATCATCAATCAATAAAAGGCGTTGATGAATCAAATAACGGTATGTCTATTGAAGGTTCTGGCGGCCCTGATACTTTTGGTTATAAATGGATTGATAGCGATTCCCCACAAGGCCCTGCTTTTGAATGGGTTGATATTTCCACAACGGGTACTCAAGTTGCTACTTGGACTCCTACCGGAACATATGCAGGAACAGATGAAGGTTATGCCGGTCCATTTAACATGGGTTTTGAGTTCAAATTCTACGGACAATCAAAAGAACAAATTTATTTTTCTTCTAATGGATTTTTAACTTTTGATGTATTAACTGCAAATGCATTTACAAATGCATCAATACCAAGTTCCGGTGCACCAAATAATTTAATTTCGCCATTTTGGGATGACCTTGACGGAAAAACTACCGGCAAAGTATATTATAAAGCAGAAGCAGATAAATTTATTGTTCAATACACAAACTGGTCACGTTATACCGGTTCGGGTACATTAACATATCAAGCTGTTCTTTATAAATCAGGCAAGATATTCTTTTATTTTAAAGATATTAGTGCTACGGTTAATGGTGGAACTACAGGTATAGAAAACTCAACAGGAACCGATGGTTTATTAATGGCTTTTGATGCTGTTTATATTAAAAACAACTTAGCTGTTAAAATTGCAGCCGACCCCGATTGGTTATCAACAAATAATGCTTCGGGTACTTTATCAAGCGGTACATCTTCTTTAGTTGAAGTAACCTATGTAACAGAAGATTTTCCTTTTGGTGTTTATACAATGGACGTTGAAATAACAAGCAACGATCCTAATCATCAGTCAATAAACGTTCCGGTAACTTTGGAAATTAAAGAGAGCGAAGTTCCTGTTGAATTGACATCTTTTACTATTGAACCTTCAAAAAAAGGTGCTTTACTTAATTGGTCAACAGCAACCGAAACAAACAATTCCGGTTTTAAAATTGAAAGGAAAAGCAATAATTCAGGCTGGAACGAAATTTCTTTTGTCAATGGTAAAGGAAATTCTACCGAAAAATCGACTTATCAATTTGTAGATGGTAATTTATCTGCTGGTAAATATTCTTACAGACTTAAACAAGTTGATTTTAATGGAAGTTTTGAATATAGCCCTGTTGTTGAAGTTGAAATTACTGCCCCGCGCGAATTTTCGCTTGAGCAAAACTATCCTAATCCATTTAATCCTTCTACCGTAATCAGTTATACTTTAGCCGATAAAGTTAATGTTAACATTTCGATATATAATTCTTTAGGCGAATTAATAATAACTTTAGTAAATCAAACTCAAGAGGCTGGTATATATCACCACGAATTTAACGCTTCTTCTTTTGCGAGTGGTACATATATATATAGAATTAACGCTACCGGTGCAAACGGTACTTTCACTCAATCTAAAAAAATGTTGCTTGTAAAATAATATTTTTATTGTTAATTTAATCGTCCATATTTCAGCAGCCTCATAAATATTGAGGCTGCATAATTTCAAAGCTCTTACTAGGGAGACTATATGAAAAAATTGTTTGTTTTATTCTTCTTTTTCAGCATGTTTTTCGCTGCAAACATCAAAGTACAAGCTCAATCGTGCGATATTTTATACTTTTGTGTAAAATATGATGATGGGGAAAAAGATTGTTCTGATAGGTTTTATGCCGGTACTTTAACTGTTATGGCCAAGTTAGCTAATCCTGTATATTACGAAAAAGTATTTGTACAAATGGATAAATTTGAACCGAGAACAGGTGAATTTAAATATTATAACGATTATGAATTTACAACAGATCCGGATATGACTTATATATTTTTCCCGGGAGTAGAATTTAAAGACAGAGGATTTTATAGAGTGTTTTTGTTAAATCCCAACAAAGATACAATTACAAGTGCAATAGTTGAAATAATTTAGACGAAAAAGGAGGTTTAAGCCTCCTTTTTTTTGTTCATTTGGAACATTTTGTGTAAAACCCTATCTAAAAATTATAAATGCAGCCTAATTTTATATTTACTGAATATTGAAGTAATATATACCATTACAAATGCAAAAACCAACGACCTAATTATTCCCCAAACACCACTTCCAAAATTGTCAGACAAAAAAGTAATTCCCATCAAACCAATTATCGAATAAAAAATATCCGGCAGAATATAAGCAAGTAAAGGATTGGATCCGGCCGGCAGCACAAAAAATGTCCACTTTCTAATTTGCATTATATCGGTTATCCAGTATAAAAAGCAAAATAATACTGAACAAATTGCTGAAGAATACAAAGCAAAAGTTGGTGTTGAAAGATTTTTTGATATACCGTATAATGGTCGTATAAAATATCCGGCTGCAATTATAAATGCCGAAAATGACAATACCCAGATAATTTTTTTATTCCTTTTTTCAGATACAACATTAGTCATAATAACAATCGAAACAATCACACCCGCAAGTGTAATTGCAGTATGTCCGCCAATGTGTCCGCCAATCCACAAAGTTTTACTTAGGCTCTGGAAAATCCCCAACAAATTGAATTTATCTCCAATATATAATAAGATCAGAAGAACAAATGCACCAATTAACGCTGTAATATTAGTTTTAAATATATAATAAATTATACTTGCCAATAAATACGCCCAGCCAATTAGGCCCAATATACCCCACCAATAAGTATGAAACCAACCTATATTTTCAACCGTTCCGCTTCTGTAAATAAAGGCTAAAACAAAAAGAATTACAACCCCGGCTGCCCGTAAAATATTATTTAATATTTTTTTATTACCGCTGCTTTTTGGATACTGATTCCATAATAAAATTACAGCTATACAAAAAGACAATAGATATGTGTGTTTTGAAATTCCTGTTAATTCTTCATTTAGGCTGCCCGTATTAACCATAAATAAACCAAGCACTAATAATCCAACAGTTCTAATTAATATATGCAGCCAAATTTTTAACGGCTTATCGCCCACCGAAAGTCTTTTTTTTAACGCTAACGGAATTGACATACCTACAATAAATAAAAAAGCCGGAAAAACTAAATCAACAAATGTCATCCCATCTACTTCCGTTGGCATATGTTTCATCCAAAACGGAATATCTTTAATTGAGGCTAAATCGTTTACAAAAATCATCATTAATATTGTCAGCCCCCTAAACACATCAACTGCCAATATTCTTTCCGTTTTTTCAGTCATGTAATCACCTTTTGATATTTGCCATTCAGATATTTTTTTTAATTAAATATACAAAAAATCATAGTTATTTGTGAATCAAATAATACATTATTTATTTTATATAAACCATTCTAATAATAAATCTAATCGATGCGCCTCATAAGACAACAAATACTAATTATATTTAGATTATTTATACGGTTGTATGAGATCAAACAATGTGTAGCATTAATGATTTAAGATTCAAAAACGACTCACAGATTTTAATAAGGATAAATTAATTAATATTCTATTAATACATATTTCAAACACTTTTTTTAATAAATAAATATTACGCATTGATTATAATTATTAATTCAGTAATATTGAAGAAGAGAAATTTAATTATTGGGTGACGAAAATATGATCGGATTCCATTATAGAAAGAGGACAAGATTTTCTCAAGACAAGTATATCCTCGAGCTAATAAAACATAGATTATCAGATTCATCTTCATATCATGATCGCAAAGAAAATATGTTATATGCAGGTATTCTGCTACAAACTACTCTATTTGGTTTCATCCTAAATGAACGAAATTGGTCTCATTTGTTTAGCTTAGTGCCTTCAACATTAGTACTTGCAATTATTTATTTCGTATTTTGGTTTTTATTACACCTTTACATTAGAAAACAACAACGTTTTCAAAGGTGGGCATCAAGACAATATAATGCTTACTTTAATGCTCACCTAAGTTTAATTTCACAAAACAATAAGAAGAAAGACGTGCGTGATATTAAAAATGAATCTAAACATAATAAGTTAAAAGAAGTAATAGATCTTATTATTCCAAGTAAATTAAAAAAAGTATTAGACATTATTATTCCATTTCCATCAGCTGAAATTGATTCCGACATTGATATTCAAAAAGTTGGATATCCATTAACAATCGAAAAACATTTAATTAAACAAAGGAATGATCCAACCAAAGGTGCTTTCTCTGAATGTTTAATTGCCTATAGTAGTATTGCGATTTTATTTATATCTATGTTATATTTGTATAGTAATGTTATTGGGATACCCCTAAATACAAATTCTAATTATAAACATACCCCTATCAAACCAATTTCACTAATAGCAAATGTAACTGATCGCAACGTTGATCTAATTTGGCAAACAAAGGCAGAAACAAACAGTTACGATATTAACATTGAAAAATGCAAAATTAGTACAAACCAAATTAATAATTGGACGAAAACCGGATTTATCGAGAGACAAAGTAATTCAAATTCTTTGGTACATCATTACTTCACTCTCCAAAATTTAAGTAATGGAATTTATTTGTTTCGATTGAAACTCCTTGAGAATAATAAATTTTTATCATATTCCAACATTATTAAAGTTGTGATTAATATCCCACCTACTGAATATTGTTTGTCTTATTATCAGTCTCTCTTATCTAGCCAAACGATAAACATTAAATATTCTTTACCACATGAAAGCATAGTAAATGTTTCGTTAATAAATTATAAAGGGGGAATTATTAAAGCATTTTATGAAGGGGAAAATAAATCTGGTGATTATGTTATAAATATGAATGTTGAAAGTTTTAAAACTGGGGTTTATTTAATCATTCTTAAGACCGTTTCCTTAGATAGGAAAAGCAACAATAAACTGATAAAAAAAATTTTATTGGTTAATTATAATTGAAATTCTTTTATTTAAAAAAATGCCAAATTAATTAGGTCACTTTGTAGGATTCGTAAAAAACAATCTCGTGTAATAATGTTATTTTTTTTATTATTTGTGGTAGAAAATTCAAAGCATTATCTCTAACATTGAATAATCATCATCAAAAGAATCTTCATCACCTTTTAGTTCTCTTATTTCCATATAAATTAAATCGGAGTCGTCTTTTTGAGCCACTATATCCTTAAATTCATCCAAACTCATCATATTTCCATTTGGCATGTTTATTTCAAAGCAGCCGTCACTATAAATAAATAGTTTACTGCCTTTTTCAACAAAACATTTATCACTCTTAAATTCGTAACCTTCCCAATATCCTATTGCCAAATTTTTATTTGTAAGCTCTTTGACAGTTGTAACATCATCAACAACATTAACAAGTAAGGCCGGCGGGTGTCCTCCGCTTGAAAATATAAGTTCACGCGATTTATTATTAAAAACCGCATACCAAATTGTAAAAAATTTATCACCTTGTTTATCCATTGGAAAAGCTTTGTTTAGTCCGGCCAAAACAGAACCCGGATTACAAAAATCCGTATCCGATAAAGATTGAGAACGTAAAACATTCATTGCAGATATTGATAATAATGCAGCACCAACTCCATGCCCGCAAACATCTAACAAATACATTGCAAAATTATCCTCATCAATATTATGATATCCAAACGCATCGCCCCCTAATGTAGTTGATGGAATAAATTTCCATTTAGTAGCTATTGGGCCGTTTAACGGATTGGGTAGCAGCGACCTAACATAAGCAGAGGCTTCTGCAATTTCGTCGGACAGAACCTTCTGTGTGGCTTGTAATGCCAAATACGCTTCATTCCTTTGCAGTAAATTAATATATGCTTTGCTATGGTATCTGATACGTGCCAAAACCTCTAATTTGTCGGGTAATTTTACCATATAATCATTTGCGCCCAAAGCAAAAGCTTCGGCTTTAATTTTAGGGTCTTCTTTTGATGATAATACAATTAAGGGAATATTTTCCGTTAGTTTATTATTCCTAAAAAACTTCACCAGCATTAATCCATCAATATCGGGCATAACCAAATCTTGCAAAATTACGGTTGGTTTTAATTCAATGGCTGTTTTTAATGCCTCAAGAGGTTTATTACAAAAGAAAAAATTTATATCTTTTTCATCAGCTAGCATACGTCTTACGGCTTCACCAATAATCAACTGATCATCAACAAGTAAAACTGTAATTCTATGCTCGGTTAATCCTTTTGAAAAAGTATTATTTGTAATAGCAGTACTCATTTTATATTTCCCTATATTATTCTTATCAATTCATTACCAATGTTTTCAATTGGTAATATTTTATCTACCGCACCTAATTCAATAGCTGCTTTTGGCATTCCGTAAACAACACATGTATTTTCATCTTGGGCAATAGTAATCATACCCGCTTTTTTTAGCGTTAAAAGTCCTTCTGCTCCATCTTTTCCCATTCCTGTTAAAAGGATTCCAATAACTTTACCCGGATAATTGCTTGCAACACTATTAAAAAAAACATCAACAGATGGACGGAACGGATAATTAATTGGTTCCTGTACATAATCTAATGCTAAATTTGGTCGTAAAACGAGATGATCATTAGTTGCAGCAAGATATACATTCCCCTTTCTCAACAAACTACCCTTCTCGGCAGTTTTAACATTTAATGGTGTCTGTTCGTTTAACCAATGTGCTAATCCTTCGGCAAATTCGCTATCCACATGTTGTATAATAACAATAGGAAATTTAAAATCCGCCGGCAAAGCAGAAAGTATTTTTGCTACCGCATTTGGTCCCCCCGTTGAAGCACCAATAACAATTAGTTTGGGCAATAAATCGGATTCCTCAACTCGCGTTATAGTTTGTTTTTTATTGGCTTCCGGTTCGTTTTTTTTTACTATTTTTTTTCCAATTGATTCAATTTTTTTTAACAAAAAATCCTTACCCAATGTATCTTCACTATTAATCATTTGTGGTGTTCTAACAGCATCCAAAGCACCATAACCCATAGCGGCAAACACTTTGGTCGAATTTAATCTAACAGAAGCAGTAACAATAAGAATAGAACATTTACAATATTCCATAATCCTTTTTGTTGCCTCAACACCATCCATAACAGGCATTATCAAATCCATTAAAATCAAGTCAGGAGTATCTATCTTTGCCATTTCAACAGCTTCCGCTCCATTCCATGCAATCCATGCAATTTCGTATTCCGGTACTGTTTTAATTATATTTTTTAATACCTCAACAGCAACCGATAAATCATTTACAATAGCAATTCTCATTGGCTGCTTTCTCCAATAAGTTCTTTTACAGAATTAATAAACGTATCGTCATTAAAACTGCTTTTTGTTAAATAATAATTTGCTCCTGCTTCCAATCCCTTTAATTTATCTTCCTGTCTGTCTTTATACGAAACAATAATGACCGGAATATTTTTATATTTTTCATGTCCTTTAACTAATGAAGTAAATTCAAGACCATTCATACGCGGCATATCAATATCACTTATTATCAAATCATAAACGTTCCCACGCACAAAATTCCATCCATCCACACCATTAATAGCCGTATCAACTTCATAACCAAAACTCAATAATAATTTCCGCTCAACTTCACGTACCGTAACAGAATCATCAACCACAAGAATTCTTTTCTTTTTAATAAAACTTGCCTTAACAGCCTTGGCAATTCTTTTTAATCTTCCACCGCTTATAATATCATCAATTGAACGGATTAAATCTTCAACATCAAATATTAAAACGGGTTCTCCGTTATCTAACAATGATGCTGCCGATATATCTTTAATTTTACCAAGCCTTGGGTCCAAACGGTGAACTACTAAATCCTGTTCTCCTTCAAATTTGTCAACAACAATAGCATATTTGTTTATCCTGTCACTTATAACAACAGCATATACTTCCTGCATTGGTATTATTCTTTCAGTTTTACCAAGTATTTGCAATAAATGAACAAGCCCAACGTTCGTTCCATTCAAATTAATATATTGTTTGCCCTCAACCGATTGTATTTCGTTTTGGGGAATTATTAAAGTTTGCTCAATACGAGTTAATGGAAATGCATAAGGTTCATCCGCCGCCCAAATAATTAACGTGCGTAATACAGATAAAGTAATAGGCAATTTTAATATAAATTTTGAACCTTTTCCTTTATTTGTTTCAACACTAATTATTCCATTAACCTCTTGTACCATGTTTTGAACAACATCCAGTCCAACACCTCGGCCTGAAACTTCTGTTACTGAAGCGGCTGTTGAAAATCCGGGCAAAAACAAAAAATCAATTAATTCGTTTTGTGAAAGATTTGCAGCTATTTCTTTTGTTATATAATTTTTTGAGATAATCTTTTCGGATAATCGGTCAAAATCAATCCCTCTGCCATCATCTTCAATTGTAATAAGAAGCATACCGCCATTATGCATAGCAGTTAAAATTATTTTACCTTCTTCATTTTTGCCTTTGTTAATTCTGTCTTGTGGAAACTCTATTCCATGATCAATAGCATTACGCAAAATATGTGTTAAAGGTGATTTTAATTTCTCTAATATATCCCTATCAACTTTAGTATTTTTTCCTATAATTATCAGTTCGTTTTTTTTACCAAGCTGTTTGGATATATCGCGTACCATTCTTGGGAAATCGGATACTCCATCTTCAAAGGGACGCATTCTGCTTAACAAAACTTCTTTATATAATCTATTTGAAATATTTACAGATTTTGATGTATATACTTCAAGTTCGGCATTGTATTCCGATAATTTTTTCTTAAATTCGGTAATAGTTTGCTGTAATTTATTAATGGTTATTACTTCTTTAGCAGTATAATTAATGTTTTGTGTAACTTCCAAAAACCGATCGAAAGCAAAACCAAGATCGTTTTGTAAATTTTGTACTTTTGCAATAGATTCAACATATTTTTGTGTATTTCTTGAAGTTATTAACGATTCGCTTGCAAAACCTACCAGTCTATTAATATTTTCAGCACTAACCCGTAAAATCCTATCTGAATCCAAATCATCTTGTTTGTTTTCTTTTTTCTTTTCTTCCTTTTTTATCGATTTGGTTTTAGGTTCACTGATAATCTGAATTTCTTCATTATTGCCATTTTCGGCAACATTTATTTTTGATAATTGAAGTTCTATTAATCCAAATTCTTCACTATTTTCATTTATCCATTGAATTAAATTTCCGCTGGCAGCCATAGCACTAAATAAATCGACCGAACTTAATAATACATCTATTTGATTTGTTTTAATTGTAGCTTTGTTTTCTTTTACAGCAATAAAATAATCTTCCATAAGATGCGCTATTTTTACAACGGCCGAGATATTTAATATTCGGGCAGCACCTTTAATTGAATGAGAAGCACGCATTAAATCTTCTATCTTATCCAAATTGGTATTGTTTTTTTCAAGTTCAAGCAAACCTTCATTAAGCACTAACGCATTATTTTCCAACTCTGTAATAAATAATTCCAACATTGAAGGATCAATATCGTTTATAATATTAGTTGTTTTTTTTTCTTCTGTAATTGCTGCTTTGGGTTTTTGTATGGCATTGTTACTATATATTTTTTCTTTATTATTTACAGTTGGTACCAAAGGTAAAGGAACATTAATTTTGGCAGTTATCTTTAACAGATCCGCATTATTTTTTTCAAGCCAAACCGGAATATTTTCCGCATCTTCGGAAGCGGCTTTATTTAATATTTCAACTCCATTAAATAATAATTCAAACGAATTTTTATCCAATATACTTTTTGATCTATTTAATTCTTCAAAATAGTCTTCAAAAGCTCCGGCAAAAGAAGCTAAAACATCAAAACCAAGAATTTTAGCAGCACCCTTAATTGAATGAACTGCTCTTATTATTTCATCAAAAAAACTAAAATCAGCCGGATCCGTTTCAAAAGCAATCAGTCCTTTATTTAATATTGCCGAATTTGTTTCCAATTCGCTTTTTAATAAATTCAGCATGTTAATCTCCATATCCTAAAAACTTAAAATACATTTTTACTTATTCCGGCAAATAGTTTTTTTTCATCTAAAACACCAATATATTTATTCTCTTCGTTATTAATTATGCCTCTAAAAAAATTAGCAGAACTTCTTTTTAAGGTTGCCGGTATTTGTCCAATTTCCATTTCCTTAATTTTTTTTACGCCAATAATTTCATCAACGTTAAAAACCCAATAATCTTTATCAGCATGTAAAACAATCATACGTTTGTATATTTTCTTTTTTTCTGCTAAATCGGTATGTAATTCTTTTTCAATTCCAAGCAGTTGTTTAAAATCAATTACTATTTTTATTTCCCCTCTAATATTCGCAACCCCTAATAAAATAATACTGTTTTTATTAGGAACTGAGTGAATTTTATTGTTATCCGTAATTAAAGTTACACAATTTGACGATAAAGCCAAATATTCTTCTTCAATTCTAAAAACAACAAACGAACTTTCAACAGAATGAAAAGTTTCCTTTTCTTTTGATAGAATAGTATTCCATTCATCTAAATACCCTTCAGGCGGTTCACGATTAAATAAATCAGTTCCTGCATTTTCAAATACTTTACAATTAACACAGTGAATATTTTCCTTAAGTTTAGAACAAGTACTATTTCCCCAAACTCCAATTTCTAACCAACAATTATTGTTATCATTGTTTATGTTCATTTCAAACTCTTTTCGAAAATAAAAGTGTTTTAATTTCTTCCGAAATAATTGACGAAACTTCAATCAATTGAACCAATTTATTTGCATGCGTAAATACCTTACCTAAAAATTTGGCTTCATTTATTACTACACTCGGTTCGTTCAGTTTATCGTCATCAATTCTTATAATCTCGTTAACTTTTTTAACAATTAACCCAACAGTTTTTTCTTCACCACTAAAATTTAACCTAATTACTAATATTTTGGCACTTAAAATATTTTCGGTTATGTTATTTTTAATAATCATACTTAAATCGATAACAGGAATATTATTCCCCCTATAATTAAAAATCCCACGCAAATAATCAGGAGCTTTGGGGATTGGTATTAGGTTCATAAACGGAACAACTTCTGTTAAGTCTTTACTTTTTATACCGTAAACAATATCACCTGCAGTAAATAATAATATTAGCAATTTTCTCTCCGTTTAATCAATTCTAAATTTACTTGTTTCAAGCTGTAAAAGTTTAGAAGCGTTATTTAGCTGCGAAATTGCAGAGTTAGTTTCTCTTATTGCATCGGCAGTTTGTTTTGCACTTTCATTTATTTGTATCATCGAATCTTTAATGGATATTGCGCTTTCGGATTGATTTTGTACTCCATCATTTATACTGTCAAATTTTGGTATTAATTCTTGCACGCTGCTAATTACTTTACCCATTAATTCACTAACCATATTTACTTCTTCTACACCGGTGTGAACATCCTTTGTAAACTTATCCATTCCAATTACTCCCTCCGTTACGGAAGATTTCATTTCTTTAATAAGTTTTTCAATATCCAAAACAGCTGCCGAACTTTGATCTGCCAATCTCCTAATTTCACGAGCTACAACAGCAAATCCCTTTCCAAACTCTCCGGCTTTTTCAGCTTCTATTGATGCATTTAATGACAATAAATTAGTCTGTTCAGAAATTTTATTTATCGTAAATACAACTTTTCCTATATTTGCAGCTTTTTCATTAATTGTGGTTAGTCTTTCCGAAATTTCACTAACGGCATAATCAAGATGATTCATAATTGTATCCATACTGTTAATTCCGGTTTTACTTTCTTCCGCAATCTCTTTTGTGGTGTCACTCATTTTTATTAATTCACCCATTGTTGAAGCTAAATTTTCAGAAGTATTTGAAATAAGTTTTGCTGTTTCAACTATCTCGTTGGTTGTGCTTACGTGCTCAATCATTGAAGTTTCCAGCTGTTTACTGGATGCAGATATTTGTGTAGTTGAAGAAGTGATTTGTACAACCAGATTTTTTATTCCAAAGGCTATATTAAATATTTTTTGCAAAAATAAATTTACATTTTCTGCTAATGTTCCAATTTCACCAAAATCGGATATTTCAAAATCTTTAGATAAAGCTACTTCATCTGTTGAAAGACTATTTAATTTTCCATTTATAATCTTTAGTTTATAAGTTTTTTTTGCCAGCAGATATATAAAAGCTATTAAGAGCAATAGAAATAGCATTAAAATTATTTTTAAAAATAAAATAGTGTTTTCGGTTCTGTTCTTAAAATTTAAATTAATCTCCTTTGTCCATTTGTTAATATAATTACTAAAATCTTCAATGGGTTTGTTTATATTTTGTTTGTTTTTAAGATACTCCTTCCCAAATAATATTTTCCTTGCAGCTTCGTTATTACTTTTAAATACTTCATTAAAAGCGTCCCTTTCACGTAATATAAGTTTATCGGATTCGTATTTTGCTTTTTCCAACATTTCAATTAATTTCAACGGGGCATTTAGATGATATAAATTTTCAATAATTTTTTCGTGTGTTTTGTCTTTATTAACCGAATTCCAATAATTATTATAATGCGTTAAGTTACCACTCTCAGAAAACAGAATGGCTTCGGTTGTCAAATAATTTGACACATTTTTTAGATTAATACTTAATTGACGTAATTCAAATATCTGTTTATTATTGATTCTTTCATCTATAACAGCATCAAAATAAAATGAAAGCATTATATATATTACAATAATAAACGAAGTTAATATTGTGCCAAATATTTTTAAAATTGAGGATATCTTCATAAAATAATCTCCATCCTATATTAACCCTATTAGTCTTCACGCAGGTTATTTACAGCATTATCTAATAATAGATTACTATTATAAAATTCATTTAAATGTTCAACCGATTGTTCGGCATTTTTATTTAACAAAAAGATAACTTCTTTAAGTTTTTTTGCATCTGTAATTTGAATCTCCATACCTTTGGCAATAAAGTTAAATTGTGTTACTAATTCTTTATATTTTTGTATTATTTTTTCAACTTCAACTGCTGTTTTATTAACGCTGCCATCTGTAATATTTACATTATCCAAAAAAATATTTGTTTCGGTTAATGCTCTTTCAACAGCTTGTTTTATTTCGGTTATTATTTCTTTTATTTCATATATGGAACTATTGATTTGTGTTGATAATTTTTTTATCTCAAGCCCAACCAATGCAAAGCCATCTCCAAAATCACCTGCCTTTTCTGCCTCAATTGAAGCATTTAAGGCCAAAAGATTTGTTTTATCCGAAATCTTATTCATTGTTGTAACAATATTAAAAATTTTACCCGCCAAAACAGAAAGTTTTTCTAAACTTTGACTGTTATTATTGGTTAATTTGGAAAGATTACTCATTTGAGCAGTAAGCTGCTGTAAAAGTCCATAGCTGTTTTCTGCCGATAAAGATGTATTGTTTGCGCTTTTTAATAAAAGCAATGTTAATTGCATTAAATCTTGTGCTTTAGAAGTAATCTCTTCTACTGAAATTGAAATATTTGCTGTGTTTTCCGAAAATTCATTCACCTTTTTATTTTGCAATTGATATGTGATATGTATATCATCGGAATTTAACTTAACTTCTGCTATTGAATGCCTGACTTTCAGAAACAAAGCATTAACCACTTTACCCATCTCGGTAATTAATTTCAACAGATTTTCCATCTCATCGTTAGCGTCTTTTCCGGTAGTTTTAACTTCTTCATCAGTTAATATTTTATCACATATTTCAACTGCAAGCCAAATGGGCTTTACAAGTTTTTTTGAACTAAAAAACAGTAAAACACCGGACAACAACAAACCAACAAAACCTATAAATATCAATAAAATAAGTGTACTATTTATTGGTTTATTTTTAATTATTTCATCATTTTTAACTAAAAAAATCCAATTACCTGTTCTAATTTTTGTTTTTACTAAAATCTCATTTTTATCATCTTTTTGATAGTGGAATAGTGCCTCTTTAGATTGATTGACAACATTTTGACCGTTTATATATTTATAATATTTTGGTGCTTCAGCAATATCAGTTGTTGAACAAATAACACATCCAAACAGATCAAAAATCGTATAATCGGCATTTTTATTTATTCCGGCTATCATATTTTCAAATTTATCAACCAGCACTTCAATTACACTTATGCCTGCAAATTTATTATTAATTATTATTGGGGCATTAAACTGAATATTTTTATTTCCGTTTGATTCTGTTAAACCAGACACAAAATATGTTAATGGTTCATTAGAATAAAACTTTTCTTTTAATATTTTATATCCGTTATTATCAATTTCGGAAACACTTATTGAACGAATTGTTTCATTTCCTTCCAACGAATTGAATACGTAAAAAACATCTTTATTTAATTTTATTTTATTTTTATTTACAGAAGATATATCATTTTCATAAATAAAATACCCCCCATTAATAAGATCGTTTGATTTAAGTAATTGCTCTAAATAAATTTTACTTTCCTGATAATTTAAATACAAACCGCTATTTTGAACTTCTGCAATAACTTTAACAATTGCTACTGCTTCTAGATTCATTTTTTCTACATCAAATGCGGCTTTTTGCCCTTCTTTAATATAATTTTCAGTTATGGATTCACTTAAGTTATTTTTGGTTTTATAAATAAACAATAATTCAACTGAAAATAAAGTTGTAAATATTGCCAACAACGTAAAAACAAATATTTTTTTCTGTAAACTGTCAATTTTTATATTCATAATTGTTTAGCACTTAAAATATTCAATTTCGTTTTTTAGTTTAGAAACGGCCAAAGAAAGATTTTCGGATGCAGATAAAAACTTGTTGATATAAATTTCATTTGCTTCTGCAATATTATTTAACGTAAAAACAGATTTATTTATTAGAAAAGAAACACTTGCCTGTTCATTTAATCCATCTCTGACTAATAAAAAATTAGGTAACAAATTGGCAAAACTTTGGATATTTACCTTTAAATTAACACTTATACCATTTACGTTTTTAATTATTTCTTTTACACTTTCCGTAAATCTTTCCATTTCGTTTACTTCCGAAACTACAGAATTTTGCAGTTTTCCAATTTGCTCTTCAACATCAAATGTGGCAATTATTGTTTGATCTGCCAAGTTCCTTATTTCTCGTGCAATAACCGAAAACCCTTTACCATACTCGCCTGCTTTTTCCGCTTCTATTGCTGCATTTAATGAAAGCAGGTTTGTTCTATCTGCAATTTTATTAATTGTTTGTAATACAGTATTAATATTATTGGTTTTTTCGTTTAAAATGGAAAGCTTTTTACTTATTTTATTTGTGAAATTTCCTAATAATGTCATATTATTAAAAATTTCTCCCAACGTATTTATGGCATTACCCGATTTTATTGACGTGCTGTCTGCTTCTTCCGATATATCTTTCATCGTTTCAGCTAAAGAGTTTGCATTTTGCGATATTTTTGAAATCCCTTCATTAAGAAGTCCCGAATCTTCTACAAATTGGTGAATTAATACATTTTGTTTTTCGGCTGTAATTGCAATTTTATTTGAAGCCGTAAAGGCCAATTGGCTGTTTTCTTTTATTTTTTTTACTAATTTTTGAATTCGTTCGGTAATTAATTTTAATTTAATTAATAATTCGTTTATTTCATATTCTTCAACATTTTCAAAGTTAATTAATACCAGCCCATCTTTAATCTTTTTGGTCTTCTCAATAACTTCACTTAGCGGTTTTACCTGCATACCAATTATTTTATTTGTAATAATTAAAAATATAATTATCCCCAGAAGTGCTATTCCTAATGAAACATATACCGTATGTTTTATGGGTGCAAGTATCTCTTCTTCTTCTATACGCATAATTAGCAGCCAGCTGCCCGGATTAATTTCCTCACATGCATAATAATAATTTTTATCATTATTAGGATTAAAAGTTGTTAATATTTTATTCTCTCTTTTTTGATATAAACTTTCAAAAACTCTATAATCTGTTAGTTCGGTAATTCTTTTTGTTTTTAGAGATTTATCATAAGTAGATGAAATTACTTTGCCAAGCCTGCTAATTAATATAAATTCTGCCGTTTTATATGGCTTTAATCCAAGTAAAAACTTGTCAATGTCAAAAAGTGCTCTATCAACACATGCTACACCCATAAATTTATTATTAATAACAATCGGGCTGCAATGCTCCACCATCATTTTCCCTTCATAGATGTAAGGTTCTGTTATTAACGATTTTTCATTTTCGGACGAATAAAACCTCTCCTTTACACCATCATAATACATGCTTGTATTATGATCAACCAATATTGAAAGCTTAATATCACTTGGATTAATTAAATCTCTATACCAATATGGTAAAAATCGGCCGGTTTGGTCATAACCTTTATTAAGCTTATCAGAAGTGCTTTTATTGGCAATATCTTTCCCATCTGCATTTGGTTCGTACCCTATTGAAGCACCGGTAAGATGTTTATTTTCTTTTAATATTTTATTAACTAATAGAACAGAGTTTTCTCTTTTGCCAAATAATACTTTTTGCTGCGATATTGATACTGTTTTACTGATAGCACTCGATTCGATATTACTTAAACTTATTTCAGCTGCAGCACAATTTAACCGGAGTGTTATTTTATTTTCTGCTTCTTCGGTAAGGATGTTATAAATAACATAACCAATAACAACTATTACTAAAAATGCAATTATAAAAAATATTGCGCCTATATAAAAAAGTATCTTGTTTTTAAAACTTTTAATGTCTTTAAATTTTTTCATATTTTATATTTTAAAACTTCAAACAATTAAAGCTGTACATTATTTATTAATTTTTAGTACTACAATTTAGCTTTTGCGCATAAAAAAGTCCAATAATAATCTTCACCTTCAACTTCAAAAGAAGTAATCGGAATTTCGAGTATATTGATAATAACAAAACCTGCTCTTTGAATTAATGATTTCCATGATGATTTAGTAAGTGTACTAAAATGGAAAGGATTATTTTGGTGATTGAATATCGTATCGGGTGCGGGAACTTCAATATATAATATTCCATCACTTTTTAAAACACGCTTAAATTCAATTAAAGTGTAATAAGGCATTAAACTATGCTCTATTACATGACGCGCCCAAATAATATTAAAATTTTCATCATTAAAGTCCAAAAACGATTGGTCCATCAAAAAAACATCATACCCTTGGTTTTTACATATTTCATATTCGGCAGCATTAATTGTTATTCCAACAGGAGTATATCCTCTTTCTTTAAATCTTTTTAGTGCCACACCGCTTCCGCACCCTACATCCAATATTTTAGGATAATCATTTGGCGGAAATTGCACATTCACTTGCGAAATAACGTCTTCCGTTATTGATGAATGAAGCAGAGACAATTCTTCAACATTTGTTTCTATTCCCGCATTACTAATAAAATTTATAAATCTTTCAACACTATTAAAGCTTAAATTTATTGGATTTTTTGGGTTCATTTTACACTTCTAACTTTAATTATAAATCAAATAACCATTTAAATAATATAAAACTATTTTTGTAAAACATCTATTAAATAATTTATTTTTTTACCAATATGATACAACTTTTCCGAATTTACAAAATAAATTAAAACCCATTTCTAATAACCGGTAAAATTATTCTTTATAGAATTAAATTCATTGCCATTTTTATTAAAATTAGCCTTATATACCCTGTAGCATCCTGAAATAGGTTTACTCGAAAAAATAAAAAGTCAACCCGTTTCAGGATGCTACACTATCTTATTTTTATAGATAACTATGCAACCCACTAACGGGGTTGTGGATTTGTTTGGGTTATTTAGGCTACTGAGATGAAACCCTTACAGGGTTTTTAACTTCTTTTTTAAAATATTATATTGTTCTAAAAAAGCGAACTCGAAAAAATAAAAAAGTCAACCTATTTCAGGACGCTACAAGACGATGATGTAAATTACCGCAAAACTGCCCATAGAAGCAGGGAAGAAAGAGTTCATTAGCCCATTCATTTATGGATGGGAATAAAAAATCGTCAACCCATCCGTATATCACCCGGTTACAATCGTTTTTCACTTGCAAAGCAGGTGTATATTCCCTTATTTTTCTCACTGCGTCATTTTTTATGAAGCGATTCGGCCTTAATTTGAACCCCTAATATTAAAATCCTTTTGTTGACATTAAATAACAAATAAACTAACTTATGCAATTATTACTTTTTTTTATTATATTGTTCACGTTTTAGTATCATAAATA
This sequence comes from bacterium, assembly GCA_043805435.1. GTDB lineage: Bacteria > Bacteroidota > Ignavibacteria > Ignavibacteriales > Melioribacteraceae > JAEXOD01. Next base: position 47,111 of record JAZDHY010000067.1, read on the forward strand.
CTTATTTATTATTGTTATTTAAGGATCTAATGGATACAAATATCTTTAGCAAAGATACATTTATAAAAAAACTTTCATTTGCTTTTATTATTATTTCAAGTACTATTGGGTTATTGGTTTCTATTGGATGGCTGATTAATGAAACAATAATGACCGGTATTTTTAGTCATTACGTACCAATGGCACCTTCAACTTCTTTGTTATTTATTTTAACAGGCTTAATTTCTTTAATATTATTAAAATACTCAAATTATAAAATATATAATTACTTTTGTAAAATTGCACTGTATTTTATTGGTTTATTTGTTATAATTACCTTTATAGATTATTTTTTGGGATACATACTTGATATTGAACAAATATTTCTTTTTGATCCTGCCCGTATAGGAAAAATTTTAATCGGCCGAATTTCACCTATTACCTCTTTCCTGTTTTTAATTTATATTATTTCAATTCTGCTGATTATTTACAACAAAAATTTTTCTGTTTTGTTAAGCTTAGTTGGTTTAACATTAATATTTATTTTGGATATAGGTTATTTATTTGGGACACCAATTTTATACGGAAGCTCTTTTATTCCTCCATCTTTACCAGCCGTTGTTGCTTTTTCGTTTTTATTTTTGGGATTATGGTTTAATATCGGAACTGACTTTTTCCCCCTTAAATTATTTATTGGCAATTCAATTCAATCAAAATTGCTTAGAAGTTTTTTTCCTATTACTATTCTACTTATTTTATTTATGGGTTGGATTAATTCATTAAGTTTAAATTTATTTGGTGAATCTGTTTTAGCAACTGCAATAATTACAATTTTTTCAATGTTTTTAATTGGTTTTGTTATAGTTAGAACCGCTAATGCCACTGCTCAAAAAATTAATTCCGCAATTGAAGAAAAGAGAAAAGCAGAGGGAGCTTTATTAGCAAGTGAAGAAAACTTTAGGATGATTTTTGAAAACACTACAGCAGCTATTGCAATTATAGAACATGATACAACTTTTTTAACGGTAAATGACGCCTACTGCAAAATAACAGGTTTTACAAAAGAAGAATTGTTAGGACGAAGTTGGACCACGCAAATTCCTCCTGCCGATCTCGAACGAATGAAAGAGTACAACAAAAAAAGGTTAATAAATCCAAACGATGCACCTAAAAAATACGAATTTTCGTTTTATCATAAAAACGGTTCAATTTTATATGGTCTTATTTCCGTTTCCGTTTTGCAAAACAGCAATAAAATCATTGTATCTTTTACCGATATTACCGAAAGAAAACATGCCGAACAATTGCTTAAACAAAGCGAAGAACGTTTTCGTAACGCAATAATGTATGCTCCTTTTCCAATAATAATTCATTCCGAAGATGGAAACATTGATATTGTAAATGACGAATTATTAAACATTATTGGATATAGTCGTGATGAATTAAAAACAATTGAACAATGGACTAGTCTGATTTTTAGAGATAACGATTTGCAGCATTTAAAAAGAATGAGCAAATTATATTACATAGAAAAAAAGGTAGATGAAGGCGAATTTGTTGTATATGCAAAAAACAATGAAAAAAAAATATGGTACTTTAGTTCTGCACCTCTTGGCACATCCTCAGAAGGGAAAAAAATTATTATCAGCATGGCTTTGGATATTACAAAGCGAAAAGCGGCTGAAGAAGAGATAAAACTTAATCATTGCAGACTTGAGGGATTGTTGCGTATTTCTCATTATAAAGCCGCAAGTATTAAAAATTTTCTTGATTATGCTTTGGAAGAAGCTTTAATACTTACGCAAAGTAAAATTGGTTACATTTATTATTATGATGAAATAAAAGAACAATTTACGCTTAATTCTTGGTCTAACAGTGTAATGAATGAATGTTCTATTGCAGAAAAACAGAGAGTTTATGATTTACAATATACCGGATTATGGGGAGAAGTAGTAAGAAACCGTAAAGAAATAATAGTTAATGATTTTGTTGCAGACAATCCTTATAAAAAAGGATATCCTGCCGGACATGCCCCCTTATTAAAATTTATGTCAATCCCTGTTTTTATTGATAACAAAATTGTTGCAGTTGTTGGCGTAGCTAATAAAGATTCCGATTATAACGAAACCGATGTTAAGCACTTATCATTAATGATGGATTCCGTATGGCGCACAACCGAACGGATTAACACATTACTGCAGCTTGAAAAATATGCCGAAGAATTAAAGATTTCAAATACCGCAAAAGACAAATTCTTTTCTATTATTGCTCACGATTTACGCAGCCCGTTTAATGCTTTTTTAGGCATTACCGAAATTTTAACTGACGATTTTGATACATTAAGCAAACCGGAAATTTTTGACTTGATAAATGATTTAAGCATTGCCTTAAAACAACAGTTTTATTTGTTAAACGATTTGCTTGATTGGGCTAAATTACAATCGGAAAATTTTAATTTAACTATGGTAAATGTAAATGTAAAAGGAGAATTAAACAGAGTAATTGAACAATTGGCATTTAATGCATCTCATAAACAAGTTTTAATTACAAATGATGTCAACTCTGATATTTGGGTCAGCTCCGATAGGAATATGCTTAAGTTAATACTTAGAAATTTAATTTCAAATAGTATTAAATTTACTAATCCATACGGTATGATTACAATTACTGCTAACATAAACAATAATTTTATCAAACTTGATGTAATTGATAATGGTGTTGGTATTGCCCCAAAAGATTTAATTAATTTATTTAAAGATAATATAAGATATAGCACCGAAGGCACTAAAAACGAAAAAGGAACCGGGCTTGGTTTGCTTTTGTGCAAAGAAATTGTTGAAAAACATAGCGGTAATATTTGGGTAGAAAGTGAACTAGGAAAAGGCACAAAATTTAGTTTTACTTTGCCAACTGCAAACACAAATGGTAATAGTTAATAATTATGTGTTTTAATTAAATTTGGATGTACAAATTGATGAATTGAAAAGACTTAATTAAATTACAATTGATCGAGAATAAAGAATGATACAACTTAAAAAAGAAAATAATAATTACGTTATTCAGTTAAACGAAAATCCAAAATTTAATATAAACTGATGAATGAAAATTATAACCATATTATTAAATTGTTTAAAGAAAAATATTTGAAGGATATTTCTGTTTTTCAGAATGTATTTATTGAACTTACTTTAAAAAGCAGAATGACTGAAACAAAACAAACTAACTTATATAATTATATAGATTTAATTAACAAAGATAAGAAGGAAGCTTTAGATTTTTTTAATGCATTAAAAAACACATACACCGAATTTTTTAGAAATCCCCTGACTTTTGGTTTTTTAGAAAATATTCTATTGCCTAAAATATTAAATAAAGATGAAACAATTAATACCGGTTTGCGAATTTGGTCGGCCGGCTGTTCATCCGGCGAGGAATCTTATTCTTTATTAATGTTATTTTACGATTTTATAAATATACATTCGCTTTCTTTTGATATAAATATTTTTGCCACAGACAATTCTACTATAATGATAGAAAAAGCAAAAAAAGGATTATTTAATAAAAACAATGTTAAAAATATAAAAATAGACTATATTAATAAGTATTTTGATTTGACTACTGATTGTTATTTAATTAAGGATTTTATAAAAAAATATATAAATTTTTCTCAGTACGACTTATTAGAAGAAGAATCGAATTCTCCTCCCGAAAGTATATATGGCGATTTTGATTTAATAATGTGCTGTAATTTATTACTTTATTATAATTGGGAAAATCAAAAAAAAATTATTGAAAAATTTTATAGTTCTTTAAAAACTGATAAGTATCTAATTGTTGGTGAAGTGGAAATTGGAATAATTAAACGATCAAAATTGTTTTATCAAATTGCCGAATATGTGCCAATATTTATTAAAGCATAAAATAAAGATTGTTTTTGAGATCAGAGGATAAAAAGATCAAATTACCATATAAAAACAAAATCTGAATAGAACAATAAATGTGCTTAAAATAAGAAGTAATGCTTGCAGCCTTATTAAAAATGTTTTCCAATTATGAGCTGTCAATTTATAGAAATCTGATTTGATAGGTGCATAAAATAATAAATGAAGAAGTTAAACATAAAAAATATTTTCGATAATGTATTAATATAATTATTAAGTGAGATAATGAAAACAACAAATATAAAAATTGGTACAAAATTAATTTTAGCCATGGGTGCAATGTTATTTTTCGTTTTTTTAATTGGTGCATTAGCATACATCCAAGTCGATAAATTATGGAGATCTACAGTAGATTTATATAATCATCCATTACATATATCTAGGTCTACAAGAGATATTAACATTGAAATATTTTTTATGGAAAATCAGGTTAATAAGATTTTGAATACCAACTTATCCGAAGATGAATTTTTCACAATCGAAAAATCAATTCAATTTAGCAGGCAAAAGATAAATAACTCTTTTTCTGTTGTGTACAATCGTTATTTGGGAGATAAAGCTACTATTGATAGTGCCTTTACTGCTTATAAGCTTTGGAATTTTGAAATTGATAAAATGTTAACATTTAAGGAAAATAATATCAAATTTAAGTATGGAAATGAGCAACTTCTACATAATACCGTTGTCCAAAACAAATTATTAAAAAACATTCAAACAATGGTATTATTTGCCAAGGCTAAATCAGATTTGTTTTTTGCAAACGCAAAAAATCAAAAAGAAATTGTTTCTATTTGGGGGTTTATTATAATTTTTATATCGTTATTAGCTTCCTTTGGAATAAGTATATATTTAATTAAAAGTATTAAAAAACCGCTGCAACATTTTATTGCAGTTGCAAATGAATACAAAAAAGGTAATCACAATATACGTTTTGTTTATAAATCCAATAATGAATTTGGTAAAGTTGCACTCGCTTTTAACGAAATGGCTGAAACCATTCAAAAAGAATTTATTGTTAAGGAAGATACCGTTCATATTTCAAATTTATTATTTCAAGAAAACGAACTTAAACCTTTCTGCCAAGTTTTATTAAATAGTCTGACTTCAACAACAAGTTCTCAATGTGCTGCTATTTATTTTTTAGATTCCGAGAAAATTCTTTTCGAACATTATTTATCAATAGGACTTTTATTAGAAAACATAAAATCATTTTCCGCAAATTCGTTTGAAGGTGAATTTGGGAAAGTACTTGCAACAAAAGAAATAAATTACATTACACATATACCGGAAGATACTGTTTTTGTATTTTCATCCGTTGTTGGAAAGTTTAAACCAAAAGCAATAATTACAATTCCAATTGTTCACAATAATGAAGTATTGGCAATAATTTCTTTAGCAAGTTTAACCGAATATAGTTCTACTTCAATTCAATTAATAAACAATATTTTTGCCACACTAACAGCACGAATAAGCGGCGCATTGGCATTTCAAAAAGTACAGGATTATTCAGCACAACTCAATAAACAAAATACAGAATTATCCGAAAAATCTACAGAATTAATGATGCAGTCGGAAGAGTTAAAAGAATATAATATTGAACTTGAACTGCAAAAAAGACAACTTGATAAAGCCAATCAGCTAAAAACTACTTTCTTGTCAAATATGAGCCATGAACTAAGAACACCGTTAAATTCTGTAATTGCACTTTCAGGAGTTCTGTTAAGAAAATTGAACGGAATTGTAACCGATGATGAAATAAATTACATACGCATTATTGAAAAAAACGGTAAAAGTCTTCTTGATTTGATAAACGACCTATTGGATTTATCCAGAATAGAAGCCGGAAAAGAAGATATTTATTATACTAAATTTTCAATTACGGAAATTGTTGAATCGCTTATTGATACTTTAACCCCTATTGCTAATGAAAAAAATATTGAACTTAATTATAGTATTACCGATATTTTACCTGAAATTATTAGTGACAGCAATAAATGTTATCACATTTTACAAAATGTTATAAGCAATGCTGTTAAATTTACGGATATTGGTTCGGTACATATTAATTTACGAAGAAGAGATGAAGACGTTATTATTTCGATAAAAGATACCGGCATTGGAATTAGTGAAGAAAAGATTCCGTATATTTTTGACGAATTCCGGCAGGGAGACGAACGTACTTCTCGCAAATACGGCGGTTCAGGTTTAGGATTAGCTATTGCAAAAAAATATCTTTCCTTGCTGCAAGGCGAGATAGATGTAATTACGGAACCCGAGAAAGGAACGGAATTTATTATTTATTTACCCATCGAACCAAAAATAAATTATGAATTAAATGAAGAAATTAGATTTACTGAAGCAATTAGTCTTATTTCTGATAATAACTCGATTAAGGATAAAACAATTTTAATTGTTGAGGATTCTGAACCTGCAATAATCCAATTAAAAGAGATTTTATCGAAGGAAGGAGTTAATGTACGCATAGCCAAAAATGGAATTGAAGCTTTATCTGAAATTAAAAAAGAAAAACCTAATGCTGTTATCCTCGATTTGATGATGCCCGAACTGGATGGTTTTGAGGTTTTATCTAATATTAGAAACGTATTTGGAAACGACAAATTACCTGTCTTAATATTAACGGCCAAACACATTACAAAAGAAGAATTAAAGTTTCTAAAAGGGAATAACATTTATCAGTTAATTCAAAAAGGTGATATTAATAAAAATGATTTATTAAAACATATAAAAAATATGCTTAATAATTAGATATGAAGGGTTTTATGCAAAATAATACTATTAAAATATTAATTGTTGATGACAATAACGATAATCTTATTGTTCTTAATGCCTTATTAACCGAAGCATTTAACAATATTGCTGTTTTGGCTTCCCTCTCTGGTCAAGAAGCAATTAGATTGGTTAATAAAAACAAACCGGAAGTTATTATTTTAGATATTGTTATGCCGGGTATGGATGGTTTTGAAGTTTGTAAAATATTAAAATCGGATGAACTAACTAAGCATATACCAATTATTTTTTTAACGGCGCGTAGTGATAAACAAAGCAAAATAAAAGCTTTGGAGATAGGTGCGGATGCTTTTTTATCCAAACCTGTTGATGAAGCAGAACTTACAGCACAAGTTAAAGCCATGTTAAGGATTAAAAGATCTGAAGATATTAACCGCATGGAAAAAGAACTGCTAAGCAAACTTGTAACAGAAAGAACTGAAGAACTTGAAAAAGAACTAACCGAACGTAAACGCACCGAAGAAGAATTAAATCGTTTAGTTCAAAGACTGGAAAGGAGTAAATTTTCAACTTTAAATATTTTAGAGGATTTAAGAAATGAGGTTGAAGAACACCGCTTAGCCGAAGAAAAATTAATTGAAAGTAAAAGACTACTTAAATTAACCGGACAAATGGCAAAAATTGGCGGGTGGGAATTTGATCCAAGAACTCTTAAAGAAACATGGAGTGAAGAAGTTGCAAAAATTCATGATTTAGATCCTGAAAAGGAAGTTGATGTAGATCTTGGGATGAGCTTTTATACTGGTGACTCGCTAAAAAAAATTAAAACGGCTTTAAATGAAGCAGTTGCATATGGAAAATCATATGAGTTGGAACTTGAATTATTTACTGCAAAAGGTATTCATAAATGGGTAAAAGCAATTGGAACTCCTGTAATTGTTGATAACAAAGTTGTAAAAGTGCATGGCACTTTTCAGGATATTACACAACACAAAAATGCTGCCGATGAATTACGCGAAAGCAACGAACAATTTAGGGCAGTTTCGGAATATTCGCACAATGCGATTTGTATTTTAAATGAACAAGGAAAAATAATATGGGGTAATAATTCGTTAGCGGAAATAAGCGGTTTTTTATTGGAGGACTTATACAAAGCCCCGTCATTTATTCAATTTATTGCCCCCGAATCAGTTGAATTTGTTTTAGATAACTTTTATAAATTTGTTAGACAAGAAAAATACATACATCATTATTTCTTTTCTGTAATCCGATCGGATGGCAAAAAGCGGTTGTTTGAAAAATACATGACTGATTATAAAGATAAAAACGGTAATAGGCGAATAGCACTTAGTATGTTGGATGTTTCCGACCAAAAAGCTGCAGAAGAAGCTCTTATGCTTAGCGAAGAAAAATTTAGAAGTTATGTTGAAAATGCACCTGATGGTATTTTTATTGCCAACGATTTACAAAAATTTGTTTTTGTAAATCAAGCAGCTTGTAAATTAACCGGTTATTCTTACCAAGAATTGATGGATTTAAGCATAAAAGATGTTATTTATGCTGATGATTTACAAATTTGTTTTAACCATTTTAATACAGTAGTTAGTGCGGGAAAATCCTCAGGTAAAATGAGATTTGTTAAAAAAACCGGAGATGTTGGACATTGGGAAGTTGATGCTGTAAAATTAACTGAGGATCGTTTTCTTGGATTCGCCCATGATATTACTGAACAAAAAAAGGCAGAAGAAGCATTAAAAGAAAGTGAATTGATTTTTAGAACATTAGCGGAATTTGCTCCTGTTGGAATTTTTAAAACCGACCTTACCGGAATAACTACTTATGTTAACCCCAAATGGTGTGAAATATCACAAGTAAGCTATGAAGAGGCTATGGGAAACGGATGGTTAAAAGCCGTTCACCCCGAGGATAAAGAAATACTTTTTACTAATTGGCAAAATGCAGCAAAAAATTTGCAAACATCTATTAGTGAATATAGATTTTTACATAAAGACGGAACAATTGCCTGGGTTGCAGGAAAAGCCGAACTTCAGGTTGATGATGAAGGTAACAAATATGGATATGTTGGTATTATATCCGATATTACCGAAATGAAAAAAGCTGAAAAAGAACTGAAAAAATCCGAGTCGCGTTTTAGATCGGTTTGGGAAAGTTCCGGAAGCGGAATGCGTTTAACCAATGAAGACGGTATTTTTATTGATGTTAACAATGCATTTTGTAAAATTGCCGAAAAAAACAGAAAAGAGTTGATTGGAAAACCAATATCAGTCATTTATGGAGACAAGGAAAGAGATAGGATATTAAGTAAGGCAATTGCAAGATTTAAAAACCGGGATATTGACGATATGTTTGAAAAAGAATTAATTCTTTGGAACGGTAAACATATATGGTTTGAAGTAGTAAATTCTTTTATCGAAATTGAGGACAAAGAGCCGTTATTGCTTGGCATTTTTACTGATATTTCCGAAAGGAAAAAAGCCGAGAAGGAATTGTTTGAAAGCAATGAATTTAATCAATATCTTATAGAATCAATCCCATTTGGAATGACTATTGTCGATCAATCAGGAGATATACTTTTTAATAATTTTAAATTTGAGGAGATGTTTGATACTGGTTTTGTTGGTAAAAAATGTTGGGATATTTATAAATACAACAAAAAACAATGCCAAGATTGTCCTCTTAAATCCAAGATATTAATAGGAAAAACAAAAATAATTGACGTTTATGATGAACTGCAAAACAGATTTTTTGAGATTAGCCATACCGGAATATCTTATAAAGGCGAATTAGTTATATTGGAGATTTTCCATGATGTGACTGAAAAACGAAAAATGGTTAAGGACCTTATAAGTGCTAAAGAAAAAGCAGAAGAGATGAGCCGTTTAAAATCTAATTTTCTTGCAAACATGAATCACGAGCTGCGTACTCCGCTTAATGGTATTCTTGGTTTTGCAAGTATTCTTTCCGAAGAATTAGGATATGATCTTGAACATAAAGAAATGGCTAAATCAATTCTGCAATCCGGTAAGCGATTAAGTGATACATTAAGCTTACTCCTTGACTTATCAAATATCGAGGCTGAAAAAGTAGAAATTACAACTTCTTTAGTTAATGTTTCTAATGTTATAAAAAATGTTTGTGATGTATTTGTTGTTGCTGCAATGGAAAAGGGACTGAGGTTTAAATCAATTATTAAAGATAAAAATATTTATGCAAAGCTGGATGAATTATATTTTATAACAATTTTGAACAATCTTATTGATAATGCCATTAAGTATTGTAATGTGGGAACTATTACAATTGAAACCGGCACAGAATTTTCGGATGATAATCATAATCTATATATAAAAGTTATTGATACCGGAATTGGAATTCCGAAAGAAAAATTAAACATTATCTGGAAAGCTTTCCGACAGGTAAGCGAAGGATTAAACCGTTCTTTTGAAGGAACAGGACTTGGACTAACAATTGCAAAAAAACTTACCGAGCTAATGCATGGAGTAATTTCTGTAGAAAGTGAAGATGGGTGCGGTACTGTTTTTACTGTTAAGTTCCCGACCGTAATAGAAACCGAAAAAATTGTACCTCCTCAAACCGAAAGTGATAAAAAGCTTATGCCGGATGTAGTTATTAAAGACCAATTTATCATGCCCTCAATTCTCTATGTTGAAGATGATACTATTAATCAAAACGTGGTTAAACTTTTTGTCAAAAATTTATATTCAATTGATACAGCCGATAATGCAATTATGGGTTTACAAATGACAAAACAAAAAATATACGATGCAATATTAATGGATATTAATCTTGGACATGGTATGAACGGTATTCAACTTACTAAAGAAATAAAACTAATGCCGGAATATTTTGCTACGCCTATTATTGCCGTTACTGCTTATACAATGGAATCTGATAAAACCGAATTTATGGAAGCAGGATGCACACACTATTTAGCAAAACCATTTTTACGTAATAACTTATTAGATTTGTTAGGAAAAGCATTAAACGGAAATAATAAATAATTTATAACCGGGGATGTTTTAATTGCAGATTTGGGGAATAATTTTTATTATTTTACCGCCATGTTGATAAAAGGTCTATTGGCAAGCCGGAAACAAACCAGAACTGCCGAGCAGTTGCCTGTTCTTTTACAAACCCATTAAAAAAACAACTTTATTTCCCAAAAAACAACTTAGCGGCGTAAAACAGCAAAAACACCGCAAATATTTTTTTAATTACATTTTCCGGCAACGAGACAGCAAATTTTGATGAAAAATAACTCCCAATTAAAAAAGCTAATGACATAATAATAACAGCTTTTAGGTTAACATACCCTTTATTATAATAATTTAATACAGCAAGTATTCCTACCGGCGGCAGAAGCAACCCTAAAGAAGTTCCTTGGGCTGACTGCTGGCTATACCCTAAAATCATTACCAAAGCAGGAATAACAATTATTCCTCCTCCTATTCCTAAAATTCCACTCATTGCTCCCGCAGCAAGACCAATCAATAAAAGAATTACCATTTCCTGCATTTAATTCCTCAACAAAAACTATTTTAACAATAACATTTTACAATTTTGCTTAATTCCATTCGCCTCAATTTGATATATATATACTCCGCTTGACAAATTATTTGAAGTGTGATAACTAATTGTCTGTTTACCGGAATTTTTAAAACCTATATTTTCATTGTAAACTTTATTTCCTAAACAATCATATATATTAAATGAAACATTACCATCTTTTGGCAAATAATAACTTATAATAGTACTGCCGTTAAATGGATTAGGATAGTTTTGAAACACCTGAAAACAATTTGGATTAGTTTCATTATTTTCTTCAACACCAGTAGGTGTCGGACTTCCCGATTCTACCCATGCCGTATAAATTAACGAAGCAAGCCCCAAGGAAGATTTTGCAAACAATTTTATAGTAAAGTTTTTAGTCAGCGACCAAAGTTTTGTATAATAATTGGTATTATACGAGCCCCCAGCAAAACCTTTTGCTTGTATATCCGCACTTAACAACGAATCGACATAAGGGTAACTTGAATACAAATAATTGAACACATAATTTGGCACATTTTCAATCTTTTGAGCCATATCATAGGAATATACAATTTCTGTTTTATACCTGTCAATCATTTTAGTTTCATATCTTGAATGGATACCCGATTGATTTGTAAGCTGACCATTATAATTTTTAGTAATATGCATAGGCATTGCTGCATCACCAATGTAATGCCCTAAATCGGCAGCATACAAAACCGCTTTATCCCAATTGTAATGTATAAATGCGGATTTAAGCGAATCGTAAGATGCTAATACTGCCCAAGGTAAAATTCCTTGGTCGTAAACAAAACTATTGCCATAAATTTGTATCAATGAATCCAAACTTTGCGAAATATAACCATTTGTTACAAATTCGGGATAATTATCAATATCTATGTAATGTTTAGGAGCTTCTGTCGGGTCATCACCTTTTCTGTAATCTGCATCACTTGCATGTTCTTTTAACATTATTTGCCAAGAGATCAGATAACTTGCGTTTGCAGGTAAAGAATATACCGAATTATTATTAATTATTTGATGACCATCACCACCCCAGCCAATAAAAACAAAGGCTAAAGAAAAAATAACTACTGCTGTTTTTAATTTGTTCATTTTATCTATTAATTTATTATATAAACTTAATGATAAGACAAATAAAACACTATTTCAACTTTAAAATAAAAAAGGCAGACCAAAGTCTGCCTTTTTGAAATCCATATTCTCAAATATTATTTGATTAACATCATTTTTTTAATTGAAGTAAAGTTATCAGCTTCAATTCTATAATAATAAACGCCGCTTGAAAGTGAAGAAGCATTAAAACTATACGAATAGAAACCTGCGTCAAAACGCTGATTAACTACTTCCGAAACCAATTGACCCAATGAATTATAAACAAGCAATTTTACATTTGATGCTGTTGGAATTGCAAATTTAATTGTTGTAGATGGGTTAAATGGATTTGGATAATTCTGCTCCAATGAATATTGTTGTGGTAAATAACTTACTTCAACAACAGGAGAAAAATGAGATGTACCATCAAAATCAATCTGTTTTAATCTATATAAAACTTTATCCGATTTAACGTTTGTTAAATTATCTTGATAATTATAATTCGATTTTTCAGTAGTAGTTCCTTTTCCTGTTACAAAACCTACTTTTTCCCATTCATCACTTATTCTTCTTTGTATTTCGTAACCTTGGTTATTTGTTTCTGTTGCCGTAGTCCAAGCAAGTGAGATATAACCATTGTTTAAATTAGCTGTAAATCCTATCAATTCAACCGGAACAGTAGTACCAACCTGCATTGAAACAGGAACTGTAACAACAGAAGCATTTGGATCGTTACTTGTAATTTCAACATCCATTCCGTAATTACCTTGTTGTAAACCTTCTGTTTGGAATTTTAATTGCACAATTGTGCTGTTTCCATTATACAACATACCGGCAGAATTATTCATAAACATCCAATCAGGTTCTGCCATAAATTGTAAAGCAAAATTACCTTTTAAGTAAGCGGCATCTTTTACAACTTGCAAACCATCTGTTCCATCCATATTTTCAATACCAACAGTACATTGGTCAACAGAGCCTGTCATGGTTTTGTAATATATAACAATTTTTCCGTTTTGGAACAAAACAACCTGAAAAGTAAATACGCCTGTTGCCGAGGTACCGTATCTTGTCCAATCTGTAAACTGAACAATAAATTTACCGCCGTCATTTTTATAATATACTTTACTGTTTGTTTTTCCTTCCAAATCGTCCCAAATAGGCGCAATAATACCGTTAGGTGTTCCTGATGTTGGAATTGATGTATTTGAATAGGTTGTAGCACTTTGTGCACCTACGGTAATATAACCATCGGAATGAATATAAATTTGTGAATTTAAAGAACCATAAAATTTAAAATCAAAGCCTAAATTTACCGGTCCAACATAACCTTCATCTAAAGCAGAAAATGTACTCGATGCAATCCAGTTTGAAGCAAGGGTACCTGTTGTTGAAATATCATTCCATACATACTGTGGTCCACCCGGTGCATCGCTGTCAATCCATTCGTAACCAAAGTTATCCGGGCCGCCGCTGCCTTTTAATGATTGGCCGAATGCTGTTCCAAATTTTGCAGCAAATTCTTTATTTAGATGATTTTGTTCTGTAACATTTGCTACAGGAATTAATACTGTAGAAACAATAGCACTACTTGGAAAGGTATTATTTTTCAATTCAACCGAATACTCTAAAGTTGAATTGTTAACACTTGTATTTGCAATTGTTAAAGTATCGTATTCTGTAACATCCGGCTGCAATTGACCGCTTATTGAAGAAGGACTAACTGTTAATACAGGAGCACCAAAAGTTAATAAATTAACAACGTTGGAAATTGGGGAAGTATTTACCCACAAATCTCTTGCTTTTACCGCAAAATAATAGTTGATATTAAAACTTAAACCAGAAACGATATAAGATTTTGCTGTTCCTGCAGAATCGGAATTACCCGAATAAATAATTGAAGTTGCGTTGTTAAAATCGTTATCATTAGCAATCACACTTGTTGAATAACGAATATCATAACTCATAATTCCACCATAAGTCGAATCATAAGGAGCTGTCCAATTTAATTTTAACGAATTTGAAGTTGGTGTATCAACTGACAAATCTGCAACTGCCTGTGGAGGAGTAGTATCAGGGGTAATTTGACGTTTTGTCGGTAATGAAGGATCACCCATCAAATTATACATTTCCAAATAACGTTTCATTGTTGCTGTTAATGAACCAAAATGATTAACTAAATATACTTTTCCTTTATCCATCATTGGTGTAACTTTTGTTAATTCATCGTCAAACATCGCTTTAATTAGGTTTTTTTCAAGTATATCATCTTCGTCCCAATACGAATTAACTGAGGAGCCATAAAAACTTGAAGCACCGTTTGCTATACGCAGCCATGTTTCACCAAAACATTCACCCATCTCGTAAGAACCTGTAACACAGGCAAAAGAATAAACAAAAGGATAACTGCTTGTGTTTGTTAAAGCACGGACTTGAGCTTGACTTAATTCAGGACCATCAGCCCAAGAAGTTTCACCCCCGTGACCGGAGTAAATTGCAAACTGTTTATTTGCATTTAATGCATCAATTAATTGTTGTGTTGTTGCATTATATGTAACAGTATATAATTTTAAGTTATTATAGTTGTTTGGTGCAAAATATGTATTTATAACGTATTCATGTGTAGCCTCAGTAATACTTGAATTATCTGTTGATGCCATAAAAACGTTATTTTTTGGAAGAGAACCTATTGAATTTGTCATATAGATTGTTTTATTAATCATATTTTGTAATTCAGTTGTAGATGTTGCCGAAAATCTTCCAACAAACGCATCAGCAAAATGATCTGTTCCTGCCAATAAACCATAATTTAAGTCCGTATCAGGCGTTCCTTCGCCTGTTCCTACCCAGCAAGGAATTTTTGCAACGTCACCAACCAATAAAATATATTCCGGTTTTAAACTTGGATCATTGTATCTGTTTTGAATAAATGTTTTAATTGCGGTTGTTGAAGTACCAGTTGCTGCTGTTGTAAATAAAGCTACATTATAACCACCTGCCATTTTAAAATTAACAAATTGGGCTAATGTTGTTTCATATTCCGGAGCAGTAATTATTAAGTAATTCATTCCTTTTGAAGAATTTGCAGGCGAGTATGCTAAAAATATCTCTTTTAAATAATCATTATATGATTGTGATAAATCATTATTTTCATTTACAGTACCATGCAAATTAATAGTAAATTTACCCGTGTTTACTGTTTTTAAAATATTTCTTACCGGATTATAATTAAAAGGATAAATTGTTACCATCACACCTTTAACACCACCAATAATAAAAGGTTCGGAAATCTTTATTATTTGTTGATCTTGACTGCCTTCTGTTAAATAATATGATTTATTATAATTAAACGGTCTTTTAGAAAGAGGATTGGATTTTGACCATGAAGCCTGGAAAGGGAATATTTTCTTATCCAAATTTTGTTGTGAGTAATTAATATCATCAATTGTGTATGACAATTCACTGTTCAAAGCATTGTTTGGTATTACTAAGTTAAAAGTTATTTGTGGTAATTCAGGTAAACCGGATTCAGCCATAACACCATATCCATCAACTGAAATTTTTGAAAACTGTTCACCCTCTTTTGTAATACTTGTAAAATTATAAGCAGGTAATCGGTATTCAATTGTGTAATTATTTCCATTAAAGTTAACTTTTACTCCGGCGGGTTCATTTGCTGCCAAAATATTTATTGCTAACAATAATGTAAATAGTAAAAGAAGTCTTTTCATTAAAACCTCGAGTGTAAATTGAAAAAAATAAAACAATTATATTTAATTTGACCAAAAGAAGCAAAAAAGATAATTTCATCCATTGGAGTACAAAAAGTAAATATTTATATAACTTAAATCAAATTAATTCTAACTTTGTGCTATTATTTTATCCTATTATTTTAATAAAAAACGATTATTTTCGCAAAACGTGATCTAAATCACATATTATTAATATATTTTTGTTAACTATTAATATAATCACATTTTCTGCATATTTATTTTTTTGCCAATTGTTCTATTATTCCACAAAATCACTTTGTCATTTCACAAAAATATCTTATATACACAGGTTAAATATTTGTTTATTAGGTAAATAAATGAGAAAGTATTTTATTTTTTTTGTCTTTTGTTTTAATTTAATTGGCGGGCAAGTAAATTTTTCTGTTTCCGAAATGGATAGTCTTATTTTGCCCATGGTTTCCGACACAACTTTTAGCGGCTGCGTTTTAATTGGTGACACTCAACAAGTGTTATTTAAAAAAGCTTACGGTTATGCAAATTTTGAACTGGAAGTTCCTAATAATACTAATTATATATTTAACGTTGCTTCAATTACAAAACAATTTACCGGTGCCGGAATTTTACTATTAAGTCTTCAAAAAAAATTAAGTATTGATGATACACTTTACAAATATCTGCCCGACTTCCCTAACGCAAAACTAATTACAATTAAAAATCTTTTATCCCATCGTTCCGGAATTCAAACTTATAACGATTTCCCGGATTACGAAACTTTTAAGCTAAAACACGCAAATTTACAAGAAGTTGTAAGTTGGATTAAAAAATCTGCTGTTTTTAGCCAGCCGGACAATAAATTTACTTATTCAAATTCTAATTATGGAATATTGGCTTATATTATTGAAATTGTCTCGTATAAAAGCTATCCCGAGTTTATAAGGGAAAACTTTTTTATTCCTGCAAAAATGTTTAATACCGGTAATTTTTCCAGAACAGAAATTGTGCATGGCCGTGTTAACAATTACGAAAAGTCAACCAATGGATTAACTGTTGCTCCTTGGTTTGATTATAGTTTTAAATATGGAAGCGGCACACTTCAAACTTCTGTTGAAGATATGTACAAATGGTTCACTGCTTTAAATCAAGGAATAATTTACGACTCAACATTTAAGCAAAAATATTTAACCGGGGATGGAATTAACAAGGGTTATGGATATGGTTTGGGTAAAAATAGGGTTGGATTTACACAAATTGCCGAACACGAAGGCGGAATTGCCGGTGTTTCTGCTTTTGTTGTTTATACTTTAGAACCGTCTTATTTTATTATGATAACTAGTAACGTTACTGCCCAAAAAACCAGAGATTCGGAAAAAACTATTTTAAAATATATTTATAATAAGCTTAATCTTTAGTTATTTTTTAATAACAAATTGTTTGTTATTAAATTCTCAAAAATTATTTCATCTGTTTTTGTAAAAGAAGGCAATATATTATATGCCCATTTTTTATTTATTCCATCATATTTAAACAAACTTGTACTTTTATTAACCAAATATACATTTAACCATTTGCTGTCTTCAATCATACTAATAACAAAATAATTGTCAGATTCAGGTTTCAATTTTATATAAACTTCGTTTTTATATTTTAGTCTATTTGCTAATAATAAAAGTGTAATTTCCAATAAATATTTTTTATATCCGGTTTTAAGAATATGTATTAAATGTGGGCATAAATTATTTATTTGTCTTAAATTATTTGCAGAAGTACTACTACACGAACAAGTTAAGTTTTTGATATCTATTTTTTGCCGTTTGTAAAAAATAGGGCGGTTAGAAGCCGGCTCTATAATTTCAACTTGAGGATAATATAGGTCTATATCAATAAACTTAAATAAATAATTACTTTCAATATCTCTCATATCCTCATATTTTTTTATGGCTTTAGAAGAAACCAAGGTTGATGATTTTAAAATCATTTATTGTCTCGTCCCAATAAAAAAAATGCAACAATACTAAAAAGCTGGACTTTACTTTTTTGAACAAATATTGGAGGTTCGGCACTGTTTGAAGACAGTAAAGTTATTCTTTCAGGCTCGTTGATGTTAAAATGAGCTATTTTTAATGCGCCTTTGGTTTTATCCCATCTTGCCGCAACCGGCCTGCCATTTCTTATTTTACTGTCAAAAGAGAATAAGGCAACATCACCCGGTTGAATAATTGGTGCCATTGAATATCCAAATTCCTCATCTACAACCAATAATGCATGATTATGGGGACTATAATCAATAACCATTTTTTCTACCCAATCCGTCAAATCAACCAATTCCCCTTTCCCGGCCGGAATTGTGCCCATAATTGAGTATTCCAAAACTCTCGGTAATTCATTTAGCTCTACTCTTTCAATTGGAATAAGTTTTTTTTGTTCCGGCTTATAATTATTATTATCAAAAGTAGAACTTTTTATTCCTGTCAGCAGCCAGTTTATATCACACCCCATTTCGGCAAGCCTTATTAATAATTCGGCTCCGGGAGAAACTACATCTTTAAAATACCTGTATGCGTTTTCTCGGTTTATCCCCAGCTGTTTAGAAAACTCAACTACTGTTGGG
The DNA here is from genome assembly GCA_043805435.1 of bacterium. Taxonomy (GTDB): domain Bacteria; phylum Bacteroidota; class Ignavibacteria; order Ignavibacteriales; family Melioribacteraceae; genus JAEXOD01. The sequence goes on from JAZDHY010000067.1 coordinate 65,806, forward strand.
TAATTATTTTCTGCAAATTGTTTTAACCTGTTTCCTAGTGTCATATTATCATATTAGATACTTTTTTCTTGACTATTGTGTCATATTTGACTACATTTGATTTGCAATATAATAAAAAAAATATACATTGTAAAATAAAATAATGCAGAGAGGCAAAAATGGAAAGTTGGCTGAAAGATTTAAACTATCAAAAGCATTTTACCGATGAATATAACGAAATTGTTGAATTAATTGGTTTTGATAATTTTATAAAACTTTTTAGCAGATTTAAAAAATCAAATTTGTATTTTAGCGAAACTCCTTTACTTAGCTTAAAAAGAGAATATATAGCAAACCATAAACAAGATTTAATGGATAAAACTATTTCGTTAAAAAAACTGGCACATCTTCTTGGTGTTTCCGAACGTTTTATCCATAATACCATTAATCAAGCTTAAAGTAATTTTTTTTATAATTGTTCTGTCACTAAATTAATGTGTCCGATTAAAATTTTCTTTCAATTCCAGCAGCTCCAACTGCATCTTGGCAATGCTATTTGCAGGATTTAATTCCAAGCATTTTGTTAAATATTTTTTCATATCTTCAAAGTTTGTTGCGGCTTCACTCCAGCTTGCCAAATCATTATAAATAACAGCAAAGTCCGGTAATTCTTGGCTTACAAATTTTAGATAATTAATATATTCTTCATCACTTTTCCTGTTTGCCACCATCCGGTTATCTAATTCATTATAAAGCAGATTTTTCATATTAAATCCAAATTTTGAATAATTTGGTTTAATACTAAAATAAACTTTTTTAAGTTCCACTAGCCCTCCACTTTTATAAGCTTCAGACATTTTTTCTACAAAATTCTGTTGTAATCCGGCATAATCATTATACGCTAATGTTTGTTCTAAAACCTTATCAATGTTATTTTTATAATCAGCATAAGTTAAAGGTACAAAAAAATCAGGCTCGGTGGTTGTACTAAAATCTTGGTAATCACTATCTTGATGAAAAACAATAGAACACATAATACATAATTTACTATTGGGAAGTATGAATTTTTTAGGATTTCCATAATGATTTGGTTTACCGGATGTGGCTTCGCCTAAAATTACAACATTTGTATATCGTGTTAACTGTGTTGCAAGGTGCTGAGCCGCCGAAAATGTAAATCTATTAGTCAATAAAAATAAATTCCCTTTTTTGTCAATCCGGGGTCTATCTATAATTCCTTTCAAAAGGGGCATCTCAAAGTGCTGGCCGCCCGAATTATTCCGCAAATCTATTATAAGACTATTTATCTCGTCTTCGTCAATTTCACTAAAAAGTTTTTTACAAAACTGCAAAAAGTTTACATCGCTTTTATGCTGCATTGATGTTATCCTAAGATACATAGCGTTATTATCAGGCAATTTTTCAAACCAGTAATTTTCTTCCGGATGACTTAACCATAGCGGAATAGGAGTAGAACAGTTATCTACTGCTGTTGATATACCATCGTTCTTAATTGGGAATGTTGAAAGAAATAATTTCGGGAAACATTCCATAAGTGGTTCCGATTCCAGTTCGGCTTCCGTTTTTACACCATTTTGGTCTTCAACTGTAATTTTTAATAAAGGAGATTTATCTTTTATTTCCAAATACTCCAAAAAGTTTTTAACAACCCAATAATGAGGAATTGCTTTATTTATTCCCATCAGGTTGTCCGCAGATATATATTTTGTTATCTTCTCTAAAACTTCATCTGTTGGTAAATTACCAATTTTTATTACTTTTTTGCCCACAATGCCGCTATATTTTTCTAGTGAAGATATAACATATAAACCCTCAGGAAAAAGATAAGTTTTGACCGGATAAATGCTGAACAAGTCCGAAACCTGTTTACCGCTATCATCGGAAGGATCAATACTTGTATGACCATCCTTAATTTTAGCAGTCAGTTCCATTATACCGGCAACCATATTAAAGTTGTCACAATTTTTACTTCTTTTACGTAAACTATCAACAAAACTATTAAATTTTTCTTTATTAACATTAGCATATAAATTTGGATGCATTATCTCAAGTCGTTTGACTAAATAAGTCAAATCTTCATCCCATTCCTTAGCAGTTAAGCTTTTTTGACTCTCTGTTTCGGAAGTGCCGGTGTTTTGTCCAAAAGACAAAGTTGATAATAAAAACAATATTGCCAATATGGGTATTATTCTAAGTATTTTTTTAATCATTATCCAATCCTTTTTGTTTTGCTTTTGTTAAAATTTACATATTATTATTTTTAGTTCTATTTTTTATACTCTTGTATAATGGAACATACCACTTAAAGATTTAAATTCAAGAAGTCCATTTTCAACTTTATTAATTTTTTGTAAAATTTCGCTTTGCCATTCTTGCGCCAAACAAACACTAGCAATAAACGTAAAAAAGAAAATAAGTGATAGATTTTTCATAAAGTATACTTTTGTTTATAATTTAGACAGATTAATTATTAAATGGTTACAGTTTCCGGTTCTTATTATTACAAATACAAAAATATTTTTTCTTATTAACTGTAATATAAGTTCATTAAATAACCAGCCGTATAAAAATTTTAATTTTTGGAATAAATCATAAAATTGAACGTTATAAAAATTCAATTATCAGAGCCGATTTTTTTGTTTTTAACCATACTCAAAAAATTCAACAAAAATATAGCTTATAGCTATTTTAACTTTGTTTATTTATTTGTATTTTAATATAATAACAAATTGTGGTACTTTTATTATGTCTGATAATTTTGATATATTGTTCACCTTATTAAAACTAAAATCTTTTTTGCTTTCAATGCTGGAAAATCAGGACGAGCCGGAAAAAGATTTTACATTTACAAGAGAATATTTAGAAAGAAAAAATCCGGATAGGGCTGATGAAATAATTGATATTTTAGTTGCACATAATTTAGTAAACGATTATGATATTGCTTTTAATGAAAAAGTCCATTTAATATTTAAAGATATTGCCGCACTATATAATACTTCTCTGGATCTTAATTCAATCTTAAAAAAATACGATATTGAAACTTTACAAAGCGGATTAAAAGATGCCGAATTAGAAAAGACAAGAATAGAAAAAGAGCAAAAAATAAAAAAAATTGTGTTAGTTTTATTTCAAACAGCAAAGTTATGGTCAACCCATAACGAAATTGACAATTTTATTGATAACTTTTCGTTTTTGGAAGATATAGATTTAATACGGCCCGAAGAAGTGAAAAAGCTTAGCGAACTTGATAAAAGTTCACAAGTATCATTTGGAGCTATTAAGGCACTTACTTTTTCGTATATCAATTTTATGATAGACTATTTGTTTTGTTATGGCGGAGATTTAACTTTAAAAGAATTTTCAGACGAATTAGAAGAAGTCCGCACCTTAATAAACAAAAAATATAACGAGTTGTTTAAATCTTCAGGATTAAAAAATATTTAACAATGTTATTTTTTGATGTTAAATAATTAGAGTGTTTTTTCTCTATTCATATAATAAAAAATACCGCAAATTGTTTTAGCATCAACAATTTCGCCAATAATAATTTTTCGCACAACTTCATTTATTGTAAATTCGTAAACTTCCATTCCGTATTCACCTTCTTCGCGGTTATGGTTGCCTGCTTTTAATTTTGTGGCCAAATACAAATATAAAATTTCAGTACAAAATCCGGGAGTAGTAAAAATTTTTCCAAGTGGTTTATAATTTTCCGATATATAACCGGTTTCTTCCGTCAATTCACGTTTGGCACACTCAAACGGATCTTCGTCTTTTTCAAGTTTTCCGGCCGGTAATTCAAATAAAAACTTTTGAAAAGGGTAACGAAATTGTTTTACAAATACAATTTTTCCTTCATCTGTAATTGGCACTATAACTGCGCCACCGTTATGTATTGCCACTTCACGTATGCCTATGTTTCCGCTGTCATATTCCAATTTGTCAACTTTAAGGTCAAATACTTTCCCTTGGTGTATAATGTTCGATTCAATCAGTTTATAATTCATTTTTTATCCTAATATTTATTATTAATCGTTTCAATTTATTAGCATTTGATTAAATGACGCTTAAAAGATGATCTAAAGCACATTTTCTATAATGATAATTTTAACATATAATGTGTAATGTGTTATATACTTATGTTTTAATTAACCCGACCTTTTACAGACTGTGTTAAAACCGGGGAATTAATATTACACAACTGCAATATCGATATAAAAAACATGTCACCCCGATGGGGTTTGGGGAATGTTTTGTTTGTTTTGCTATAAACATGTCATCCCTACAGGATTATATGATACCTTGTAATATAATCCCTTAACGTTTATTTATTACTCCTAAGCACGGCAGAGCCGTGCCATGTCTGTAACCATACGCACTACCACTAATCCCTAGAACTCTAGCAGAGTTCCATGTTTGTTTCATCAAAGTCTTGTTGTTTTCTCAATTTTAACACAGTCTGTTTAAGGCGTGGATTAAAAAAGTCATAACATCAGGCTTTGGCCCAAGATGATATTTGCAGAATTACATAAAAAATTTAATTTTCACACAGACTGCTCATCTTGCCAGTTTAAAATTAAGAACAAATCATTATAAAATAAATATTTCTAAACCTGCCACAACTACATCTATTCATAATAAGGTATTAGTTCACTGCCCAAATATTTTACAACCGCAATAATTACTCCCATATCATCCAAATAGCCAACCAATGGTGTAATATCAGGAATTGCATCAATGGGAAAAATAAAATATAATAAAGCAGCAACTACAATTGATTTTCTGTACCATGCAACATCCCGATCTTTCATATATCTATACAAAGCTCTAATATCTTTAGTAAAAGAAATCTTTTTGCCATATTTTTCTAATTTAACCCAAAGTCCTTCTTCAACCTTTTCAATATCCTTTTTAAGCTTTTCTTCTTCTTCCATCTCTCGGTTGCGTTCTTCATAATCAAATGTTTTCATAATTAGTTCCTCTTAAATTGTTCAAACCAATTTAATACTGTACTCCACCACAATTTAGCATTTTGAGGTTTTGTTACAAAATGAGTTTCATCGGGAAAATATAAAAACTTACTTTTAACATTCATCTTTTGTAATGCTGTAAATAATTCAAAAGCCTGACTTTCAGGTACTCTAAAATCATTTGCTCCATGAACAACCAACATTGGCGTTTTAAAATTTTGAACAAACTGATGTGGTGACCATTTTACATACATAGCTCTATTTGTCCAAGGTGTACCTTCATATTCCCATTCGGGAAACCAAAGTTCTTCAGTAGATCCATACATACTTTCTAAGTTAAACACTCCATCGTGACAAACCACTGCATTAAATCTTGTTTCATGCCCTTCTAACCAATTAATCATATAACCGCCATAAGAGGCTCCGGCGGCAAAGGTATTGTTTTTATCAATAAATTTATAATTTTCAATAGCATAATCGTATGCATTCATTAAATCAACGTAAGGTTTTCCACCCCAATCGCCTGATATTTCATCACAAAATTTTTGCCCGTAACCGGTACTGCCTCGTGGATTTACAGCTACAACAACATAACCCTTAGATGCAAACATTTGTAAATTCCAGCGGTAATGGAAATCGTTTGTCCAAGCACCTTGAGGTCCGCCATGAATTAAAAATATCATAGGGTATTTTTTATTTTCGTCAAAAAACGGGGGTTTTACTAATATTGATTGTACTTTTGCATTTTCAGCTCCTGCACTCCAAAAAGTTTCAACTTCTTTCCACTCAATATTGTCAGTTATCGGTTTGTTTATATAAGTTATTTGAGTTGATTTGCCTGTTACTAAATTAAACGAAAACAATTCGTACGGCTGTGTAGATTTCATTTGTTTATAATACATAAAATTGCCTGTCCTGCTTAGCAGAATATTGGAATTAACATTCCCGTCAACAAGAAGTTCGATTTTATTATTTTCAATAATAATTCTATATATCAATTCATTAATAGTATTGGCAGATGTAAAATAAATATATTTTGAATCACTTGACCACTTCATCTCACCAACCGATAAATCGACATTAGCCGTAATATTTATTAATTTTTTGCTTTTTGTATTATATAACATTAATGTTTGTTTATCGGCTTCAAATCCGGGTCTGCTCATTGAACGAAATGCAATATACAATCCATCTGGTGATGCCAACGGTTGATTATCATTGCCTTTGCTTAAGGATATCTGCTTTTGTGCTAATTCGGGATCGGCTAAAGCAATATAAAAAATATCATTATTAGTGCTTGTGGCTATCATTTCGGATTTATTTGTCGTAAAAAAAACACCATTGGCATCAGAAGAAAAGCCATAATCTTTATCACCGCCTAAAGCCATGGCAGGAACGTCAAATTTACTTGCCGGTGTTAAATCGGTAAATTTTTTTACTTTCAAATCATATAAAAACAAATGACTTCTTTTTTCACCTCGCCAGGCATCCCAATGTCTGTACATTAATTCTGTAAAGATCTTTGCTTTCACAAGACTATTTGCAGCTTCATCATCTTTAGCTTTATTTTTTTCCTGTGTGTCGCAATCAGGATAAACAGATGATACAAAAAGGAATTTATCACCTTTAGGAGCCCAAACCACACCCGAAACACCGGTATAAATATCCGTCAATTTTTCGGCTTTTGTACCGTCATAATCGCATATCCATAATTGGTCATCGCTTATATAACTTATTTTATCAGTATTTGGCAAAAACACGGGTTCGCGTTTTACTTTCTGTTCGTTTTTTAATTCCCTTACATTTTCGCCTGTTGAATCGGCCAAATAAATAATTGTTGTACTTTTATTTGTTTCAACATTATAAGTAGTAACTTCAAATGCCAGTGTTGTTCCATCGGAAGAAAGAGAAACAGCACCAATTCTTTTCATCGCCCATAAATCATCAAAAGTAATAGCGTGTTTTGTTTGAGCAATTGTTAAACTTGCCAACATTAAAAACATAAACAAAGGGAAAAATACTTTCCGCATATATATCCTCATTAAATTTAATATCTTATTTATAACAAATTATTTATACAATAATATACAAAGCTAAACAAAATAATAAAAATAATAAATAGAAATACTGCAGTATTTAAAATAATATTGGGGTTTTACCAAAACTAATTTTGATATTATTACTTGGGATTAGTGGTGGCGCATTTGGTTACAAACTTTGCACGGAGTGTTTGTTCTACCGAGCAATAAATACACATTAATGCCTTATATAATAATATGTTATGTAGTATTATACAGAGGCTATCTCAAAAGTGGTAAATCTGGGCTTTAAACCAATAATTTTTAATTTTTACATCCCCAGCATAAATATTTGTGTATTTAGAATACTAATATATAGCAAGACAATTATGCTTTACATTCCCCCTCTATTTTTAAGAGAGGGGGTCAGGGGGTGAGTTCCTATATGCAATATCTTGACTTTTGAGACAACCTCGAAATTATTATAGCAAAAGAATAGATGCAAAACTCTGAAAGGGTGACATTGTTTTTGTTAACAAAATGGCCATTCTTTAATTTTTACCC
>JAZDHY010000068.1:0-20362 GCA_043805435.1 bacterium
AAAGTCTCGCCGTCATGGGACGAAAGTCTGACATTAAGAGACAACCTGCATAGCGATATGCAATTGACACCGCAGAAGTCAGCAGAGGTCATAGTACTCAGAACCTAACGGTTCGAGGAAGGACTGAACGGAAAACAGTCAGTATTTTTTTTTAAAATGTAAGGAATACAATGAAGCAGAACAGAAATAACAGTCACTACTTAACAAGGGAGGTTTGGAAAACTTGCCCTATGTTAAGAGAGCAAAGTATTCCTTCAATTAAAGGAAGAAAAGAATGACAAAGTTAGAAGAAATACCAAATAATCCGACTATTCATCTTATGGAAGCAATTCTTGATAAGGATAATATGAATAAAGCTTACTTACAAGTTAAACGCAATGGCGGGGCACCCGGCATAGACGGACTTGGGGTAGATGATATTGCAGGTTATCTTAAAGAGAATAAAACAAAGATAATAGAAGAATTATTAAACGGAAGCTACAAACCCAAACCGGTTAAACGGGTACTAATACCAAAACCCGATGGAGGAGAAAGACAAATCGGAATACCAACAGTATTGGACAGAATAATACAACAATCAATAACCCAAATATTGTCTCCTATCTTTGAGAAGATATTCACAGACCATAGCTATGGATTCAGACCCAAAAGAAGTTGCCATATGGCAATAAGAAAGGCAAAAGAATACATAGAAGAAGGAAACGAATTTGTTGTAGATATTGATTTGGAAAAGTTTTTCGATACAGTAAATCACAACAAATTATTAAACTTGATAGCAAAGGAAATAAAAGATAAAGCAGTATTAAGCTTAATCAATAAATACCTAAAATCAGGAATAATGATAGGAAAGAATTACAGGGAAACCGAAGAAGGCACTCCGCAAGGTGGAAATCTCAGTCCATTATTGTCTAATATTATGTTACACGAATTAGACAAAGAATTGGAAAAGAGAGGACACAAATTCTGTCGATATGTAGATGACTGTAATATATATGTCAAAAGTGAAAAGGCAGGAAATCGAGTAATGGGGGGTATTAGTTACTTTATTGAACATCGGTTAAAGTTAAAAGTGAATCAAAAGAAAAGCGCAGTAGGTAGTCCATACGAACGTAAATTTCTTGGATTTAGCTTTTACAAAGGGAAAGACAAGAAACTGAAAATACGTGTACATCCGAAATCTATTAAAAAGTTAAAGGACAAAGTTAAGAAACTTATGCCAAGAAAAAATGAAAGAAGCATAATCCAAACAATAGCATCCCTGAAACCGCTTTTACAAGGATGGTGGAATTATTATCGCATTGACGAATTTAAATCAACAATGCGGGACATAAACGGATGGATAAGACGTCATATGCGTTTGTGTATATGGAAAAGCTGGAAAGGAGTAAAATCCCGTTTCAATCATCTAATTAAACATGGCATAAATAGGGAAAACGCAACCAGATATGCCAATACTCGAAAAGGGGCATGGCGAATCGCTGGCAGTGCAATATTAACAACATCCTTAACCAATAGTTATTTTGAGAAACTCGGATTTAAAGGTCTTGGTAGTTAGGAATAGAAACTAATTGTTTCCGAACCGCCGTATGCCGAACGGCACGTACGGTGGTGTGAGAGGACGGCATGGGAAATAATCCCTGCCTCCTACTCGATTGTAACCATACGCGCTCCCACCAATCCCCACAGGTTTTTTCAAATTACTGCTGCTTTTTTAAATTTTAACAAAGTCTGTTTAGGGCATGGGGAATTAAAATCATACTATATGGCCTTTAGACCTGAATTGAAGTATATTATTGTTAAATTATTTTGGCCAAGGTAATTTTATTTACACGTATAAAATAAATGCAATTTAATTTTTCTTTACCTTATATTAATAAAGAGATTACAGAGTATAATAATATCTAATGCAAAATTAGGGTTTATTTTTATTTTATCTAAAATATTTAATTATTTGTTTTGCGCTTTCATGTTGATTGGGATACAAATCAATGGGTACATTCTCTTTGCCAATAGCACCTCTTACAATATAACGGGCACATTCATTTTTGTGTTCACCCAAACAATATTTTTTTTTATACATTTCTGCCATGCCCGGTTTTTCCTTCATTTTATCATTAAAAAATGGACATACTACAATACATTCACATTTTTCCATAATAACCCCAACAACTATTAATATAAATATTTTAATCTGCCCGTATAGGGCAGATTAAAAGGACTTATTATATATTATTCAATCTTTTAGGACCCGCATCAATTACTTCTTGTTTTACACCTGTTTCAAACAGCTTAAAGTTTTCAACAAAACGGGCAGCAAGAGCATCATATTTCTTCCAGTATTCGGTTTTGTCTCCCCATGAATTTGATGGTTCGAGAACATCTTCGGGAACTTCGGGACAAGTTAAAGGTACTTCAAATCCAAAGAGCTTATCCGTTCTATATTTTACATTATCAAGTAATCCGTCAAGAGCTGCATTTAATAAATTACGAGTATGGCGTATACTAATTCGTTTGCCAACTCCAAATCTGCCGCCAACCCAGCCGGTATTAACCAGCCAAACATTTACATTATGTTTTAACATCCTTTCTTTTAACATTTGGGCATATTCGTAAGGATGACGAACCATAAAAGGAGCACCAAAACATGCGCTGAATGTTATTTGCGGTTCTATTCCCAATCCAATTTCAGTACCGGCTATTTTTGAAGTATAACCGCTTATAAAATGATATTGGGCTTGTTCAGGATTTAATTTTGCAATTGGAGGCATTACACCAGAAGCATCACAAGTTAAAAATATTACATTTTTAGGATGATTTTTTGCGTAGCCGCTTTTTACAATATTAGGTATAAAATCAATAGGGTAGGAAGCACGAGTGTTTTCTGTTATTGAATCATCATCCAAATCAATATGGCGTGATACAGGATCAAAAACTACATTTTCCAGAATTGTACCAAATTTTCTGGTGGTTTCGTATATTTCGGGCTCATGTTCTGCCGATAGTCTTATTACTTTTGCGTAACATCCGCCTTCAAAATTAAATACTCCCTGTTTACTCCATCCGTGTTCATCGTCGCCAATTAGCTGGCGATTAGGATCTGCAGACAACGTAGTTTTTCCGGTTCCGCTTAATCCAAAAAATAAAGCTACATCTCCTTTTTTACCAAGATTTGCAGAACAGTGCATAGGTAATACATCTTCAAAAGTAAGTAAAAAGTTAAGTACCGTAAAAACAGATTTTTTTATTTCTCCGCCGTATAACGAATTGGCAATAATTGCTGTTCGCTGCGAAAAATTTATTACAATAACAGTATCACTTCTTGTTCCGTCAACAATAGGGTCAACTTTAAAGCCGGGGACTGTAATAATAGTAAAATCCGGCATAAATTTTTTAAGTGTATCTTTATCATCTGTAGTAATAAACATATTACGGGCAAATAAACTATGCCATGCTTTTTCGGTTATAACGCGTATTGGCATACGGTATTCAGGGTCGGCACCTGCATAACAATCCTGTACAAATAATTCTTCGCCCTGCGCCCATGCCTGCAAACGCGAAAACATTGCATTAAATTTTTCCAAAGCTAGCGGCCGGTTATATACTCCCCACCATATTTTATCTTCCGTGCTATCTTCACGTACAATAAATTTATCGGCGGCGGCACGCGCAGTATGTTTGCCTGTATTAACAAGCAAAGCACCATGTTTGGAAAGTTTTCCTTCGTTGCGGAAAATTATTTCTTCATATAATGCTTCATCAGTAAGATTCCAAAATACACGGTCCAAATAGTTTAAACCCTGGTTTTTTAATCTAAAATCGGAAGCTAATTCCATGCTTTCTTTTGTTGCCGGTGTATTAAATTCTAAATATTTGCTCATGCCCAATCCCTCACTAATTTACGGTCGCCTATATACAATTCGCTTGGTGAGTTTGGATCCAAAGCCCATTTTATTCGTTCAATTCCGTCGGTTATGTCTTTAATTCCGCCGCAGTAACTAATGCGTAAAAATCCATCAAGACCAAACTCTGCACCCGGCACGGTTAAAACTTGAACTTTATCAATTAAAAAACTTGAAAGTTTATTTGAACTTTTTTCGTAAGCACTAAAATCTGCAAATGTATAAAAAGTACCATCGGGTACATATACTTTAACATCATTAAAAGAACGCAATTGGTCAATAAGCACATTTCTGTTGTTTTGAAGTGTAATGCGTAAATTTTCTATGCACGATTGTATGCCGTTTAATGCACCTACAGCAGCTTTTTGTAAAACAACAGAAGGGCCGGAAGTTTGATGCCCTTGAATATTAGTCATTGCTTCAATCAATTTTTTATTTGCTATAGCCCAGCCAATTCTAAAACCTGTCATCGCATACAATTTAGAAACGCCGTTAATTATAATCAGTTTTGAGTTTTCGGTTAAATCTTTTGCATATTTATAAGGATTAACCCATTTTTTACCGTCAAATATCAATTTGTGGTAAATGTCATCCATAATTAAATATAATCCTTTCCTTTCGCAAAATTCAACTATTTGACTTATAAATTCCTCTCCGTACATGGCACCGGTTGGATTATTGGGACTGTTAATAATTACAGCCTTTGTGTACGAACCTACTCTGTCTTCAATATCTTTTAAAGTGGGATAAAAAGAACCGTCTTCGGGCAATACAGGAACCGGAATAGCTCCGCATAACCTAATCATATCGGGGTAACTTACCCAATACGGTGCAGGAAAAATTACTTCTTCCTGTGGGTTAAGTATTGTCTGTAATGCTACCATTAATGCCTGTTTGGCACCGCTGGAGGCTATTACATTTTGCGGCGAAACTTTTCGCCCGTAATTTTCTTCTGTGTAACGTATTATTGCTTTTTTTAAATCAGGAATACCATCGGCGGGGGCGTATCTTACTTCGCCCGAATTAAGATTGGCAACAGCCGCCATTAATGCATCCATAGGTGCTTTCGATTTTGGTTCTCCACCGCCTAGGTGAATTACCGGATCTCCTTTTTCTCTTAAGATAGCAGCCTTTTCGTTTAGTGCCAAGGTAGGGGAAGGTTTGATTGATCGTGCAATTAAACTAATACTCATAAAATAACCTACGTTTGTAAATAATTTAGTTATAATTAGTTATAGCGTTTATCTAAACTTTTTGTATAAAAAAGAAATCAGATTATTATTATAAAACTGTTTTTATACGCTTTTATTAATATAAGTAAAAAATACAAAATAGTATATTATTTTCTTTTATTTTGTTGCCTAATTATTAATTATAAAGCGGAAAATGCTTTGTCTATTTAATTATAATTACTTGTTGAGGGGAATTAATATTGTATTGCTGTGGGCAATATATTGGCTTGTATAAAGGTTATAATGAATATATATGCAATTCTTTAGCGATGAATGATACCTGTATGCGGATTAATTGTATAATTTCCCAATTAATATCTATTAGGAATGAGTTGCAAATGAATAAAATAATCCACCAATTATTAGTATGGTGGTGTTAATTATAAAATGTGCTTATAATTGACCGAAATATGATAATATATTATACATTCATTGCCCGCCTTAGGCGGGTTCTGTTAATAGACCTAATACCGGATTAACTGCAATATGTTATTTTATTGGCGAATAAAACAACTTAAAACCGCTTATATCGTTTTCCATTGTGTAAATACAATTTGTTTCATCTTCGGTAACATATAAGGTTTTAAGGTCTTTTCCGGCAAACTCAAGGTTGCTTGGTTTTTTACCGGGAGCTTTAATAGTACGAATAATTTTATTTTCGGGCGAAACGACAACAATTTTACCGCCGCCAAAATGTGCTATATACAAATTTCCCATATTATCAAAAGCTATGCCGTCGGGGTCGCCGCCGGGTAAATTAACAACAACTGCACTATCGCTTAAAGTATGGTCTTCATTAATTTTAAAACGTAAAACTCTTTGTTTTGCCGATTCGCAAACGAATAAATATTTTTTACAAGGGCCTACTGCAACACCATTAGGGAATCCAAGTCCGCTGAAAGCCGGAATTATTTCTTTTGTTTTATAATCTACATAATAAACCACACCATCCAATTTGTTAACATCGTACGATTTGGGATCGGTAAAATAAATATTACCTTCCGGTGTTAACGCTATATCGTTTGGTCTGTTAAATTTTGAGTTTTTATATCCTGTAACAAAAGAATCACATTTTCCATCCGGTGTAAAACGTAAAATTGCACCTTTGCCGTATTCACATGCTAAAACAGAACCATCTTTATATACAACAAGTCCGTTTGTTTTTTCAAAATTATAAGGTGCGGTTGGTGCGGTAACAAATGTATTACATCCTTTTTCGTTTATATATCCTAACCAATTACCGTAACAATTGCTAAAATAAACTCGGTCGGTATAATTATAAGCAGGCCCTTCGGGAAAGCTTAAACCTTCTGCAACTTTAGTAAACTTTACTTCTTCCAATTTAGTATCTTGAGCATTAACATTTGCAAATACTAACATTATAATAAAACAAAATAAAAATGTTGTCATTTTTTTCTCTAGTATAAAATAAACATTGTTAAAATATGAAAATTATTTTTATTAATACAAGTTTTTTTTATTTTTTGATATATAAATTCGGTTATATCATAACAGCAAGCAGGTTCGGGTTAAGCATGCTCCGGTTGTCGTTTACCTTTAGCTTGTGCACTTCTCATGCTCCGCAATCTCTTGTATTATTGAATCTATTGATATTAAAGAAACAATAACTGTGTGTAACAAAAAAGTTACGGAGCACGTATATGCTATGAACAAAACAATGTATAAAAATTGGAGGTTTAAATTTTAAATGATTTCGGAGCAAGGTTTTTTTTTGGTAATGTTCCGCATATAATAAATATTCAATGTTTTTTGTAATTTTTAATTAAATTTATAATAGCAATATATATTAATAACAAGCTATATTACTTATCAATAAAATCTATTTAATATACTAAAATATATAAACTTAATGGATGTTATGATTTTACATTTTGGACATTCTGCAAAATTAGGGCTTGTTTTATTTTGCATGTTTAATATTTAATTGATTTAAAACCTAGATATGGGTTTTATGCTCCTTAAAAACAGCGTAACAAATAATTAAAAATATAAATCCAAGATGTTCCAATCTCTTTTGGTATTAACAAAAATATTGATGCTCCGCATTCAAATTTTTGGAATATGGTGTTAAGATATTTTGATGCTCCGCAGCTTGTGTTATAATTGTTGGTGTAAAGATTGAAACTAGTTAAGTAGATTAAAATATAAGTATTTTTAGATATTAACAATTAAAAATTATCTTGTTACCGGTTTGGTTTTATTTTATTAAATTAGATGATAAAATTTTGTTAATTGGTTAATTAAATTATTTATTTTATATATTTGAGGTTATAACATGTTAATTTATATTTTTGCCGCTTTATTGCTTATACATGGCATTGCCCATTTAGTTGGTTTTATTGTACCATGGAAAATTGCAGATCTAAAAGATATGCCATACTCCACTAAAATATTTAATAAAAAAATTGAATTAGGTGAAGTTGGTATAAAAATATATGGTCTTATCTGGCTTTTTTTAGCTGTATTTTTTCTTGTTTGTGTGATTTTAATAATTTATAACGGCCCTATTCACAAAAATATTATTATCAGTGCTTCTGTTTTATCGTTATTTATGAGTGTGCTTGGAATTCCGGATAGCAAATTTGGAATTGTTATTAATGTGCTTATAATTGTTTATCTGTTTATATAAAAAAACCGGAGAAAAATCTCCGGTTTTTGTAAACATTGTATTTGGATGTTCTTATTTTCTTAAAACAGCAGTAACTTTTGTAGCAGCGTCTTGTAACGAAGAGGCTACTTCAAAGTTCATTCCGCTATTGGCAAGCAAAATACCTGCTTCAACAGCGTTGGTCCCTTCCAAACGAACGACTATAGGAACAACAACGTTAATTTCTTTAACAGCATCAATAACGCCTTGAGCAACTCTATCGCAGCGTACAATTCCGCCAAAAATATTAATTAAAATAGCTTTAACATTGGGATCCTTAAGAATAATCTTAAATCCGTTTGCAACTGTTTCTTTATTAGCACCGCCGCCCACATCTAAAAAGTTAGCAGGTTCACCGCCGGCTAATTTAATAATATCCATTGTGGCCATTGCCAATCCGGCACCATTAACCATACAACCAACGTTACCGTCAAGTTTAATATAGTTTAGGTTAAATTTGCTTGCTTCAATTTCCAGCGGATCTTCTTCATCCAAATCGCGTAAGGCTAAAATATCAGGGTGTTTGAATAACGCATTATCATCAAAATTCATTTTTGCATCAAGCGCAATAACATTTCCTTCTTTAGTAACTACCAAAGGATTAATTTCTGCAATTGAGGCATCCGAAGCAATAAATGCGTTATATAGTTTTAATAAAAAAGACACAGCATTTTTAAACTGGAGACCTGAAAGTCCCAAGCCGAAAGCAATTTCTCGAGCTTGAAATGCCTGTAAACCGACAGATGGTTCAACTGTAACTTTTAAAATTAATTCGGGATGTTCGGCAGCTACTTTTTCAATTTCCATACCGCCTTCGGTAGAAGCCATAATAACATTTTTAGCCTGTGCACGGTCTAAAGTAATACCAATATATAGTTCTTTATCAATATTAACACCCTGCTCAATTAATAAACGTTTTACAATTTTGCCTTCCGGGCCGGTTTGATGTGTAACCAAACACATTCCAAGAATATTTTCGGAAAGTTGGCGAACTTCTTCTAAAGATTTAGCAATTTTAACACCGCCGCCTTTTCCTCTTCCACCGGCATGTATTTGGGCTTTTACAACCCATATATTACCACCAACTACTTCTTCGGCAACTCTAACAGCTTGATCAGCAGTAAAAGCTACTTTGCCAATCGGCACGGAAACATTATATTTTTTTAATATTTCTTTTGCCTGATATTCGTGAATTTTCATTTTGACCTTTTATTTTTTCTTAAAAATCTTTTTACTTACCAATTTAGCTTGTAAAAATAATAATAAATAATCTCTTCCGCCAGCTTTACTGTCAGTACCGGACATATTAAATCCACCAAAAGGATGACCGCCAACAAGAGCACCTGTACATTTACGATTTAAATATAAATTACCTACAAAAAATTCTTTACGTGCTCTTTCAAGTTTTTCATCATTTTTTGCGTAAATAGCACCTGTTAAGCCATAAATAGTATTATTTGCAATTTTTAACGAGTCCTCAAAATTTTTAGATTTAATTACGGCTAATACCGGACCAAATATTTCTTCCAAAGAAATTACAGCATCCGGTTTTACATCAACAAATACGGTTGGTTCAATATAAAAACCATTACCTTCTGCTTTATTTCCGCCGGTTAATAATTTGCTCTCCTTTTTTCCTGTTTCAATATAACCTAAAATAGATTTTTCGGCAGCTTGGCCAATAACAGGACCCATTTTTATATTTTCTTTTGCAGGGCCGACTTGTAATTTTTCTACACCGGCTTTTAATTTTTCAACAAATTCTTTATAAACTTTTTGGTCAACAATAGCACGCGAACATGCGGAACATTTTTGCCCTTGGAAACCAAAAGCAGAAGCTATTACACCGTTTACAGCATCATCTACATCAGCTTCGCTATCAACAATAATTGAATCTTTTCCGCCCATTTCGGCAATAACGCGTTTTAACCAAATTTGGCCGGGTTGAACTTTTGCGGCTAATTCATTAATATGACATCCAACAGAAACCGAACCGGTAAAAGCTATTCCGCGTGTTAATTTATGACCTACAATCAAATCGCCCACTTCGGCACCGCTGCCGGGCACAAAATTTAATACTCCTTTTGGTAATCCTGCTTCTTCTAAAATTTTATAGAATAACCAGCCCATCATTGGCGTATCACTTGAAGGTTTTAATACTACTGTATTGCCTGCAACTATTGCTGCAGATGTCATTCCAACTAAAATCGCAAAAGGGAAATTCCAAGGGGGGATAACCGCATAAGTGCCCAATGGGATATATGTCAATTCATTATCTTCACCTGCTACTTTAGTTATTGGTTGTTTTGCGCTGTATCGCAAAATTTCACGTGCATAAAACTCCAAAAAATCAATTGCTTCTGCGGTATCGGCATCGGCTTCTGTAAAGTTTTTTCCAGCTTCGGATATCATCCATGCATTAATTTCAAATCTTTTTTTCTTAATTATTTCGGATGCTTTTAATAAAATTTTTGCTCTTTCTTCAGCGGGTGTGTATTTCCATGTTTCAAACTTTTTTGCAGCTTCAACAACAGCTTTTTCAGCTATTTCTTTTGTTGCTTTGGAAAAATAACCAATAACTTGATCTTTTTGTGAAGGGTTTATACTTTTAATTTGTGCTTCTGTTTTTACTGCTTTGCCGCCAACCATCAACGTATAACTTTTACCAAATTCTTTTTCAACTTTTTGAATTGCTTTAATTTGTTTCTCACAATTTGCCGGTTTAGAAAAGTCCGTAATCGGATCATTTTTAAATGGACCTAATTTCATAATAAACTCCTAATCTCAATTATTTGTTCAAAAATAGTAACTTAAGTTAAGTCTTTTAACTTAAATAATCAATTTTTGATTTAATGATTTGAACATATAATATATTTTTATTGTTATATTACAAAAGTTAATTTTGGAGAAAAAAATGAACTTAAAACAAAAAATATCAGTTCAAATAAGTATTAGTATAGCTGTTGCATCAATTATTGTGTGGTTTTATTTTGGTTTTAATTTGTTTACGCAAACAAAGGTTATGGTTGAAAAACATGACGATTTATTTAATACTTCTTTTAAAATTATGGAAGATAAATTTGTTTGGGGCTTGGATTTAACTTTGTTAATAACAGGTATTAGCCTTTTAATTGGTGGACTTTTGTATTACGTTTTTAGGGAAAAGAAAAAACAACTTGAAATTTAATTAAACAACCGGAGTAACAAAATGAATAGATTCTTTTTAGCAGTAATTGTATTATTAATTGCAGTTTCAATAAAAGCACAGGAATTAAAAGTAAAAGCCAAAGGAGAACAGACTTTTTCTTTTGAAGATAAGGGCGGGCGCAATCAAGCAGCATTTTTTAGTAAAACGATGCTTGAAGACATTACCGGAGTTTCTAACGAAATTAAGGGAAATGTTAGCTTTGATGTTTCGAGTGTAGCCAAAACTCTTAAAGGTAAAGTACTAATTCCTGCTGCAAGTATTAAAACAGGTATATCTTTACGCGATGAACATCTTTTGGGTGAAGGATGGATAGATGCAAAACAATTTCCTGAACTTTCATTTGAAATTACAAAAGTAAATAAAGTTGTAAAAGCAGACGGAAATAGTCTAATACTAAATATTAACGGTAATTTTATGCTAAAAGGTGTTTCAAAAAGTGTTTCTTCTGATTTTACACTAACTTATTTAGACCAAAGCGAAAAAACTAAAATGCGTGCCGATGGCGATTTACTTGGTGTTAGAGGTAAATTTAGCATAAAACTAAGTGATTTTGGAATAAATAATAAAGTAATTGGTAATAAAGTTGCTGATGAAATTGAAATTGATGTAAATATTGTTGGTTCTAATAAATAAATTATTTGGTCTGCCGGATATTTTCCGGCAGATAAATTTTTTTGAGGATTAAATGTGCCCATTAGACAAAACGCAGCTACCGTTTATTGTTGATTTAATGGATGATGATACAGTTGAAGTAAGAACTGAAGTATTAAATGCATTAAAAGTTTATGGATTAAACTTAGAGCAAGATTTACAATCCGTTTCTGAAAGGATTGACAATATCAAATCTGAACTTGTAAAGCCAATATTATTAGAAAACAGGAGAGAGTGGTTAAAATTACAATGGCCTAATTTAAAAATTATTACCGATGAATATTTGTTCCTTGAAAAAGCGATTGAATTGATTGTGAAATTTCAATATGGTTTAACTTTTGAATTAAATATTGATAAAAGAATGTGTGAACTAAGGGATGAGTTTAATGTTTGTTATCCTTTTGGTTCGGTACTTGAGCTTGCAAATTTTTTATTTGTCGAAAAAGATTTTAGAGGTGCAAAAGACGATTATTATAATCCCCTTAATAGTAATTTGATATATACATTGGAAAATAAAAGGGGACTTCCTATTACATTAACTATTTTATATATATTGGCAGCAAAAAAATTAGATTTTAGAGTTGAAGGATGTAGATTTCCGGGACATTTTTTAGCAAAAGCATTTATTCACGAAAGATATGTTCTTGTTGATTGTTTTAACAGGGGGCGGTTAATATTTGAAAAAGAATTAAGATACATTACATTGGACTCGTATGAACCTTTTATGGAAATTATTAACGAAAAAACTACTAATAAAATGATTGTTTCCAGAATGCTTACCAATTTAAGCAAAGCATACGAAAATCTATCTGACGAAGCTAATAAAAACCTATTTAACGATTTGGGATTAATAGTGATATAGTGATATAGTTAGAATGTTAAATTATTTCTTTTTTGGCTTTTAATTAACAAAAAACATTTGTAATTTTAGTTGTATAAACTTATTTTATTTCTCACTTTGGTTAATTTTACTTAATAATTATACATGGAAAACAAAAATTCTTCAGCTTTAAATGATTTTATGTCAATTAAAGAAGCTAGTTTATGGGCAAGTAATTTGCTTGGTAAAAATATTACTACTTCTAATATTTCGTATTTAATACAATATGGCCGTATAAAAAAAAATGGCGATAATGGCAATACTCTAGTATCTCAAAAGGATTTATTAGAGTATTACAATATTATTAATAATGATAGAGAAAATGAATGGAAAAATAAATTGGGAAGTGATCTAAATTGGGCTCTTTCTTTTGAACAATATAAGGAAGCAGAAACTACAAAACATGTACATAGATTGCATCCATATAAGGGCAAATTTATACCTCAATTAGTTGAATACTTCTTGGATTCCCACATTGATTTATTTAAAACCGAACGATATTTTAATAAAAGTGACATAATCTTAGATCCATTTGCCGGAAGTGGAACTACATTGGTTCAAGCAAATGAATTAGGGCAACATTGTGTTGGTATTGATATTTCCGCGTTTAATGCATTGATAAGCAACTCAAAAATTACAAAATATGATTTAGCTGATTTGAAAGATAACATTAATATAATAACTAAATCATTATCAGAATTTTTAAAAGACGTTCATTATATTGAATTTGAAAAAGAACTATTAAACTTGCTTAATAAGTTTAATGGGGAGTTTTTCCCTGTTCCAGCCTATAAATATCAAGTAAATAATAAGGAAATTAACGAGAAAGAATATGGAATTAAAAAAGAAAGGGAATTTTTAACTTACTATAACGGCTTAGTTAAAAAGTATAACATTCAATTTAGTAATGAAAACAGGAATTCGTTTTTTAATAAATGGTATTTCCCTCATATTCAAGATGAAATAAATTTAGTTTTCAATCAAATAAAAAAAATTGAAAATTATCATACTAAAAAGCTTTTGAGCATAATTTTAAGCCGAACAATTAGGTCTTGTAGGGCAACTAAACATGCAGATTTGGCAACGCTTTTTGAACCGGTTACTTCAACTTATTATTGTTCAAAACACGGTAAAATTTGTAAACCACTGTTTTCAATTGTTAGGTGGTGGAAAACATATACTAAAGATACTATTAGTCGCATCATGGCTTTTGATAAAATTCGGTCAAATACCCTTCAAATATGCGTAACTGGCGATAGCAGAACAATTGATTTGGCTGAAGTAATTAATAATAAAAAGCCTAAATTTGCTGAATTGATTGAAAAACAAAAAATTGCCGGAATTTTTTCAAGTCCACCCTATGTTGGTTTAATTGATTATCATGAACAACATGCATATGCATACGAATTGTTTGGTTTTGAACGAAAAGATGATATGGAAATTGGTCCAATGTTTAAAGGACAAGGTAAAGAAGCACAACAAAACTATATTCAAGGTATAGCAGATGTATTGAATAATTGCAAAAGGTTTTTGGTAGAGGATTATAATATATTTTTAGTAGCAAATGATAAGTATAATATGTACCCTATAATTGCTAATAAAGCAGGGATGAAAATAGTAAATCAATTTAAACGACCTGTATTAAACAGGACTGAAAAAGATAAAGGGGCTTATTCGGAAATAATATTCCATTTTAAGAAGATCTAAAATTTTTAAATTTATAAATTAAAGTCAAATATTTAATGAGAGCAAAATGCAACTAACGGCAAATCAACAACAAAATATTAAAAATGTTTTAAGGAATAGCTTAAGACATAAATTCAATTCATATAAGCCGGAACCAGCGGTTATGCCTTTTCATACAAGATTGCTTGGAAAAGACAGAATGGCATTGTTTTCATTTATCCATTCTTTGAACACAAATTTTGGTACTTCAATTTTTGAACCGGTTGCGTTGGCTTTAGCAAATGAAAATTTTATTTTTTCTGCTTCTCAACAAACTTCCGGAAATTTTATTTATACTGGTGCTTTACAGGTAATTCAAGAAATTATGGATGATTTAAGTATTGCAAAAACGTTGCCCAAAAAAGAAGATGAAATATTACGGATTAGAGAAGTTTGTCAACAAGGGCTAAAAAGAGAAGTTAAGCCAACAAAAGTTGACTTAAAACTAATTGATAATAATGATAAAATATATTTGATTGATCTAAAGACAGCTAAACCAAATGCAGGTGAATTTAAGGGATTTAAACGTACGTTGCTTGAATGGGCTGCAGTTACGTTTGCTGAAAACCCAACAGCGGATATTGAGACTTTAATTGCAATTCCATATAATCCTTATGAACCAAAGCCATATAGCAGATGGACTATGCGTGGGATGATTGACATTGATATAGAACTTAAAGTGGCTTCAGAATTTTGGGATTTTTTAGGTGGCAGTGGAGCGTATGAAGACTTATTAACTATTTTTGAAGAAATAGGAATTGAATTAAGACCTGAGATAGATGCTTATTTTGCAAAATTTGTTAAATAGAAAAGATTAAATTAAGTTTATTTATTATCTGTTTGACCTTTATCTTTAACTTAACTATATTTTGCAGTTAAATTATTGAGGAAAAAAATGAATATTGATAAAGATTTGTTATCCACCCAAGAAGTACGAATTATAAGCCAAAAAGCAAAAGAAGCACAACTTGAATATAAACATTTTAATCAAGCTCAAGTTGACACAATTGTTAAAGCTATGGTTGAAGCAGGGTATAACGAATCTGAACGGCTTGCTAAAATGGCGGTTGAAGAAACCGGATTTGGTAATGTTGCCGATAAGATTACTAAAAACAAGTTTGCTACAAAAGAAGTTTGGGAATCGATAAAGAACCTTAAAACAGTTGGTATAATTGATACTCAAAAAAACGGTAAAATTGTTAAAATTGCCGAACCGATGGGTGTTGTTGCTGCTTTAATACCTTCTACAAATCCAACTTCTACGGCAATGTTCAAAGCCATAATTTCGCTTAAAAGCCGTAACGGAATTGTTGTTAGTCCTCATCCTAAAGCAGTAAGCTGCACAATGGAATCAATAAAAGTAATGCAGGTTGCTGCAACTAAAGCAGGTGCCCCTAAAGGTTTAATTCAGTGTATGAGTATTTCTACTATTGAGGGTACGGATGCATTAATGAAAGATCCGAATATTGCTGTAATTCTTGCTACCGGAAGTAATGCCATGGTACGTGCTGCCTATAGTTCCGGTAAACCGGCTTATGGAGTTGGTGCAGGAAACGTTCCGGCATTTATTGAAAGAACAGCAAATATAAATAAAGCTGTTGCCGATATTGTTACCGGAAAAACTTTTGATAATGGGACTTTATGTTCCTCCGAACAAGCTGTTATTGTAGATAGACCTATAAAAGATAAAGTAATTGAAGAAGCTAAAAAACTAGGCTGTTATTTTGTTAATGCCGAAGAAAAAAAGAAATTGGAACAATTTGTAATGAAAGGCGGTAAATTAAATGCTGAAATTGTTGGCAAAGCTGCTGCTTGGATTGCCAATTTCTCAGGTTTTAAAGTTCCGGATACTACAAAAATTCTTATAGCTGAATGTTTTAAGGTTGGTAAAGAAGAGCTTCTTTCAGCAGAAAAACTATCACCAATTTTAGCTTTTTATACAGTTGATGGCTGGTTGGACGGATGTCATAAATGTATTGACTTATTAAATTTTGGCGGTGTTGGTCATACTATGGTTATTCATTCCGGCGATAATGATATAATAATGAAATTTGCACTTGAAAAGCCCGCTTTTAGAATATTAGTAAATACACCAAGTTCACTTGGTGCGGTTGGTCATACAACAGGTCTAATGCCTTCGTTAACTTTGGGATGTGGTACTTGGGGCGGATCTATAATTTCTGAAAATGTTTCTGCTCAGCATTTAATAAATGTTAAAACATTAGCTTTTGAAATTAATACAATAAACCCGGGTAAAAGTGTTTCAGGTTTAGAAAATACCAAAACCGGATTTGTTGCCGGTACAAATTCCGGTTTTATGCAGCAAATTGAAGAAAGGCTTCTTGCCCGTGCCGGCAACCCTGTTGTAAATAAACAAGATATAACAGCTAAACAAAAAACGGAAAATAAAGTTGTTTTTGGAACCGGAATTAGTGAAAAAGATGTTAATAAAATTATAAATGAATTTAAATTTTAGCCGAATGTGATTTAAATCACCATTTGTTGTGTAAATTATCATTATATTTGATATAATTTAGGAAAATATAAAATTTGGATAAGTTAAATTTGAATGAAAAATATTATAAATGGGATATAAATTCTGGTGATTACAAACCTGAAATTGATTTGAGTTATAAAAAATACAATAAGAAGAAAAAATTAATTATAAATATATTTAAAATTGTTGTGCTTGCAGTAGTTGTTTCATCAATTATTGTTTTTTTTGCTATCCGCTAATTAAGTTAGTTTAAACTGGTTTTTTTTGGTAAATACAATTAATATGAATTTTTTAGATTTTTTTGAAATAGAAATATTTCTATTTGATTTTAATTTAAATTTTATCAACTTGCATTATAACTAATTGATGAATTAATATACTATACTATTGAATGAAGATTAATCGGTTTTTATTTGTTGTTTTCTTTAGCTTTACTTCTTTATACTCACAAAACAAAATAATGAGTACCATAGATAGCTTAAATATTAAAGTAAATAATAGTGTAGGCGAAGAAAAAACTAGTTCTTTAATAGAGTTGATGTGGGAATATCGCAATATTGATCCATTAAAAAGTATAGAGTATTCCAATAATGCCTTTTCTTTATTAGAAAACTACCCAAACCAAAAGCAACTTGGCACGTTATATAATGTGCTTGGTGTTGTAAACACAATTGTTGGAAATTACGACCAGGCTTTATCATATCATTTTAAATCTTTAAAAATACGTGAAAAAATAAAAGGTAAAAACTCCATTGCCGCTTCTTATAATAACATTGCACTTGTATATCAAGCCGCAAAAAATTATGATAAAGCCTTAGAATATTTTTACAAATCCTTAGATATTAAAACCGAACTTAATAATAAAATAGCAATGGCTTTAACCTTAAATAATATAGGAAGTATTTTTAGGTTAAATAAAAATTTTAATAAAGCTTTGGAATACCATGAAAAAGCTTTTTTAATGGTTAAACAATTAAATGACCCTAATGTTCTTTCTTTAACATATCAGGGAATGGGTTTTGTGTATTCCGATCTTGGTAATCATTCTCTTGCTATTGAATATTTTAATTCTGCTTTTAAACTATTGGATGACATGGGGAATATACAAGGTTCGGCAAATTTGCTTAACTCTCTTGCTACCGAGTATTTTAATATTGGAGATTATAAAAGTTCTATTGAATCTGCACAAAAAAGTATTGATGTTTCCATAAAAAGCGATGCAAAACCACAACTTTCAATTTCTTATAACTTGCTTGCCCAAATTTATTCTATACAAAAAGACTATAAAAAAGCTCTTCAATATCAATTATTATATTCGCAAATACAGGGTAAAATGTATAATGCCGAACAGAATAAACATTTAGTGGAAATTCAGACCAGATATGAAAATGAAAAGCAGTTTAATAAAATTAAAACCTTGGAACTGGAGCAGCAAAAATCGTTTAGAAATATTTTATACTTAGGCAGTTTTATTTTTTTTCTTGCTGCAATAATTGTATTTCAACGATATAGATATGGATTAAAGACTAACCGTGCCTTGATGGAAAGGAATAGACGAATTGAAACATTATATAAACTTAGTGAAGCGGTTAATGCTTCACGTGATATCAAAGAGTTTTATAAACTGGTTCATTTAACAATATCCGAATTGCTTCCGGCAAAGAATTTTTATATTGCCATATATGATGAAGATAAACAGACTATTCGTTTTCCTTATTTTGTTGATGAAAAAGATACCGATTTGGAGCTAAAGGAATTTAAACCAAGGGGTTTCAAAAGAGGGTTGACCGAATATCTTATTTCCAAAGGAGAATTAGTATTATTAAATAAGCTAAGCATTGAAAAATTAAATGCTGACGGTTTAATAGACATTATAGGTGTAATTCCATCCGAATGGCTTGGGGTTCCTTTAATTGATGAAAAAGAAAAAATAATTGGTGCATTGGTTGTACAAACTTACAACAATGAATCAAAATATGAAGAAAAAGATAAAGAATTATTATCTTTTGTTTCTGCTCAAATAGCAATGGCTATTGAAAGAAAAAAAGCCCAGGCTATTATTTTTGAAAGCGAACAACGATTTAGAATGCTTGCAGATAATGTGCCCGGTATTATTTACTTGTGTAAAAATGATAGAAATTTTACAATGGTATATTTAAATGACCAAATTAAAAAAATAACCGGTTATTCAAAAGCTTTGTTTTTGACAGAGAAATTAAGTTTAGTTAATTTATATCATCCCGATGATTTAGATTATGTTTATAATGAGGTAGATTCAGCTTTACAGGAAGGACGTCCATACCATTTAATATTTAGATTAAAACATCAAAATGGTGATTATATTTGGCTTGAAGAGCATGGTTCATCGTTAAACATTATTGGTGAAGACGGCAACCTTCTTTTAGAAGGATTTATACAAGATATTACACAAAGAAAAAATGATGAAGAGAAACTGATTCTTTCTAAAGAGCAGGCTGAAAAGTCCGATAAATTAAAATCTGAATTTTTGGCTCAAATGTCTCACGAAATTAGAACTCCAATTAATACAATATTAAGTTTTTCATCGTTGCTGCGTGAGGAATTGGAAGATAAAGTTGAAGACGATCTTAAGTCTAGTTTTGTTTCTATGGCAAATGCCGGTAAACGAATTATTAGAACTATTGATCTTATTCTTAATATGTCGGAAGTACAAACCGGTGTATATGATTACGTTTCGAGATATGTTGATGTCTCGGCCGAGTTATTGGATCCTGTTAGAAATGAATATGTGTTTGCTGCTGCCGAAAAAGGATTAAAACTTAATGTTAATATTTTAACTGATGAATTATATATTTGGGTTGATGAATATACACTTGGCCAAATAGTTAATAATTTAGTAGATAATTCTATTAAATATACTCCCGAAGGCTCCATTGATATAAATATCTTTAGAAATTCAAATAATCGTTTGGTTATTGAAGTTAAGGATACAGGAATTGGAATGTCTGCAGATTACCTGCCGTCCTTATTCCAAACATTTTCGCAAGAAGAACAAGGTTATACGCGCAAGTTTGAAGGAAATGGGCTTGGTCTTGCTCTTGTAAAAAAATATTGCGAACTTAATAATGCCGATATAGAGGTTGAAAGCGAAAAATGTGTTGGTACTATTTTTAGAATCATTTTTGCTTAAATTAATTCGACAAGTTAGTTTATTGGTACGACATTTCAGTCGAATAACAATACTCGTCTGATTTTTATTATATAATTTATTATTAATTTAAAAGCGTTAGATTAGTATTTATTTTATCCCCTATATTGTTTATTCTTAACAGACATCAAGTTAGGTGTTTTTTAGGCATATATTAAGCCGTACAGATGACCAGACTGTGTTACAATTGGGGATTTATGAAAAGTTGAACTCCGCCGGTGGATGTCGCATAAGTACAAAAAAGGAACTCACCCCTTGCCCCTCTCTTAAAAAGCAATGCTGTCAACTTAAGGGAATAATAAAACATATTAAATCGCTCTGCGAATATTAATTGGATGTTTAATAAAGTCTTTATTTCTTCTCTCATAATTCCTTTCTGGTCTTTTTGCTATTTTATGTCTCGTTATTTTAGATA
>JAZDHY010000069.1:0-136455 GCA_043805435.1 bacterium
TATCTAAAATAACGAGACATAAAATAGCAAAAAGACCAGAAAGGAATTATGAGAGAAGAAATAAAGACTTTATTAAACATCCAATTAATATTCGCAGAGCGATTTAATATGTTTTATTATTCCCTTAAGTTGACAGCATTGATTTTTAAGAGAGGGGGTCAGGGGGTGAGTTCCTATATGCAATAATTTAACTTTTGAGACAGCCTCCCCTATTTGTAACACAAGAACACCCCAACAAACCCATCTACGGAGATGTAAACAATTTTACACAAATTACTCAATAAAATCTTTACTCAACTTATTAAACCTAAAAGACAAAACAGAACCCACAAAAATTAACGCGGCAACAATTCCAATCCAAATACCGTACAAACTAAAATTGGCATAAAAGCACAAATATGCACCAAAAGGAATACCTATTAACCAATAAGCCGCAAAAATTACAAACATTGGCACTTTAACATCAGTTAATCCCCTAAGCACACTGGCGGAGGCAGCCCGCAGACCGTCAAATATTTTCTATTACAAATTAAATAAAAATTATCCTAATCTTTTTAATCTGGATACTTAAATTAATTACCAAATTGGTATGGCCGGTCTAATTAATCTTATAATTTATGATGTTTTAGGTTTTGAGATACGAACCCTGATAAACGAATATCAAAACCTAGGCGAGTATTGTCACAATTTTAACGCAACTTGTCTTGCAGGTGTAGTTTATATTAATAAACTTTCTAGCAAAACATTTAAGGATTTTAAATAATAGTTTAATTGCAATAATATTCATTTGCCCATTTTGCATTTATAACAAATAGTTCATAAGCTGAAATGCTTGCAGAAACGAGAATTATTTAATCTTCATCTCCTTCCTCTCTCAAAAAAAACGCATTAAAGTTATAAAATCTGATTTACAAATCCCACAAATATTTCAATTTTTTTTTATTTGCCAATATTTTTTTTATATTAAACATACTCTGTAAATTTGATTGTGGAAGCAATGGAAAAGAAACAAAAAATATTTATTAGTCATTCATCTAAAGACAATTGGTTTACGGATGAACTTAAGCAAAAACTTGAAGAAAACGGTTTTGAAACATGGTTAGATAAGTATGATTTACATGTTGGGGAGCTATTTTCTCTTTCAATAGTCTCACAAATTGCCGACTGCGACTATTTTTGTATTATACTGACCGATGAAGCGATGAAATCAAATTGGGTAAAATTTGAATTTGGTTATGCGTTTAATAATTATGTTGATAGAGTAAAATTGGAACGTGCCTTTATCATACCGATTCTATTATCCCCATGTAACCTCTGGGGTGAAATATCACCTTTGCACTATATAGATTTCACAATAAATAAAGAATTTGAAACTTTAATAAACACATTAAAGGAACCCAAAAGCAACTATTTATTTTCGCGACAAAAAGAATTTAGACCCCCTATAAAAGAGCCTATTGAAATATTAGAAGCACCAAAAGATTATTTTGAACGAGAGTTATCTCAAAACGAGATCGAACCTCTAAACTACTATTTTGATAAACCAAATCTTTCATTGGAAACTCTACCATTGCTAATCCAAAAACACAATTATATTTGTGTATTGAGTGAAGCAGGAGTTGGGAAAAGTACTGAGTTAGCCAATTTGGCCTATATACTTGCTAACAATGAAATGCCATTTCAACCTTATTATTATAAATTAAACAAATATAGTGGTGAAGAGATTATTAACTACATCCCAAAGCTAAAAACCACTTTAAGTGGGTTTACTGTTTTAATTTTAGACGGGTATGATGAAATTGAAAGTTCTGAAAAGAAAATCTTTTTACGTAAACTCGAAAATTTCGCTGATCACTTTCCAATGGTGAGCATAGTAATCTCTTCACGCAGTAACTTAAAACCCACAATAAACAACTTTAATTATTTTTATATTCAGGAATTATCTTACGCTCAGATAAAAGAGTATTGCAATAAAAAAAATGTTGGAAATGGTTTTCTACAATACTTTGAGAAAAGCGAATTATATGATTTATTAAAAAATCCTTTTTATTTAGCTAATCTGGTTAATTTGTATAATCAAAACGAAACACTGCCAAAATCAAAAGCCGCAATATTTGAAGAAATTATTAATCTTCATTTAAGTACAGATCAGATGCGAAACAACTTAAATGAGAATTTAAGGAAGTACGGAAATTATGAATTAGTTGAATTAATAAAAAAGATTGCAATAATAATTGAAACTACGGGAAAGCGATTTATTAACGAAAACGATTTGGTTAAAATAATTAAAAAAGATGAAAAGGAAATCTTAAAGCATTGTGGTATTTTTACTATCTCAAAAACTGTGATTCCTACTTGGCAATTTATTCATAATCTACTACAAGAATATTGTGCGGCCAAATATCTCTCAGAATTTGATATTGAGAAAATAAAAAAAGTAATTTGCTTTACACCGGATTATAAAATCTTAAAACCAACATGGTTAAATGCTTTAAGTATTTTATTAGAAATATGGGAACAGGAGAAAAAGTTAAATGATGAATTAGTTTCTAAAATTTATGAAATATCTAAAGAGGCAATTTTAACAATTGAAGCGATGTCTATTTCTAATGATTTGCGACATAAAATTTTCTTTGAGATATATAATGATTATTGCAATAAAAACATGCGAACAGGAAACGAAATTGTCAGAAATCTTGCTTTATTTGTAAATAATAAAATAATAAACGAGTTATTTACAAGTATTGAAAATTGTTCTTCAGCAATCCATGTTATAAATTTTGCAGAAATAGTTTGGCTCCATAAAAAGTCCATCATTCCTGACCTTAGGCAAAAAGAAATTCTATTTAATTTATTCGAGAAATGGAGGGATGAGATAGTTATACATGAGCTTATATATGCACTGAGAGCATATAAACTAAATAATTTTGATATTAATAGAATATTTAATCGAATTAAATTTATTGATAACAGTAGTATTAGAGCGGCTTTTTACAGTTTATTAAACGATAGCGATTATGTTGAAGAGTACTTTAATTTTTTGATTGATGGAATAAAATATATTGTTTGGGTAGTTAATACAGTTGGAGAGGAGAAAACAGTAAGATTGGTTGATGAAGCTTATTATTTGGAACTATGCTTATCAAAATTAAAAAGTTACGAAGCCTTGAAAGCTATATTACAATATTTTACTAAAAACACTAAGATATATACTAATATCCGCTTAAGAGATTTTATTCCGTCATTTGTTGATAACCTAATAAGTGTTTTTAAATTAAACAGACGAATTTATTCTTATTGTTTTGATTTCTTTATGATGTTATTTAAAGGTTCTGCGGAAAAAGATGCTCACCTATTTGCAAACTTTTTCCATAATACAAACACAACTATTAAAACCTGTAAGGTTATTCTAACTAAAAAACCTATTAAACCTTTATCTTATGCTTCCCTTGCTTATTTAATTCAAGGCCCGGATGAAATTAAAACAATCATTAATAAATTTACGCGAGGCTCAATTTCAGAAGTTGAAATTTATACTATAAACAATTTTATTAATGGCGAAAGACAACATGAGACAGATTGGTTTATAATAGAAGCTAATAAATTGATAACGAAAAAGCTAAATATTCCAATAAGAACAGACTATGAAAAATTAAAATCTGACAGATTAATCAAAAGAGTAAATTTACTATTAGATAAAAGTTTATATATACAAGAAGTTGAACTTTTATTTAGTAAAATCGGGAAAACAAGTATTAACAAGGATGATATTGATAAATTTGAAATCAAAGAAGAGGAATATTATGGAGATTATAGAGAAATATTTTATGAAATTAAGGATATCATTAAAAATGATAGTATAACTTATAATGAGATAGCATTGAGAATAAATGGCTATGATTGGCTTCATTTCCAAACTTATAATTTTTATAAGTTATTACAACAACGTATTGTATTACCCCGTTTGGATGAAATAAGAGAAGTAATTGGTAAGTGGTGTGAAAAAACACTTAATGACCCTACCTTTTCTTTTACAATGCATAATACCGGAAACGGTGGATATTCAACATCGCCTAATGCAAGATATTTTTGGTATTTCGTTAAAAATAAATATTATACGTGTAAAGAAAATATATTGTTAGATCTACTTTCATTCGATTCAATTGAAGGTATGAATTCCGGCGGCATAAAATATATTGAAGAACATTTACCTTTTGTAAAAATTAGAGATAGAATTTTAAATAACATTAAAAGCGGAATTGAAGTTGAAATTGTTTGGGAAAACCACTTAGATTTTTGTATGAGCCACAATATTTCAGAGGCCGCCGAATATGCTCTTACTATATTAACAAATGTTGGATGGACTGATTTTCTTAGAAAAAAAGCACTTGAATGCGTATTGCAATTTAACGATGATGAGGAAACCGCCGAGTATTTAATAAATAATGTTGATAAACAATTTAGATGGAATGTGTTTGATCGCATTGATAAATATGCTAATTTGCAAATTGCTGAGTTAACCAAAATATTAAACAATGATCAAGAACCTGAAAAATCAAAGGCAGCATTCAGGTTAATAAAATTTAATCAATTAAACGGATTTGAGTATATAGTTAATCTAATAATATCCACCAAATCAGCAACAATTTATAATATTCAAGGATCCTATTTTAATTCATTCACTAATAAAGCCGCCCTCCCTAGTTTATATAAACTTATAGAAATTTGTTATTCTGATGAGTTTGCAGATGCCCCTTTTTATTCAATAAAACACAATATTTTGGGAATAATTAAAAACATTATTGTTGCAAATGATAATCTTGATGAAGTAATAAATGGGTTAAATAAAATAATTGATAAAAATAAAACTAATACTCCTGAAATAACCAATATTAACTATTCAATCAAGGATGTTACAAATTATTACTACCAAATTAAATCAGAGAATATATCAATTCAAGAAGCAATAAGTTTAGTTGAGGGGTTGGGATAACCTCAAAAATATTAGATTTATTACTTTCCAAGCAGTACTGGACTTTTTTTTATTCAGCCATTAGTCCAACCAAAAGTATATTGAGGCCAAAGACATAAAAAAACTTACATTACTATAGGTTATTACTCAATAAAATCTTTACTCAACTTATTAAATCTTAAAAATAAAACGGAACCCACAAATATTAACGCGGCAACAATTCCAATCCAAATGCCGTATAAACTAAAATTGGCATAAAAACACAAATAAGCACCAAAAGGAATACCAATTAACCAATAAGCCGCAAAAATTACAAACATTGGCACTTTAACATCAGTTAATCCCCTAAGTACACCGGCGGAGGCAGCCTGCAGACCGTCAAATATTTGGAATATTGCTGCAATAATAATTAAACGGCTTACAACTTTAACAACTTTATAATCGTTTATATAAATATATGGTAGAATATCTTTGAATAAAATTAGCAGCAATGCAAACAAAAACATTATGCCAACACACAAAATTATTGAAGAAAAACCCGCGCTTCTAATTTTGTTGTTATTTTTTTCGCCAACCGCATTCCCCACTCTAATTGTACCTGCGGCGGAAATGCCCAGCATAACCATAAAAGTTGCTGAAGCCAAATTAAGCGCAATTTGATGAGCTGCAAGTTCAATGGTTCCAATCCATCCAATCATAATTCCAATAAATGAAAACGCAGAAACCTCTGTTATTAATTGCAGCCCGCTGGGAATTCCAATTGATAAAAGTTTTTTTATTTTGCTTATATCATACGCTTTAAAAGAAAATTTATTAATTATTCCCGAATATTTTTTTGAACGCCTTACATACAAATACAAAGATATTGCCATTAAAGTCCTAGTAAATAATGTTGCCAAACCGGCTCCATTTAAACCCATCTCCGGGAATCCGAATTTACCATAAATTAAGACCCAGTTTAAAAAAGCATTTGCAATGTTTGCCAGTAGATTAATATACATAGGCGGTTTAGCATCGGATATTCCTTCCAAAAACTGCCTGTAAGTTTGAAACACCATTATTGGAATTATAGACAAACCTACAATTTTCAAATAAGGAATACCCGCTTTAACAACTTCAAATGGCTGATTTAGATGACCTAAAACACCGGCACCAAAATAAAGTAATACGGCAAATATAAACGAAAATGAAACGTTAATTATCAACGAATTACTTAATAATCCGCTAAATTCACCTGTTCTTTTTGCGCCTTTTTCCACGGCAGCCAAAGGGGTTATAGCTAAACTAATTCCTATTCCCGAAACCATTAATACGGCAAATACACTATTTACCACAGCAGCGGCAGCCAGCGAAGCGGCACCTAATCCGCCAACCATAATTGTATCTACAATTCCCATTAAAATATGACCGAACTGTCCTAACGACAATGGAATTGCAAGTTTTATTGTCTCTTTTAGATTTTGCTTTATGTTTTGCAAACTTATACTTATAATTATTTATGATATTAGTAAAAATAATTTATTATTTTGTAAAATCTAAGTATATTAATACTAATATATAATATTTAACTTACAATTAATTTAGGAAGCAGCTTAATGGGGCTATTATCAAAATCCAAAAAAGAATTCGAAGCTCTAATTCAAGAAAACGAAGAGTTAAAAAGCAGGTTAAATAAATCTTTGGAAATGGTTAGCAGTTTTGAAGACCTTGAATATAAAGTTATTAATGCCCGCAAGGAAATTGCGGAATTAAATCAACAGGAATTTGAATCCGCCAACCGACTACGTGATTTGGAAAATGATATAAATAAAAAAAAGCATCTTTTTACCGATTTGAACTCAAAAATAAAAACTCTTGAAAGCAGCGAACTGACACTTAACGATAGTGTTGAAAAATTATTAAAAGAAAAAAATGAAGCGGAACAAACATACAACGCTAAATTAAAAATGTTTGAAGAAATTGGCAGTAAGGGAAGTGATATAACCTTAGATATTGAACAAAAAGAATTGGAATTAAAAGAATTAAACGAATCAATTGAAAGTTCTAAAAAAGATAAAAATTATTTAGTTGAAGAAATCATTTCCCTTCAGGAAAATGTTATTAATTTACGTGAAGAACATAAGGAAATTGACACCAATTATGGCAGTATAAAAGAAGAGTTTAACACCTTAACAACAAATGTAAACGAACTTAGAACCCGACTTACAGCATACACAAACGAACTTAGAGACGTTGAATTAACTATTGTTCAAAAACGTGATATTGAAAACAAACTTGAAAAAAAATTAGATACATTAATAAAAGAAGAAAAAGAAAAATCGATTTTTGTTAAAGAACTTGACGAAAGAATTTTATTAAATGAAGAAATAAAACAAAATATTGAAGAAGGTTTATCGGGCTTAATTAAACAACTTGCGGAAAAAGACCTGCTATTTGATGAATATAGCTCTAAAAAAGATGAAATAGCCTCGCAAATAATTGAAAAAAGAAAAGAACTTGCAAATATTGAAGTGTTAATTACTCAAAATTCGGGCAATTACCAACAACTTGAAAAGCAATCCTCAAATCTTGCATCCTCAATTGATAAATTGAACACAGAATTAGAAAATAAAACCGCTATTAATCATAACATTGAACAAAGCATATTGCAAAAACGTCAGGAAGAAGAATTTAGGATTACGCAATTAAACGAAATAAAAGCCAAGATAAATGATATTGAAAAATTTAAGTTTGATATAGAGCAAAATTATTTACAGCTTGAATCTAAATTATCCGAAACTTTAACTTTATTTAACGAAGAAATTACCGAAGCCAAAATTAAATTAAATCTGTTAAAACAGCATATATTAGATAGAGAAATTGAAATAAGTGCCAAAGATAAACTGTTAAATGAAAAAAGAATTAAAATTTCTGAGATTGAGGGTAATATTAGTATTCTTATTAAAGAAAAAGAATCTTACGATGGAATTGTAAATAACCTTAAAAACACAAGAACAGAACATGAGTTACAAATTGAAAAATTAAAAGCAGCCGAATTTAATCAAAAAGCTTATTTAAATGATACTATTAACCAATTGACAACTACAGAAAACAAAAAAGCGGAAGTTGAATTAAATATTAAACAACTTCTTGATATGCAGTCAAAAACCTATACTGCTTTTGAAGAAAGAAACTCTCTGGCCGTAACCGAACTTAAAGAAAACGAACTAAAACTAAAAGACATTACCGAAAAAATTAGCACCGAGTCTTCAAAGCTTGCAGAGTTAAAAAACGAGATGTTACAATTTGAAATAAAAAAAGAAGAGTATTCTTCTAAAATTGCACAGCTTATATCTTTGGAAAATTCTATGGAATTAAAAACTTCCGCCACTTTAGATAAAACCGAATTGGAAGATTAAAATTTATTTTATGTCTTCATAAAAACTATGGGGATACAACCCAATTGTTATTATTTATGGTTATCTTTTCCTAATTACGTAAAGGCTCTCCTTAATGTAAAAGGAGTTTTTTGAGAATACAGTTCTTTAGTTATATTAACCCTGTAAAGGGTTACATGTCATTAGCCGCCATGCACACAGAAGAAGAATACAACCCCGGAGTGGGTTGCATGTTGGTTAATAATAATATTGGCAAAAGAGCGAAGTTGAGTTGGAAGATCAAAAAATATAAAATATCTTATATTTTCCCAAAAAAGCTATGGAACCAATATTTGGAATCTCCCTTTAATTTTTAACGAAAAATGATTTATTTTGAGAATACAATTATTTTTGTTAAATTAACCCTGTAAGGGTTACATGTCATTAGCCGCAATGCACACAGAAGAAGAATACAACCCCGGAGTGGGTTGCATGTTGGATAATAATAATATTGGCAAAATCAAATTAATACGTGTAAATATTTTTTAAGCATGTGTCTTAATACCACAATTTTAATTTTTGTTACACCATATTTACAACAGATTTTAAACAACAAAATTCCTGTAACAAAATCTGACTTGAAGTGATATATTCCCACAACTAAAAAAAGCCGCCTAAACCTAAGCGGCTTTGCACATAACAACGTTGTACCAGAGATTAATAATAAAATCTGACGCCAACCCTTGTTAAAAATCCACTCATATCAAATTCACGTTCAAAAGTATGTTTTTTGCCTGTATTTGCGTCAGTAACTTCATAAGTCCAACTAGGTTTGGAATTGTGATAAGTTATTTCGCCAAAAAGCTCAGATCTGCTGCCAAGCTGATAAACCATGCCGCCACCCAGCCTCCACGAAAAATCAAACGCAGCATGAATATCGTTTTCACTTGTATTTTCATAACTATTATAGACAATTAATAACATGTCAAAACCTAACGATGCAGTTGCAAAAGCTTTCCAACGAGGGGCAACAGGAAAACTACCAGTCATTGTAAACATCAAAGGAATTTGATGTAAATTTGTTTCGGCGCGTAATTCATTAACCGTATAATCCAACGCACCGGGAATTGCATTAAACTCGCCTACTAAAGTTTTATCAATATATTTTTTATGAAACCAATCCAAACTCCACCCAATACGAAAATTTTCATCAATATACTTTCCGCCCTCATAACCAATAATAAAACCTCCATCCGAAACACCGGGCGAAAAATACCCTAATTTAATAGCTGCCGAATTAAATTGTGCGTTTATCACCACACTGCTAAATAATAAAAATAATAATAACTTTTTCATTTTTTCTCCACATTAATAATCCATTTTATTTAGTCAAATATTATTCCAAACTTTTTGCAGGGTAAATAATTGGTTTTTTACAAAATCCTGCAAATTTATTGTTTTAATTGTACAATATATTCTACACTATATCAAGTTTTCTATACACATGTGTATTTTAAATCACAACAGTAAAATAATTATTATTATTTTTGTAACATTTTGCATATTGCCAGCGTCTTTTTACTAAACAATAATTTATGAAAAGTATAAAATTTAATTTATTAATCAAAAACTATAAAAAAGACATCTATAATTTTTCTTATTATATGGTAAGGAATAAAATGGATGCCGAAGATATTACACAGGAAGTAATGATACGTATTTGGCAAAATATTGACAATTTTAAATTCACCTCTGCAAAAGTGTGGATTATTAAAACTACTCATAACTTATGTATTGATTTATTACGTAAACGAAAACTGCTTGTAAACAGTCAAGTTGAAATTAATGAAGAATTTGAAGATAATTTTAAAGATATTAATCCGGCTAACAATCCGGCCTATAAAATGGAATTAAATGTTTTATCTGAAAAAATAAAAGAAGCTATACAAAGGTTACCTGATAATTTAAGAAGTATATTTGTTCTTTACGAAATAAACGGATTAAAATATAAAGAAATAGCAGATATGCTTGAATTACCGCTAAATTCGGTAAAAGTATATTTATTACGAGCACGAAAACGGTTACAAGAGGATTTAAAAAGTTATGCCTAATATAAACGAAACAAAACTAGACAAAATAATTACTGTTGCATATGGTGATGGAACCATACTTGATAAAATTCAAATATATGCTGCAATAATTATAAATAAAGAAGTTAGAAAAATATTTATTGAATATAAAAATACAAAAGATATTGTTCATAATAATCTTAAATTGGAATTGCCCGATTCAATTATCACCAATGTAAATAATAAACTTGGTTTAAATACACAAAAAGACAAAACAATTTTAAGCGAAATATATTTACTTTTTATTACAAAACCATTTGTACCTGCTGCGGCTATGTTAATTGTTTCTGCTGCAGTTATTTGGTCCTTATTTTTTAGTACACCGGTGCACCACAATATAAATAAATCTATTTACACAAAACATGAATTGGATATTGCCGAAAAACAGGCACAATACGCCCTATCCATTGTGAGTAACGCTTTAACAGAGACCAACAACACGGTTACTAAAGATATACTTATTAATGATGTGGCAAAACCAATAAACGAAGGAATGACAATTATAAACAACCTATTTAATTAAGGAGAATTACAATGAAACTTATAAAATTTGCTCTACTAACATTTATTATTTTTGGTTCAAATATGCTGTTTGCCCAAAAAGAACTTGAATTATCACAACCCGGCTATTTTGAATTTGGCGATTTATCGAATTTAGAATCCGGCGAAAAAGCTTCAGAGGTTCTTTTAGAGGAATCGCTTATAAAAGCAATATCGGATATGTCTGAAGAAAAAGACCCCGGAATTTCAAAATTACTGAGTCAGCTAAAATTTATACATGTAAATTCGTTTGGTATTACAGAAAAAAACACTAAAAATATTGACGAAAAAATGAAGTTGTTTGATACCGAATTATTGGGTAAAAACTGGAAGCGCATTGTTTCTACACGCGACAAAAAAACTAATCTAAGTGTTTATATTAAAAGCGAAAGACCAAGCAAGATTGAGGGATTGGTAATTTTGGCAAAACGTAAAAATGCAGAAGCAACTTTTGTTAATATTGTTGGAAATATTGACCTGAAATCACTTGGTAAATTGGGCCAAAAATTCCACATCCCGTCTTTAGATAAATTTAAGGAATCTATAGGGGAAAACGAAGAAGACAATACAAGCGTAGAACCTAAAAAATAACTATTATTCAGGGCTGCTTACATCAATAATTGTAGGCAGCTCTATTTTTTTTGAACTTTTATTTGTAACTATATAAACCCCTAAATAGTATAAAAACATTAAAGATACTCCTAAAACAAAAGAATATACTTCATTATAAACAACTCCCTTAAATATAATATATCCGCAAAAAATACCAACAATAACTAAAAGTAACGGAATTCCATATAACATAAATGATGCTTGAAACAATTTTGAACCCCTTAAGGATACACGTACTCTGTCCCCCGGTTTTACACCAAACGGGTCTTTTACTTTAAGTATTTTTTTGCTTTCGGCAGAAGGGTTACAATAAACTTTTGCGGAACATTCCTCGCAGCTATCACTTTCAATAATTGATATTTCCGCAATACCATTTGTTGCTTTTATTACAATTCCTTCTTCTATAAGTTCTTCGTATTGCATACTAACTCCAATTTTTTTTGCTTTTGCAGTAAAATTGCCCCGATGTATAAATAAACTGAACAAATAATAATTGTCACGTTCAGGCAATTTATTAGGCACAAACACGCTGCATATTGCTTATGTGCTTAGGCCGATGGGATTAATTAATAATACACAACTTCTTGTTTTACAAAATATAGCACGGCATACCCATGTTTTGTTTGTAATAATCAGCAGTGCCAATTAATCTTTAGCCAAAGAACATTTTTTAATTCAGTTTTTCTAAATTTTTTATTGCACCGGTTCTGCATTTTTCAAACGGAATTAATGCGGGATTTAGTTTGGAATAATCAATAACGCCTAAATTATTTTGCATATTAATTCCACCTTGCGAATTTTTAGCGCATATTCCGCATCCCAAACATGAAACCGAGCAGATATCCTTTGAGGTTTTAGGATCGTCATGATTTTTACAAAATACAAATACCATTCTATCAATAGGATGCATTTCGATTATATTACGCGGACATGCTTTAACGCACAT
This sequence comes from bacterium, assembly GCA_043805435.1. Classification (GTDB taxonomy): domain Bacteria; phylum Bacteroidota; class Ignavibacteria; order Ignavibacteriales; family Melioribacteraceae; genus JAEXOD01. Next base: position 12,556 of record JAZDHY010000069.1, read on the forward strand.
ACCGCAAGAAGTACATAGTTCCTCTACTACAACCGGAAGACCGTTTTCACCCATCAACATAGCATCAAAAGGACAAGCCTCTACACAATCACCGCCGCCTAAACAACCGTAAAAACAGAGTTTATCGCCGCCTGAAACTAAATCCATTGAAGAACAACTTAACGGACCAATGTATGTAGTCATTTTATTTATGGCTTCTTTATTGCCCCCATGACATAATATACGCGGGATCATTTTAACGGATTCGCCTGCATCCATTCCCATTATTTCGGCTATCAATTTTGCTGTATCAGATCCTCCAACAGGACAGCCGTTTACCGCCGCATTTCCTTCAACAATATTTGTTGCAAAATCGTAGCACCCTGCTTTTCCGCAGCCGCCGCAGTTGGCACCGGGCAAAACATCTACAATTTTTCCTATTAAAGGATTATCTTCAACTCTTAATTTTTTATCAGCTATTGCAAGAGCACCGGCTAAAAACAATCCAAGCCCACCTAACGTTGAAACAGCTATTATAAACACCATATCCATTTTAATTATCTCCTAAAAAATTTCTTAAAACCCAATGATTGACGAACTACACCACTAGTGTCAACTATTATCCCTTCAACATCAGGCAATTTTTCAATAATTTCCATCCCTTTTTCCGGTCCGGCAGCAAAAACTCCGGTTGAAAGGTAATCGGCCATAACAGCTGTTTCCGCAATAATTGTAACTGCTTCACATCCTTGAACCGGATAACCGGTTAGCGGATTAATTATATGCGAATACCTTTTTCCGTTTTTCTTAAAATACCTCTCATAATCTCCCGAGGTAGCAACACCCCAGCCATTTATAACAATTGACCCCATTAAAGTGTCTTTTTTTCTTGGGTGCTGAATTCCAACCATCCAATCTTTTCCTACACCGTATATTTCGCCGCCTGCATTTATTAAATATTCCGTAATACCGTAACTTTCTAATATTTGTCCTGCCAAATCAGCAGCATATCCGGGTAAAAACGCATTAAAACTTAGTTTAATATCTTTTGGTTTATAAAGTTGATCATCGGGTAACAATTTAATGTGTTTCCAGCCGACTTTTTTTAATACATTTTTAACTGCTTCTTCGGATGGCACATCCGGTTTGTCTTTTTCAAATCCCAATAATTCAATAAAATTTCCAATTGCTGCATCAAAATTTCCATCAGTCAATTTATATGCCGTATCACAATATTGTAAAAATTTATACGTCTCGGGAAAAACCTTAATTGTGTCCGAATCCGAATGATTTAGTTCCCAAATATAATTATCTTCTTTATAAGTGGAATACAACGTATTTAACTTTTCAATTTCGCTGATTGCTTTAGTAATAGCTTTATCTGCAACTTCTTTGGAAACACCGGAAACCTGGATTTCCATTATTGTTCCCATTGTAAAAGTTTTTCTTTTAATAACTTCATCTTTGTTTGTGCAGCTTGACACAATAAAAAATAAAAGCAAAATTAAAAAGTTATAATATTTTTTCATTTATAAGATATTAAATTAATATACGTTAAATATTTATTAAACCTGCAAAACCCATAAAAGCAAGAGCAAGCAACCCGGCTACAACCAATGTGATAGGTGCACCTCTAAAAGGTTTTGGAACATCTGCTAAATCTAATTCTTCTCTAATTCCGGCCATAATTACCAATGCTAAAGTAAAACCTGCACCTACACCAATTCCGTAAACAATACTTTGGTAAAAGTCGTATTCTTTTAATACAATAAATAAAGCTAAACCAAGTATAGCGCAATTTGTAGTAATAAGCGGTAAAAATATACCAAGTGCTCTATAAAGCGGCTGGCTTACTTTTTTAATAACCATTTCAACAAATTGCACCAAAGCCGCAATTACAAGAATAAAAGCAACGTATTGTAAATAGTCCAAACCGTTTGGTAATAATATTAAATTATAAATTAACCACGATGAGATAGCCGTTAACACCATTACAAAAGTTGTGGCTATACCCATTGAAACAGCAGATGATATTTTGTTTGACACACCAATAAATGGGCATATACCAAGGAAATATGCCAAAACAAAATTATTAATTAATGCTGACGAGACAAATAATAATAAAAGTTGAAGTGCCATTTATTATGCCTCCGTTTGGTTTAATGTAAGATTCTGTTTTGGTGTTATATATTTTTCATAAATAGCTGCTCTATCGCTTTTTTTCTTTTTTGCAATATATGCATTAGAAAAACCCATCAGCAAACCATAAGTTACAAAAGCTCCGGCAGGTAAAATCATTATTAACCATGGAGTATAAAAATCGGGCATAACTTGTAAACCAAAAAAAGTCCGTGAACCAAGTATTTCCCTAATACCGCCAATAACTGTAAGCGATAACAGAAATCCCGCACCCATTCCAAAAGCATCAAGCACTGAACGAAAAACTCCGTTTTTAGATGCAAATGCTTCCGCACGCCCCAATATAATGCAATTCACAACAATTAAAGGTATATATGGCCCTAAACTTTTACTCATTCCGGGGAATTGTGCTTTCATAACCAAATCTACAATTGTAACAAATGACGCAACAATAACAATATAAGCGGCAATACGTACTTGAGCGGGAATCAGCTTTCTTACCATTGAAATAATCATACTGGAAAAAACCAATACAAATGTAGTTGCCAAAGCCATTGCCACACCGTTCATTGCAGAAACAGTTACGGCAAGTGTTGGACAAGTACCTAATATTTGTTTAAAAGTAGGATTTTGTTCCCACAATCCTTTTACAAATTCGTGTGTATAACTTACATTTTTCATTTATTTCCTCCGGCATTAATACTGCTGCGTAATTTAGCCAAATTATCATTAATAATAGCTACAACGGCTTTTGATGAAATTGTTGCTCCGGTTATTGTTTGAATTTGGTTAGCTTTTTCCGGTTTTACCCCTTTAATCCATTCAACTAAAGGATTGGCAATTAATTTAACAAATTGCTGTCTAAAACCATCTTCACGTATTCTATCACCTAAACCGGGAGTTTCGGATTGTTCTAATATTTCCAAACCTGTAATTTCCTGCAGGTCGGTTTTTACGCCAAGCATCATTCTTATTTTTCCTTGGAAACCTGTTCCTTCAATTGGCATTGCATAACCAACTGTATCACCCGTAGTATTAAAAACCATAAACAAATCAAAATCTACATTTTTTACTTTTTCAAACTTATTTCCTTCCGTTTGTACTAAATATATTGCCTTTTCGGTATCTTCCTGCCTGTGTTGGGCAATTTTTGGAGCTGCCCAACCGGCAACAAACGATAATAAACCGCCTGCCAAAGCTCCTAGTATTGTAAGTGTGGCAATCATATGAATAGCAGTTTTCATTTTACCTCCCCAAAAATATGTGGACGAGTATACCTGTTAATTAAAGGAACAAAGGCATTCATAAATAAAACTGCGTACATAACGCCTTCGGGCAAACCTCCAAACAAACGGATTACAACAAGCACAAGCGAAATGCAAAGTCCGTATATCCACATTCCTTTACCGGTTAACGGCGAAGTAACCCAATCTGTTGCCATAAAAAACGTTCCAAATAAAAAACCACCTGCTAACAATTGAAATATAGGTGTCGGGTATTTTATTGGGTCTAACAGCCATATTAAACCGCCAAATATTATCATTCCCAAAAACATTGCTAACGGTACCCTGTAATTTACAACTCCCACTGCAATTAAAAATAAACCGCCAATAAGGATTGCAATTGCCGAAGTTTCACCAATAGATCCGCCGATGTTTCCAACAAACATATTTACCCAATCTGTTGTTTTATGATCAAACTTAAAATATGCCAAGGGCGTTGCCGAAGTTACGGTATCAACCGCATAATTTGTTTTTGTCCATGTTGTTATTTGAACCGGAAAAGCAGCCTGCAAAAATGCACGTCCTGCTAAAGCGGGATTAAAAATATTGTATCCCAATCCGCCAAATATTTCTTTTCCTATTGCTATTGCAAAAATTGATCCGAGAGCGGTTGAAGATAATGAAAAATTTGGTGGCAGAATTAATCCAAGCATTAAACCTGTTATTAATGCACTACCGTCCATTAAATTTACTTTTCTTTTTCTAATTGTTTTAATTACATATTCTGTTGCCGCAGCAGCTCCAATGCTAACTGCTACAATTAACAGCTGATATAATCCAAAAAATACAAGACCTGATATTAACGAAGGAATTAATGCTATAACCACAAGCCACATAGCCTGTTTTGTTGACCACCGGCTATGAACATGAGGCGAGCTTGTTAAATCTAATTTGTAAGTTGGATTTTCTAATTGTGTTTCTAAAGTTGTTGACATATCCACTCTGATTTCTTAACAAAATTCTCTTTAATTATATACATATTAGGCAGATTTCCTGTCTCTTTGAATTTTTAATACTCTTTGTTTTCCAAGTCTAATCCATTGCACTAATGGTATATTGGCAGGACAAGTATAAGTACATGTGCCGCATTCCATACATACCGTTATTCCTAACTTTTCGGCTTCTTCCAAATTATCCACTTGTGAAAGTCTGGCTAAACGTGTTGGTTCCAATCCTAACGGACAAACGCCAACGCACATTCCACAGCGTAAACAATTTGTTTCTTCGTGGTCGTTAACTTCTTTTGCGGTTAATACAAGAATACCCGAAGTAGCTTTCATTATAGGTGCGGCAAAATCGTATTGTGCAACTCCCATCATTGGGCCGCCTACAACAACTTTTACAGCATCTTCTTTTACACCACCGCAATATTCAAGAACATCTTTTAACGGAGTACCAACTTTAACTATTAAATTTTTAGGCTGATTAATACCAAGCCCTGAAACAGTTAAAGCTGCTGAAATTAATGGTTCACCTTTTGTTATTGCGTCACATACCGAAAGAGCTGTACCAATATTTTGTATAACAACTCCAACATCCATAGGTAATTTACCCGGAGGCACTTCTTTATTTATTACTGCTTTAATAAGCATTTTTTCGGCACCCTGAGGGTATTTAGTCTTTACAACTTCAATTGTAATGTTGCTGAATTTTTTTGCGGCTTCTTTCAATTTTTCAATTGCTTCGGGTTTATTATCTTCAACTCCAACAGCACCTTTGTTAACATTTAAGGCTTTCATTATTAACGATAATCCCATTAACACATCTTCGGTTCTTTCAACCATAAGCCTAAAATCACGCGTTAAATAAGGTTCACATTCGCATCCGTTCAAAACAACTATATCAATTATTTTATCCTTTGGAGGTGATAACTTTACATAGGTAGGAAATGACGCACCACCCTGACCGACAATTCCCGCCATTTTAACTCTATCGCGTATTTCTTCACCGGTAATGGTGTTTGGATCAAGCGGAAGCATTAATTCGTATTCGCTATCTTCCGTAGTATCAATAATAATTGCATCTTTTGGAACCCCGGTTACGGCTGCCCCTCTTGTTATTTTTAACACTTTTCCCGAAACCGGACTATGAATAACGGCAGAAACAAACCCGTCAGCTTCGGCAATTACCGCTCCCTGCTTAACAAGGTCACCTTTTTTTACCAATGGTTTTGCCGGTTTTCCCAAATGCTGGGTTAAAGGAATTATCACCTGCTTTGGATTTGGCATTATTTCAAGTTCCAATTTTTCAGTAAGGTGTTTACTTTCTCCGGGATGAATTCCACCCTTAAAGGTTTTTACTTTAGAAAATATTCCCATATTTATTTCTTCATTTTATTTGTAATTACTTTGTTTATTCAATAAAAAGCACTCTTTATCTTATTTATAAAATTACTTTTAATAGTTTATTATTAAAAATAAAGTTTATAAAAATATTAATATCATTACGCAATTTTAATTATGAACTTACTCGAAGACTTTCCCTTTTAGACGGGTCTATTTTATGCTGACTATCATTTTTTATTGTTTAATTTAGCAAATTAAGTGTTTTGGTTAAGATTAATACAAAAGATATCAATGTACAATTATATGCTAAATGCAAAATAAATATCAAATCACTAAACCACAAAGATTTAAGTTACTTTTAAGGATAGTTTTCGTTTTGTTTTTCATCGGTTCCAAAATAAACATAAAGAGTCTTTTATCGTCATAAATTCATAATGTTTAACATAATATTTTTAAATTAATTAAACAAATTTACAATAAATTTTTATTTAAAATATTACATTAAAATTAATTAATTTTTTACTTAAACATTAATAGATAAAAAAACACTTGCTTCAGTATTAATTAAATAAAATTTAAAGCCTCAAAACTATTAAAGTCTGATTTTAAGGTTTATTTTGATTATTTTTAACAATTGCTTTATATTTTATATTAAACTTTACGAAAGGAAATAATGCTGTTAATAGATATAATTCCAGATAAATGCGATTTTTGCGGCTGCTGTGTAGGTGTTTGTCCCGAAGACGCAATAGAACTAAAAGAAGCCGAAATAAAAATAATAGAATCGTTATGCACCAATTGTTCCAAATGTGTATGGTCGTGCCCAATTGAGGTATTAAAATTTAATAAAGAAAAGCGGAGCACAAATGTGGAATAATGAATATGACGTTGTAATTGTAGGTGCAGGCCCTGCCGGTACTACTGCAGGTCGTTTTGCCGCATCCAAAGGTGCTTCTGTTTTGATATTGGAAAAGGATAGAGACGTTGGTTATCCGGTGCGCTGCGGTGAAGCTATTAGTTTAGGCGGGATGAAAGAATTTATTGAACCTAACGAAAAGTTTATTGCAGCCCATATAAATAAGTTCTCTTTAACGTCACCCGATAAAACTGAAGTAATATTACCATTGGAAGAAGAAGGTTTTGTTCTTGAGAGACGTGTTTTTGATTACGAATTAGCTCGTTTAGCTGCCAACCTTGGGGTTAAAATAATTACACGTGCTTATGTTTATGGTTTAATTAAAGAAAACGATAAAATTGCAGGTGTTAAGTTTCAATACAACGGAAACGATTACCAAGTTAAAGCTAAAATTGTAATTGGTGCCGATGGAGTAGAATCCAGGGTTGGAAGATGGGGCGGTTTAAATACTTATACCGATTTTAGAGATATGGAATCGTGCGTTCAGGTAACAGCGGCTAATATAGAAATTGACCCCAATACATTATATTTTTATTTGGGAAGTGAATTTGCGCCAAACGGTTATTTATGGGTTTTTCCAAAAGGTGAAAAAAGCGCAAATATCGGTTTAGGCGTAAGCGGAATGATTGGCAAAAAAAAATCTGCTTCGGCTTATTTGGATGATTTTTTATTAAATTATTTCCCGAATGCTTCTATATTAACAAAAATTGCCGGCGGAGTGCCCTGCGCAACTACTTACAAACAAATTTCTGCACCCGGATTAATGCTTGTTGGTGATGCCGCCCACCAGGTTAACCCCCTTTCCGGCGGTGGAATTGCCAGCGGGATGATTGGCGGAAAAATTGCCGGTTTAATTGTTGCCGATGCTATTAAAGATAATAATTTGGATTTAATTTTAAGTTACGATAAAGCATGGGACAATAGACTTGGGAAAAGACATGTAATTTTTGATAAAATTAAAGATGGTATTTATAATTTTGATGATAAAAAATTTAACAATATTGCACATTCGTTTAATAAAGTACCATTAAACGAACGCTCTTTAGGTAGTTTGTTTAAAACTGCTTTATTAAACAATCCTTCATTATTAATTGATATAGCAAAAGTTTTTATTATAAAATGAAAAATATAATTATAAAATTACTTAATAAATACTTTAACCTTATTATTGAATATTGGGTTGAAACTCTTAATAAGAATTTTTCAAATAAATTTACTGAAGAAGAACTTGTTGAATATGCAAAAAACAGTCTTAACGGTATTATTAAAGTTATCAGTACTTCTAATTATTCCGATATTGACCAATATTTGGTTGAAACTTATACAACTTTTTCGAAAGCAAAATTTAATCTTTTAGAAATAAGTCAGTTCTTTACACAAGGCAGATATGCAATATTAACTTATTTGGAAAAAGATAATTCCCATAAATTCGATTCACTTGTTATTTTAGGTTTCCTTGATGAAATAATGGAACAGATTTTTGCAAGATATTGCATGCTTCATCAAGAAGTGTCAATAAAAGAACTTGCATCCGATAGAGACAGGCTGGCTGCAAAGTTAGATTCCAATCAACACTATTTACTTAATATCCTGCATTCAACCGATGCCGCAATAATTGCAGTTGACAGCTCCGAAAAGGTTATTGCGTGGAACAAAGGTGCTGAAGAGATTTTTGGTTATGCCGAATCGGAAGTAATAGGAAAACCTTCTTCGTTTTTATTACCGCCAAACGAAAAGTATTTTACGGAATTAAACAATGTAAAAAAAGAGATTATTGAAAAAGGACATTGTAAAATTGCCGAAACACACAGAATGACAAAAAACGGTACAATAATTACCGTTCAGTTAAATGTAAATAGTATGCCGGCTGTTGATGGAAATTACGGTGGAAGAACTGTAATAATAAAAGATTTTACAGAAGTAAAAAAATTGCAGGAACAAGTTGATCAATCGGAAAAACTTGCAGTTATCGGTCAACTTGCTGCCGGTGTTGCACACGAAATTGGGAACCCCCTTGCCTCAATTTCGGCAATTGTACAAATATTACAACGTAAAAGCACCGAACCGTTTTATAAGGAACAGCTTGCAACCGTTAAAGAAAATATTGACAGAATATCTAAAATTGTACGCGAGTTAGTTGACTTTTCGCGCCCGCCTAGTGATAAATACGCCCCCACACAAATAACCGATGTAATTAAAACATCTATTGGAATTGTTAAATACGATAAAAGAGTTAAAAAAGTAGATTTTCAAACATCGCTTAGTGCGGAACTTCCTTTTGTGCATATTATTCCTGACCAGCTTTTGCAGGTTTTTGTAAATATTTTAATTAACGCATTAGACGCTATCAACGGTACCGGGGAAGTAAGTATTAAAAGTTATTCCGACGAAAATTTTGTTTATGTAAAAATTTGTGATAACGGAATTGGAATAAAAAAAGAGGTTTTAAGTAAAATTTTTGATCCGTTTTTTACAACAAAAGAAGTAGGAAAAGGTACCGGACTTGGACTTTCAATCAGCTATGGAATTATTAAAAGGTTTGGCGGCGAAATTTTAGTTGATAGCCGTGAAAATAAAGGAAGTTGTTTTACCGTTAAATTACCAATTGATTTAAATATTTAGGCATATATATATGAAACAGAAAATACTTATAGTTGATGATGAAAAAGCAATTCGCGATTCTATCAAAATGATTCTTGACGATGAAGGATACGAAACTTATACCGCTATGGATGGTGAAGAAGCATTAAACAAGATTACTGAGGGCGATTATGATGTTGTAATTAGTGATATTAAAATGCCAAAAATTGACGGAATGGAACTGCTTGAAAAGAGTTCTAAAATTGCTCCTAATACTTTTTTTATTATAATGACTGCTTATGCAAGTATTTCAACCGCTATTCAATCATTAAGAACCGGAGCCTACGACTATTTAATTAAACCTGTTGAGTTTGACGATTTATTAATACGCTTAAAAAGATTATTGGATTTTAAAAAATTAGTTTCCGAAAATATTGTTTTGCGTAAAAGAATTTCGGCTGATACCGGGTACATAAATTTAATTGGCAAAAGCGAACCGATACAAAAAGTATTTGATATTATTGAACAAGTTGCTCCAACAAACAGCAATATCTTAATTTTTGGTAAAAGCGGAACAGGCAAGGAACTTGTAGCAAAAGCTATTCATCAAAAAAGCCAGCGTAAAGACCATATCTTTTTGCCAATCAACTGCGGTGCTATTTCCGAAAATTTAATAGAAAGCGAATTGTTTGGACATAAAAAAGGTTCGTTTACAGGTGCAACCGATGAAAAAATGGGTCTTTTTAAGGCTGCGGACGGCGGCACATTATTTCTTGATGAAATTGGCGAACTGCCTTTAAATTTGCAAGTTAAATTACTTAGAGCAATTGAAGACCGCGAATTTTTTCCTGTTGGTGCCATTAAACCAATATCAACAAATGTTAGAATTATTGCAGCAACAAATCAAAATCTGTTTGAAAAATCAAAGTCGGGCGAATTTAGAGAAGATTTATATTACAGATTAAATGTAGTTGAAATTAAATTACCAATACTAAACGAAAGAAAGGATGATATTCCTTTATTAATTAATCACTTTATTGCAAAATATTGTGCCGAAATGGGTAAAAAAGTTCTTGGCGTTGATAACGAAACTTTACGTTTGTTAATTAATCATAACTGGCGCGGAGGCGTACGCGAACTTGAAAATGTTATTGAACGTGCCATTATTTTTACCAAGGGTGATTATATTTCAATAAACGAACTCTCCGATAATGTTAAGGGCAGCTCAACAGCCTTGGGTTTCCCCGATTCCTTAAAAGAAGCTATGCGTAAATTTGAAAAAGACCACATTATCAGGATAATTAAAAATTACGACTATAATAAAGACGAAGCTGCAAAAGCTTTAGCAATTGGACTTTCATCATTATACCGTAAAATGGAAGAACTGGGAATACCTACTAAAACGGCCAAAGACGAATAAACCATTAAATTAAGCCGCAACTACCCTTACTATTACGTAATGCAAATATTATAATAATTTAGAAAAGCTGTATTAACTGTATTATTTTCTACCAAATATTCAACAGCTTTTCTTTTGCAAAAAATAACGGATTTCCATATTAAATATGCCCCAAATTTATTAATGTTGTTTTTACTGATCATTGATTTAATTTTTTTAATATTATTTGAAAGTACCGATAAATGAGACATAAAATTACGCATATAATCCCCACTATGAAATATTTTATTAATTGTAAAAAACAAAATCAAAAATTAAAATTTTCAAGCCCAAATGCATTTATATGCACAAATTTGATAGTTTTTAACGTAAAAACAGTGAATAAATGCTTATTTTTTTTTGACCAAAAATGGAATTTTACATTAAATGTATTATTCTCCGCTTATAAGCTGCATTTTCATCTTGATGGGATATAAAAAATTAAAAAAATATTATTATGTATACATTATACAGTATATTTTTTTTGCTTTGTAAAAAAGTTATTTATATATTGTAAAAGTAATATTTTAGGACTTTAAAAGTATGAATATTAACAGACGCAAGATGAATTAACAACTATATTACAAACAGGAGTACAAAATGGCTAGAAAACTTTTCATGATGTTGGCTTTTATGTTTATGGTAACGGGTGCTATGATTGCCCAGAATACGTTCAGTTTAGTATGGAAATTACACGAATTACCTTTTCAGGATCCGGGAGTTGGTTCGGAAATGGCACTTGTTAAAGCAGGTTTTGATACTGATAAAGATGGAAAAGGTGAGTTTTTATGTGCTTATACGGATTTAGACAGTAATTTTTTAATGATGTATGAAGCCAATGGAGACAACACTTATGATTTAGTTTGGTATTTTAAATATCCAATTGCTGCAAATTCGTTTGCCGGAGTTGTAGTAGGCGATTTGGACAATAACGGGAAAGATGAAATTATTACAACCATGCCTTCAATTGCAAATCCGGAAACTCCAAATCCGCCTCGTGTATGGGTTTTTGAATGGAACGGCGTTGTTGGAGAAAATGACTATGGAAATTATACAACCGGAACGATGGAAGCTAATTCCGAATGGAATTTTGATGTACCTGATAATATCGATTTCCGCCCTTATAGCTTAATTATTGAAGATATTGACGGCGATGACAGAAACGAACTATTAGTAGGTGTTAGAGCAGGCGGAAGAGGCGATGAAGTAATGGTTGTTTCGTTAGAGGGTGAATTTACCGGTTTTTCAACTTGGATTATTGAATATAATTTGCAAAATTTGACCGGTGGCGGCATGTATAACGTTACCACAGGCGATTTGGATAAAGACGGTAAAAAAGAAATTTATGCTTTTGTTTGGAATTTATTTACTTTACATATAATTGAAAGTACAGGTGCAGACCAATATCAATTAGTAAACAGTTTGGAAGAATTATTTGCAGCCGAAAATATCGATTACGGTACATTGGAAGGCGTAAGAGTTGCCGATGTAGATAATGACGGTGTTAATGAAATGTATATTGCATGTACCGAACCGGATAATGCACTTTTTGTTATAACCAATATTACAGATGTAAGCGCAATTACAAAAGCCGATATTAAAGCATTAGCTCATTTGCCAAGAACAAATGTTGGGAAATTAAGAACACTTAATATTACCGATATTGATCATGACGGAAAAATGGATTTGATGATTGGTGGAGAAGGAAACGGAAAAATATTTGATTATGAATATAACGGAAGCGGAGATGTAACTGATTCGACAAACTGGACATTAAATATTGCATTTGATGTATTTGAATATAGTGGTATTGCACCCGATGCCGTTCCAACCATTACACCACGCTTTTTTTATGGTTCATGTGCAACAGATATGGATGGTGATGGAAAAAGTGAATATGTATTTGTAAATTATAGCTGCGATTTTGAAATTTGGTCGGAAGATTGTTACGTCTTTATGATTGAATCTGATAAAGGTGTAGGCGTTGAAGACGATTTAGTTATGCCTAATAGCAACTATCTTGCTCAAAACTATCCAAATCCATTTAATCCTTCAACAACAATTAGTTTTAATGTATTAAAATCGGACAATGTAAAATTAGTTGTATTTGATATGCTTGGCAGAGAAGTAGCAACATTGGTTAATAATGTATTACCTGCCGGACAACAGAGTTATTCGTTTGACGCCTCTAAATTAACTTCAGGTGTTTATATGTATCAATTAACTGTCGGAACTTGGATGCAAACAAAAAAGATGACTTTGGTTAAATAGAAATATTTATAGAATATTATAAATATAAATAGTGAACTGTATTATTGTGGCGTGTTGAAATGTTTAAATAAACTTAAATAGATCAACTCGCCACTTTTTTTAGCTTATCCACAATAAATCATTAAAGAATAAAAACTTTAGCAGTTGTTTAAATTAGATAGAAGTGTTGTACATACTGCTTTAGAGCTTGAATTTCCTGCGGAGGTAGCCGATATTATAATGACTTGGGGACGTTATGCCGAGCTTATAGTGTATGATGATAATGAAGAGCTTATATATCTTGAACTGGGTTTTGGGGGGAATTAAGACTATATGTTAATAATTTGTTAAGTGACTAAGTCGGTTTCTGTACACGGCCAACCGGGCTGTTCTTGACAAAATATATTATTATACAAAAATATAGTTATTGCTAATATAAACAATTTGTTTTTCATTGTTCCTCCATTACTTTAAATAAATCATTTTTTTTATTTTTGTTTGTGCTTCATATTCAATTTTATATAAATATAGCCCGCTGCATAATTCTTTTGGATCAAAAGTTATGTCATGTGTTCCGGCCAAACAATAATCATTAACTAATATCTCAATCAATTCACCAAGCATATTATAAACACTAATTTTTACATTATTTGCTTTTGGCAGGTAATAACTGATATTTGTTGCGCCATTAAAGGGATTGGGATAGTTTTGAGAGAGGATAAAACCACTTGGTTCAACAATATTATCTTCAACGCCAACAATGTTTGTATGATTATAAGTTATGGTAGTTGGATAAGCACAGTGAATGATATCCAAATCTCCGTCATTATCTACATCAGCCAAAACAGGAGTAACACCGTACCCAACAATATTACGTTTGCCAAGTTGAAAAAAACCGCCGGAAGTTGAATGACCCCAGAAATAGTTTTCCTGACTATTTATAGTCGCTTCAAAGGCTACATCGCCTGTGTCATCACATTCCTGACATACTTGATAATTTGAAACTACAATATCAATCCTATTATCACCGTTTATATCACCGGATGTAAAATATGCAAAGTTTTCCGCACCTGAAAAATTTGTGGTTGTATAACCATAAAAGTTATTGAATGATTGCTGCAGCATTAACAAACCTCCATTCATTGAACCGAATGCGGCAATATCATTCATGCCGTTATTGTCATAATCCATAACTTTTAACTGTCTTAAATCTTCTATTCTGTCCGGAAAAGTCCCCATTAGAAATTCTTGACGAAGATAATTGTTAAAGTTTCCCTTTCCATCATTAAAGAAAATATAGAACCCTTCAAATTCGGTTGTTGATTGTGAATCGGTATTAAGTAAAACTAAATCTAAGTTACCGTCTTTATTCATATCAATTAACTTGCCTTCTGATATTCTATTATGCAAATTTATACATGAAGTATCACGTATAAATTTACCATTTCCGTCATTAATAAATTTTCTCCAACAATAATCAGTTGTGGTATAATTTTCCTTTGAAATAAGATCAGCACAACCATCTCCGGTAATATCACCACAGGCAATGATAATGCCCCCCCAAATATTAAAAGGATATAATTTTTCTGAAAAAATATAACCGCTATCATTATTCCCCAAAAAAATATTTACATCCCCATTATTTTCATTATAAACAATAAGATCATTATTCTTATCATTATTCAAATCGAGTATATGTCTCAAACCAAATAATTGGGGAATATTTTCGTATTGTTCAAATTCCCCAAAACCGTTATTAAAAAAAACATACCCTAAAGTTCCGGACAATAAATCAATAAATCCATCCTTATTATAATCCATTGCAATTGTTAAAGCACTTGTAGCCGGGTAGCCTGTTGACGGTAAGTCAAATCTTTTTAAGCTGTCAAATTTTGCTGTTGTCGGATTAGTTATTTCTACTGAAAACTGCCAATTGAAAGACTTGAGAGTGTCCCCATCAACTGTAACTACCGGGCCAAAACAAATATTAATTATTTCGCCTGCAAAAAATGAAACGGATGGCATAAACACAAAACTATTTGTAAAAGTATCAATTTCAACAGTACCGTTGATTAATCCTGAATTTGTGCCATTAATTTTAAATAACTTCTCATCAACAAATTGTAAAGAATCAATTCTTTTATCTATCAGTACACTTATACTGCAATTGGTTGAAGCTCCTATAATATCCTGCGCTGGTGAAACACTTAATATCTTAATATTTTGTCCATAAACAATAATATTAAAGAAAAACACCAAAGTTAATAGTTTAGTTTTCATCAAATTACCTATAATTAATACTAATTTTTATTAATATTTGGATAAGCTGGAAGTATGCGAATATTAAAAATAGAATTACAAAAAACCATTTCCCTTTCCTCAAAGAAAATGCCGCAAAATATACCCAACTTTACAAATATTTCTTTTTAATAAGTTAGTATTTTTTTTTAATAAAAGCAATTTTTTTTATTTATTTGGGGTATTAATTTATTAGCAATTTTACAAAAATAATAGGCAGATTAATTTTATTCCAACAACCATAATTTTTTATTTACAAACGGAATTAAGGCCGTAATAAGACCGGCCGAGTATAATTCTGTTCTATTCATCACCCCGTTTGTTAAATAACCTATTGCACCCAAGTTTTGTTTTGTGTTTGTTTTGTCAAACAAGCTGTCAATTACATCTCCAAGTTCTTCACCTTTTAACAATCTATCTACAACAAATTTAGGTAATTGAAACAATGGCGAGGTACCATAACCGATGTTTTTGTTTTTATCAATTACACACATACAGCCAAATGAAAACCATATATTGTATAATTCCATTATGCCGCCTTCAATACCAACAAAATAATCCGCCGCCAAATTATTAGTACTATTACACTTAAAAAGCTCCAAAGCACGGTTTTTAGCTCCTTCAAATGTGTCGTTATTTATGGGCTGATTAGGAACACTTGAATTTACATCTATTCCTAAAACTTCACAATCTCCAAAATATTTTTCAAATGTAATTTTTGCCGATTCAATTTTAACCGGATTTTTAGACCCAACTAATACTTTAATCATTTTATTTACCAAACATTAATAAAAAATATTGTGGAATTCGTTTTGCCCAAGATTTTTCGCTATGATCGTCTTCTTCAAACTTGTTAAACCAAAAATCTTTGTTTTTTTGGTATCCTTTTTCTTCCAATAAATTAATCATTTCAGTAATTCCGGGCTGCAGCCGTTCTTCTAAATTTTTACCACCATTTGCTATATATACTTTAATATCTTTTTTTTCTTTTGTATTATAAACGGTAGTTACATAATCAAGTTCTTCAATTTTAAAAGCCGGAGAAAAACAAAGAGCTTTTGAAAATATATTATTATATTCCCACAATAGCATAAAAGATATCAAACCGCCTGCCGACGAACCTCCGGTATAACAATTGTCTCTGTTTTTTAACGTACGGTACGTGCTGTCAATAAATGGTTTTAAATCCTCAACAATATACTTCATATACTTGTAGCCCAAATCGCTATTGGTATATTCCAACATTCTATCGGGTGTGTTATTAATTCCCACAATAATAAAAGGAGGGATTTTCCCTTGTTTTATTAAACTATCTGCCGTTTCATCAATCTGCCAGTCATAACCAAAAGAAGCGGTTTGAGGGTTAAAAATATTTTGTCCGTCGTGCATATATAAAACCGGATAATGTTTGTTTTTATCTAACTCGTAATTGTACGGAAGCCATACAAAAACATCGCGGGGCTGCAGACCGTCATAAGGCATTTGTCTATGGTAATTTACCGTTCCGGTTATTTGCTCCTTAAATGCAGGCGGAGGTGTGCGCTTAGCCCAATTATTGATGTTGTGGATTATGGAAGTATCATTTTTTACAGTCAAATTGTAATTGCCCGGTATTGTGCCGTTTTCGTTTAGTGCTTGCAGCTGCCAGTTTCCTTTGGTAAACTTATATTCTATTTGTTGGTTTTGGTTAAATAGTAAATTTATAAAATATTTACCATTCCCCAATTTGTTTAATTTCACTTCGCCCGGATTCCAATTACCCAATGTGGAATTGCTGCCCACAATATAAATATTTGAAGAATCGGATATATTTGAAGAAAAAACCTCAAAATGTACATTAATTTGCTTTGTTTGGGCAAAAGAAGTAGAATAAATTAAAACAAATAAAAATAAAATATTCAAGTTTTTCATACAATTCCTTATATTAAGATAAGCTAAAATAATTATTTAAATTTAAAAACAAAACAATATGAAAGTAGTATTAGTTATTCCACCTTTTACGCAAATAAATACAACTTATCCTTCCGTTACACAACTAGCGGGATATTTATTGTTAAAGGGTTATGACGTAAAAGCTATTGATTTATCATTAAATGTGTTTTTAAAAATATTTAGTGCCGAAGGTCTTTTGTTAATACAAAAACAAATTAATAACGTCCAATCTAAAGACGAATATATTAACAGAAGTATTAGTTTGTTTGACAGATATATTGAAATTATTGACCCTGTAATAAAATTTTTACAGGGAAATAATCCTTCATTTGCAAATATTATTGTAAAAGACGGATACATACCACAGGGAAAGGTTTTTCCAAGTGAGGAAAATGATAATAGATACTTTGGCGAGATTGGTGTTTATGACAGGGCAAAACATTATTGTGCATTAATGATGGGGGATATTAATAATGTAATAAACGCTGTTATAACTCCTCATTTTAACTTAAGCAGATATGCCGAATCGTTAGCGCAAAGTCCGCCAACTTTTGATAATATTTTGGATGAGTTAAATAAAGAAAAGAATATTATTGAAGAAATAATAATAAACGAAACCGAAAAATTGATCAAAAAAAACAAACCGGATGTAATTGGATTTTCAATTCCTTTCCCCGGAAATTTGTTTTCCGCTTTGCTTTCATCGCAATATATAAAACAAAAATATCCACAGATAAAAATAATATTCGGTGGCGGTTATATAAATACCGAATTAAGAAAACTTAGTGATATTAGAATATTTAAATATGTAGATTATATAACCTTTGATGATGGTGAACTACCTATCCACAATATATTAAATAATTTAAAACTAAATGGCCATAACCAAAACCGGGTTGAAACTTTAACATATGATGAAGGAAAACTTCCTTTAGTAGATGCTTTTGAAAACTTAAAACTTAAAACCGAAAATCACAAATGGGTACGAACATTAACAATTGAAGATAATTCGATTGTTTATTATAATAATGCCGATGAAAAGGATATTCCATTTAAAGATTTAACGGCACCCAGCTATAAAGGAATAGAAATAAACAAATACGTGTCTATGCTTGAGATGTTAAACCCTATGCATAGATTGTGGAGTGACGGGTATTGGAATAAATTAGCAGTTGCCCACGGTTGTTATTGGCAGCGGTGCACATTTTGTGATACTACCTTAGATTATATAAAAAACTATGCGCCGGCCGAAACACAAAAATTAATAAAAATAATTAATTCGGTAAAAGCGGAAACGGGAAAAAACACTTTTCATTTTACCGATGAAGCAGCCCCGCCTTCAAAACTTAAAGATTTGGCAATTGAGCTTATTAAAAACAAAACAAATATATGCTGGTGGGGAAATATAAGATTTGATAAATACTTTACAAACGATTTATGCCGTTTGTTATCCTATGCGGGATGTATTGCTGTTAGTGGTGGTATTGAAATTGCCGAAGAAAGATTGTTGGACTTAATTGATAAAGGCGTAACGGTTGAACAGGCTGCAACAGTTACAAATAATTTTAGAAATGCTAATATATTAGTCCATTCTTATTTAATGTATGGTTACCCCACTCAAACCGAACTTGAGACGATTAATAGTTTGGAAATGGTAAGGCAGTTTATTAAACATGAATTAATTCAATCTGCTTTTTGGCATCGTTTTGCTTTAACCATTCATAGCCCAATAGCTAATAATCCAAACAAATATGGAATAAAAATTATATCTTCGCAAAATAATCCTTTTGCTAATAATGATTTAATTTTTACCGATAATTCCAATATTAATCACAATAAATACAGTGACGGACTAAAATATGCTTTATATAATTATATGCACGGAGTTGGACTAGACTGGAATATAAACAAGTGGTTTGGTTTTTCTGTAACAAAACCAACAGTAGACAAAAGTTATGTAGCTAATATACTAAAACAAAGCAGTATAAATTTACGACCCGATAAACGCAAAATAGCTATGTGGGAAGGTGGTTTACCTGAAATTATTAAACAAGATAAAAATAAAAAAGTTATAAAAGCAATTAAGGGAAATATTGAAGGCCTTTGGGAAATTGATTCTAAAATTGCCGATTGGATTAAAAACATGGCGGCAGAAACAATTGAAGGTATGAAAGCAAAGAATATTATTTTTGAGGACTGGGAAAACAGTTTCCCTTATAATGAAGAAAGAAAAATTAAATTTTATAATAGTAAATGCTGGGAGGATATAAGAAATCACTTTTTAATAATAGTTTAATTACTCCCCATTGTTAACCGAGGAGTAATTAAATTGGTAGTCGCTGTATTAATCTTCGTTTTTATCTTTAAATTTTTTCATAATTATTTTCTTTTTACCACCGGTCATATCTCCTTTATCTATTGTTTTTAAAAACTCATCGGCTTCTTTGCCTGTATAAGTTTTAACTTCTTCTTTTCCGTCTTTTTTAGTAGTAACGGTTATAATTTTATCATCACCATCTAGTTTAATCTCAATTCTTTTGTCCATACTACTGCCCGGTTCACAATCCTCGTCAAACTTAAAGCTGAAAGTTAAGGAATCATCGCCAAAACTATGAGCTGAACAGCCAATTTCGCTAAGGTCTATACAATTAAAATCGCCAAATTCGTCATCTGTAACATAAAACTTGAACTTCTTTTCGGTGGCTTTTTCTTTAATTTTTTTTAATAAATATTCGGCTTCTTTACCCTCAAAAGTTACATTTTTGTCGTCGGTTTTAATTGTTATTTCTTTAACATCTCCTTTAAGTTCTTTAAGTTTTTTATTGATCTCTTTTTTATCAACTGTTTGGGCAGTTAATGATAAACAAAAGGCTGCCATTAATATAAAGCTAAATATTACTTTCATTTTTATTCTCCTTTAATAATTAGTAAAATAAGTAATCAAACTTACTTAAATAATTTACACAAAGATGTTAACAACTAGTTAATATTTGTTAATAAATGTTAAAAAATGGTTTTATTAATTTTATTCATTTAAATTTGCAGTATGAAAGAAAAAAAATTTAAATTATATATATATGCTATTGCAATAGCAACATTAGGTTTATTGCTTGTTCAAATCTTTTGGATTAACAACGTTTTGTTATTGGAAAACGAAAGATTTGACAGAAATGTTAAAGAAGCAATCAATAAAACAAAAAACGATATTGAAAAACTTGAGACTTCCAAACATGTATTTAATGTAATGGGAAACAACTGTTTACCTCAGGTAGTAGTTCTTAAAGATAAATCGAATAACAAAAAAATAGATAAAGACAAATTTATACAAGGGAAAATTATAAACCACAAAGGGAAAAAGAAAAAAGACCAGTCAGGTTTTAAATTTGAGTTTAGAACTTCATCGCAAAACGATTCGATGTTTACCAATATCGAAATAGTTAATAATAACATAGTAACCACTAAAACGAATGTTGTTTTGCAGCTCGATTCGCTAAGACAAAACAAAAGTAAAATTATTAACGAAGTGTTTGAAAATATGATTTATATTAGTTTGGCAGACAAATTTGAAGAACGGGTTTCGTATGAAATTATGGATTCGTTATTAACGGTAAATTTAACAAATAACGGAATTGATGAAAATTATAATTTTGCGGTTATTGAAAATAGGAAAGACAGCGTAATTTATGGCAAAACGTACTACAACAAACAATATATTAAAGACACAAAATATAAATTAGAAATACTCCCAAATCAATTGCTTCAAGAAAAGTATATTTTATATGTAAAATTTAACAATACTTGGTTTTCTTTTATAAAAAAAATAACGGCCTTGTTGTTAATTTCGGTTTTGTTAATAGGTGTTATTATTTATGTGTTTTATAAAACTCTTAAATCGTATTTAATGCAAAAGCGGGTTAACCAAATAAAAACCGATTTGATTAATAACGTTACGCACGAATTTAAAACCCCAATATCTTCTATAACATTAGCCTGCGAAGCCTTACAGGCAAATATCTTAAATGACGAAAAAAAATTAAAACGTACTAAATATTTAAATATAATTAGTGAAGAAAATAAACGTTTAAAAATAATGGTTGATAATTTATTAACTACCGCCAAATTGGAAAACGGCGAAATAAACATTTCGATAAGCAGCGTAAATTTAGTAGGATTAATTAATGATGTGGTTGATAAATATAAAATGACAATTGAAAAAGCCGAATGCGAAATATCGGTTAATTTTAAAACAGACAAACTTTATTATGATACCGATTCTTATCACCTTAATTGTATAATCAGCAATTTGATTGATAACGCAATTAAATATAACGAAAGGAAACCGGAAATAAATATTACGGTTACGGAAACATCCCCGGTCATTAATATTTTAATAGAGGATAACGGAATTGGAATAGATAAAAAATATTTTGACAAAATCTTTGATACTTTTTTCCGTGTTCCTACCGGAAATATTTATAAAGGTAAAGGATATGGAATTGGCTTAAGTTATGTAAAAAAAGCAGTGCAATCGCTTGGTGGTTACGTTATAGTTTCAAGCGAAATAAATGTCGGTTCAAAATTTACAATATTTTTGCCTAAATGATATGAAAACAAAAATTTTACTTGCCGAAGATGATTTAAACCTTGGAATTCTTGTTAAAGAACAACTTGAAGCAAATAGTTACGAAGTTGACCTTCAAAAAAACGGTGCATTGGCATGGACACGATTTTTAAATGAAAAATACAATTTGTGTATATTGGATATTATGATGCCTGTTGAAGACGGTTTTACTTTAGCTGAAAAAATACGTAAAATTGACGAGCAGATACCAATTATATTTTTGACGGCAAAATCCTTAAAAGAAGATAAAATACATGCCTTTAAAATTGGGGCCGATGATTACATTACAAAGCCATTCAGCACCGAAGAATTATTGTTGCGCATTAATGCTATTATGAAAAGAATTAACGGTACTGTAAAAACAGGAATTGTTAACGAATACCAAATTGGTAAATATAATTTTGAATATACCAAAAGAGCATTAATAATAAACGGCCTTTCCAAACGGTTAACAAGTAAAGAAGCGGAATTATTACGTATGTTATGTATATACAAAAACAATCTGCTTGAACGAAATTTAGCTTTACAAATAATATGGAATGATGAAAGTTATTTTGCTGCCCGCAGTATGGATGTTTATATTACAAAATTGCGCAATTTGTTAAAAGAAGATTCCACCGTGGAAATTATTACGGTCCACGGATATGGGTATAAATTGGTTGTGGGAGAGTAAAATTGAGGAAAGTGGTGACAAATAAAATCAATTTTAATATTTGCTAAAACCTTGGGGGAATATATTTAACAAATCCGATTTTGTTTAATTCGTTTTACACTCAAGATATAACATCGGAATTGTAAGCTTTAATTCGCCTTTATTTTTTGATAACACATTAAGATTACTCTCAAATGTATCAAAAAAAATCTGTTTTTCGGTTTCTTCAAACATATCTCGCCATGAATTAATAAAGCCAAGAAGAATAAACGAGTGATTTAAAAATGTTGTACCATTTAAAAATCTCATTTGAAAATGTGATTTAACTTTATTTATAATTTTAAAACCATTTGTATCGATAAGCTTTATAACAGATTCTTCTGTTCCTCTGTGATTTACATGTTCGTTAAGTTTGGCCAGGTATTTTCCATAACCAAGTTGGTTTATTGTTTCAAAAAATACATCATAAAATTCCGTGAACGTACCGGTTAAATTTGTTGTCAGACATAATGAGCCATCTGTTTTTAATACTCTGTGACATTCAGATAAAACCCTGTCCGGATTCTCAAAATTATTAATACCTAAGTTGGAAGTTATTAAATCAAAGTAGTCGTTTGGGAATGGAATGCCTGAAGCATCTCCGTCAACAACCGAAATATTTTCCAGTTGAAAAGTATCAATCTTCATTTTAGCTCTTTTAATTGCTTCAGCCCAAGGATCAATCCCTACACAACTACATTTATTCCCGAGTTTTTGAGCAATGTCAATCAATGGAAATCCTGTGGCACACCCAATATCAAGATAATTGGTATACTCTCCAATAGGAAAGTTATCGAGGAGTAATAACCCGAATGGTGCAGACCATAAAGGCAACTCTTCATAGGCATTTGTTATGTCCGGTTGCAAGTAATCAAATTTTTTATACAAGTACTTTTTCATAAAATAAAATCTCTTTTCATTTGTTTACCTAATTTCAAAAGCCGTGAGCTTTGGTATTTGTAGGAACAATGCCGGATTAAAGCACATCATCAGCCAACCACCAATAGGAATGTGTATGCGCTGCAGTTCTCAATATGGTTAATTGTTTTACTTGTCTGATCCCATGTTACTTTTGCTTGTTTAGTAATCTACAATTAAGAAATAACATAATAATTATCGTCAATGATTTGTGCTTTTGCGTAATATTGCATTATAGCAATACTATAGACACAAAAGACTACTACTTAAAATTAGCAATTATTTTTACGAAAATCAACTCATTCGCCATTATGCCAAATTCTTGTTAGTGTTTGGCAATCTTTTTATATTGTGGGAAATCATTTGTTTGTTTAACAAGTGTTCTAAATAAATATTAGGTTGTTATTGTCACGTCGAGATTAAGTATAAATTTGTTTTGAATTTTTAAACAATATTTACCCCTCTGCAATAGGCAGGTTAAAAGTAAATTTACTTCCTTCGTTTATTACACTTGTTGCAGTAATAGTTCCGCCTTGCGATTCGACAAATTCTTTTGCAATAGCTAAACCAAGGCCTGTGCCTTTGCGTAAAAGATTTTTGGCAGTTGAAAATTTATCAAAAATACGTTCCATAACTTCCGGTTCAATACCTATTCCAAAATCCTGCACACAAAAATAAATAAAATTATCTGCTTGGCGTAGTTCAATATTAATTTTGGCACCTTGTGTGGAATACCTAATGGCATTGTTAAGTATGTTAACTAATACCCATGTGCTTTTTTCCAAATCGGCTTTTACCTTTGGAAGGTAATCATCAATTTTTACGTCAAGGATTATTTGCTTCCCATTTATTTGCATCATTAAAGCAAATATCGAAAGTTCCACTATTTGATATGGTTCAATATTCGCAATCTTAAGTTCAATTTTGCCTGTTTCCACTTGCGAATAATTAAGCAATTCGTTAACAACACTAATTAATCTTTTTGTCTGGTGTTTAATTGAATCGGTTAACTTAACTTGTTCAATATTCATATTTCCAATTCTGCTGTCTTCAAGTAATTTAATGCTTAAATTTATTGAAGAAATAGGAGTTTTTAGCTCGTGCGAAACCGTTGCCAAAAGATTAATTTTATCCAAATTTCTCTGTTCAAATTTAGTTATATCTTTAACCATTATTACTTGGCCAATTTTAATAAAATCTCCGGTTTCATTTTTCCTATTTATATCAATTGCTTCAACTTTTATATATTCTTCTTTGTTATTATTTGTTATTTTTAATGGTTTATCATTTGTTGGGTCTAAAATATAATTTGAAGCATAAGTAATTATTTTCTTAAGTAAATCATTTTTTAAGGATAGTTCTTGAGCTATTTCCCCAATTGTTTCAACCTCATCCAAATTTAAAAGTACTTGGGCAAACTTATTAATAATAACTATATGATTTGCCTCATCTAATACAATAACTCCATCCTGCAGGCATTGAACCAAAGCCTCAATCCGTTTTTTTTCTAACAACAATTGGTTAATATGATGATTTTCATATTCTTGAAGTTTGGCAGCCATGCTGTTAAAGGATGTCATTAATTCCCCTAGTTCATCATTGGCAGAAATATCAATCCGCTGATTATACTCTTTTGATGTTATGTGCTTAATTTTCTCTATTAATTGTGTTATTGGCAAATAAATATATCCGGGGAAATAAATTATAAAAATAAAGGTTAATAACGAACTGACTGCTCCTATTATACTCATATAATATGTTACATTAGATGCTGTTTGTTTGGCAATTTGATTTTTGTCCAATATTGCATTCATATTTAAATTGTAAATTAACTGCACATAATTACGTATTCTTTCAAACCTTAATTCTACTTCATTAAAGCGCAGATATTCCGAAGCGTTTTTTTCTTTCTCAATCATTAATGAAGTGGTTGTATATTTTTTATATTCCAAAAGTAATTCGTTTACAAGTTCCTGCTCGCCAATTTCTGTAATATTTTTAGATTCCAGATTTAAGTTTTTTTCAAATTCGTTTTTATGAACAGCAAATTCAGATTTGAAGGAATCGTACCGCCCTTGATTTAAATTGGGCGTAATTAAATATTTACTTTGGATTGTAAACATCATATCCAAAGATTTTAGCATTTTTGTAGAATAATCTATTGTGTGGTAATTATCTTTTATAATAGCACCGGAATCGTTTGCAAGCTGATTTATAAATATTATACCCACCAGACTTAAAGTTAAAACTACTGCAAAAAGAAATATCAATCCGGCTATTATTTTTGTTTTAAGATTTCTCATTTTATTCACTATTAAAATGTTGTTAATGTTTATTTATTAACAATACATTTAATATGCCTAAATTTAATATTATCGTATAGTGCTATTTTATAACTATTTAACAAATTATTTAGGGGAAAAATGTTAAACTATGGAAGCAGATATTTTCATAATGGGAAATTCTTTTTTCGTTTTGGAAGGGGTTAAGTAAAACAGTGCGTTTTTGGTCACTCAATTCCGTATGATTGTAATTTTCGGTATAACGTAGTTAACCCAATACCCAAAAGTTCAGCGGCTTTAGTTTTATTTTGTTCTGTCAGATGCAAAACTTTTAGTATGTGCTCCTTTTCTAAATCGTCAATTGTATACGAAACTATATTGTTTACCGCAATGGGAACGTTTAGCTCTTTGGGCAGCGAACTCCTATCAATTTTACCGTTATCGTTTAATAATATTACTCTTTCTATTATATTTTTTAATTCTCGTACGTTCCCCGGAAAAGTGTAGTTTTTAAGAGTTGCAAAAAAATCATCACTTATAAAACTTATATTCTTTTTTAAAATTCCTTTATAAATATTAATAAAATATTCGGCCAATTCTTTAATATCTTCTTTTCTTGCTCTAAGCGGAGGAAGTTCAATATTCATTACTCCAATTCTGTAAAAAAGATCGCTGCGAAATTTACCTTCGTTTATCGACTCGTTAATATTCCGGTTGGTTGCGGCAATTATTCTAACATCCACAGTGGTTTCTTTTGTATCACCGGCTTTAATAAATTTATTTGTTTCAATAACACGTAACAATTTAGACTGAAGAGAAACATCCATTTCGGCAATTTCATCCAAAAAGATTGTCCCGCCGTCAGCCTCTTCAAACAGTCCCTTTTTGTTTTTAACAGCTCCGGTAAATGCCCCCGCCTTATAACCAAACATTTCAGATTCTAAAAGATCTTTAGAAATTGCACTGCAGTTTATTGCAACAAATGATTTGTTTTTACGCAGACTATTATAATGTATTGCCTGTGCAAATATGTCTTTCCCTGTTCCTGTTTCTCCCAATAATAAAACATTTGTATCCGAATTTGAAACTCTTTTTGCTAAATCAATAGATTCTTTTAACAAAACCGACGAGCCAATAATATTATTAAAATTATATTTTGTGTATGCTTTTTCTTCTAACTCACGCAATCTTTTTGCCATTCTATTTTTTTCAATTGCTCTAATTAACAACGGTACAATTTTGTTGTCTTCGTCACCCTTTGTAATATAATCGAACGCCCCTAATTTAATTGCTTTAACTCCGTCTTCAATTGTACCAAAAGCAGTCAAAACAATAATTTCGCAAAAGGGATTGATATTTAATATTTTACCCATTAAATCCAATCCGTTGATATCGGGTAATCGTACATCGGTAATAACTACTTCAATATCATCCTCGTGCAATAATAGATCTAATGCTTCTTTTCCGTCTTGTGCAGTTAAAACATTAAAGCCTTCCAGTTTTATTAACTGACAAAGTAATGTACGTATTGCCAATTCATCATCAATTATTAATATTTTCATAAGTTTTATTTTTTAGAATTAAAATAATATCTTATCGAAATATAGCTAAAATTAAGTGGTGGTGTCAAATAACTTTGTGCAGTTTATTATTGTTTAATTTTTCTGCTGTAATTAAGTTTTGGTTTAAGGTATTTGTTTAAACAAAAACAAACTATTTGTTTTAATATATATTTCCTTCCGTTTTGAAAATTAGTTATGCCAATTTGAAAGAGTTTAAATTTTTCGGCTTTTACCCAAATCCATCCGCTATTGCCGTTAACGTATTTAACAACAACGGCTTACCTCATAATTATATGTTGCCAAATAACTTGGCATATAATTGGTATGTGCATTATTAAACAACCAGGAAACAAAAATGGAAATTTTAATGATAGTTATCGGTTTGGCAGTTTTCTTTATTCTATTCAAATCGATTTTATTTTTTGATAAAATTATGGAGTAATAAATAAAATGATTCTTCTTTTTATAATAAGTTTAATCGTTTTCGGTTATCTTTTATATGTTTTAATTAAACCGGAAAAATTTTAGGGGAAATTATGAACACGGAAATTTATGGAGTAATTGCAATAATTTTTTTTGCTTTTATTATTGCATACCCGTTTGGTAAATATATTAGTAAAGTTTTTAAAGGTGAACGGGTATGGAGTGATTTTTTAACACCAATAGAAAACTTCATTTTTAAGCTTGCTTCAATCAATCCAAACCAGCCGATGGATTGGAAAGAAAATATGAAAGCTTTACTTAGATTAAATGTTGTGTTTTTTATATGGGCAATAATTATTTTTATGATTCAAGGATTAATACCATTTTTAAATCCTGCCGGTATTCCGTCAATGGAGCCCACGCTTGCATTTAATACAGCGGCAAGTTTTACAACAAATACAAATTTACAGCATTATTCAGGTGAAACGGGTTTATCTTATTTTTCACAATTATTTGTAATAACATTTTTACAGTTTGTTACTGCTGCAACAGGAATTGCCGCTTTAGCTTTATTATTTAAAGGATTAATGCAAAAAAAATCACAAGATATTGGTAATTTTTATAATCTTTTTGTAAAAAGCAATACACGAATTTTGCTTCCTCTTTCTTTAATTGTTGCATTAATATTGTTGTTGAACGGAACGCCCACTACATTTGAAGGACCTAAACAAATAATAAATTTGGAAGGAGATACATGTTTTGTTTCAACCGGTCCCGTTGCACCAATGGTTGCAATAAAACAACTTGGTACAAACGGAGGCGGTTTTTTTGGAACAAATTCAGCACATCCGTTTGAAAATCCCAACTACTTTACAAATGTTATCGAAAACATTTCTATATTAATTATACCCATTTCACTAATTTTTGCATTTGGTTTTTATATTAACAATAAAAAACTTGCGTTAATATTTTTTGCTGTAATGACAATTGTTTTTATAACTTTTGTAACCGTAACAATAAGTTTGGAATCTTCCGGTAATACCGAAATTGCAAAACTAGGCGTACAGCAGCAGATGGGAAGTATGGAGGGGAAAGAAGTTCGGTTTGGTGCTGCTGCATCTACCCTGTGGGGGATTTCCACAACATCAACTTCTAACGGTTCTGTAAATGCCATGCACGATAGCTTTACTCCTCTTACCGGAGGAATATTTATTCTTGATATGATGATAAATTCAATTTATGGAGGAGTTGGTGTTGGTTTTATTAATTTTTTTATGTTTGTTATTATTGCAGTATTTATAGGCGGTTTAATGGTTGGGCGAACACCTGAATTTTTGGGTAAAAAAATTGAAGCACGCGAAGTTAAAATTGCGTCGTTAATAATTTTACTTCACCCGTTTTTAATTTTAGTAGGTACTGCAATTTCAGCATATATTGGCACTAACAATTTTGCTATTGGGTGGCTTAATAATCCTTCATACCACGGATTTTCGGAAATGCTTTACGAATTTACATCAGCAGCAGCCAATAACGGCTCCGGTTTTGAAGGACTTGCCGATAATACACCGTTTTGGAACGTTACTACCGGTATTGTAATGCTGATGGGAAGATATATACCTATAATTGGACCAATGGCAATTGCCGGTTCACTTGCTGCTAAAAAAACCGTCCCTTTTTCGGAAGGTACTTTAAGAGCAGATAGCGTTGCCTTTGGTGTTGTATTATTAGGAGTATTAATTGTGGTTGCCGCATTATCGTTTTTTCCGGCATTATCACTTGGTCCTTTAGCAGAATATTTCTCATTATAATGGAATTAGAGTATAACAATG
Organism: bacterium; assembly: GCA_043805435.1. Classification (GTDB taxonomy): domain Bacteria; phylum Bacteroidota; class Ignavibacteria; order Ignavibacteriales; family Melioribacteraceae; genus JAEXOD01. The sequence continues at coordinate 41,982 of JAZDHY010000069.1, forward strand.
AAACGTCAAAAAAATATAAAATTATTTGGATTGGAAATAATAAAGGGTGCCGTAATTGAATCTTTTGTAAAATTAAATCCAACTGTAATGATGAAAAATCCGGTTATGTTTTCTGTTGAAATAGGCACAGTAATAATGATGGTTGTTACCATTATATCGGCAATATCATTAAATAGCGGGCAGGGAAATTTTGTTTATAATTTTATTATAACATTCCTTCTTTTTTTAACTATTTTGTTTGGTAATTTTGCCGAAGCCATTGCCGAAGCAAGGGGGAAAGCCCAAGCATCTACTTTACGTAAAACCAGAGAAGAAACACAAGCCAAACTTTCAACGGGAAAATCAGAGATAACGCTGGTTTCGTCTTCATCATTAAAAAAGGGGGATTTATTTATTTGTGAAGCAGGTGACACTATTCCAATTGACGGCGAAATAATTGAAGGAATCGCTTCAATTGACGAATCGGCCATAACAGGAGAATCGGCCCCCGTAATTAGAGAAGCAGGAGCCGATCATTCCGGTGTAATTGGAGGTACCAAAGTATTATCCGATAAAATTAAAGTTCAAGTTACCACCCAGCCCGGCCAAACTTTTTTAGATAAAATGATTGAACTTGTTGAAGGAGCTAAAAGACAAAAAACCCCTAACGAAATTGCGTTAACAATTCTTTTAGCCGGCTTTACACTAATATTTCTTTTGGTAACCGTTACGCTTAAACCTTTTAGCGGTTTTGCTAATACTTCTGTCACTATAACAGCATTAATTTCCCTTTTTGTTTGTCTTATACCAACAACAATTGGAGGTTTGCTTTCCGCAATAGGAATAGCCGGAATGGATAGAGCTTTGCGCGCAAATGTAATTGCAAAATCGGGTAAAGCTGTAGAAAACGCAGGTGATATAGATGTAATTTTGCTTGATAAAACCGGAACTATTACTATAGGCAACCGCAAAGCAACAAATATGTTTTCCGTAAGCGGTTATGATAAAAAGAAGTTTATTGAATATTGCCTTTTAGGTTCTTTAGCCGATCCAACCCCTGAAGGTAAATCTATTGTTGAATTAGCCTATAAACTTGAACAAAATTTAATACAAAATAATTTAACAACCGGAAAATTTATAGAGTTTACAGCCGAATCCAGAATGAGCGGAATAGATTTACCGGACGGAACAATTATACGAAAAGGAGCTTGGAATTCAATAAAAAAATATACAAATAATGATACCGATAAAATTACGGAATTAGAAATTATTATAGAAAAAATTGCATCTAACGGCGGTACCCCTCTTGCTGTTGCTGTTAATAAATCCGCAATTGGCGTAATACAACTAGAGGATATAATCAAACCGGGAATACAAGATAGATTTGCCCGTTTAAGAAAAATGGGTGTTAAAACCGTAATGGTTACGGGTGATAATCCTTTAACAGCTAAATTTATTGCTAAACAAGCCGGAGTAGATGATTTTATTGCAGAAGCTAAACCGGAAGATAAAATGAATTATATCTTAAAAGAACAGCAGGAAGGTAAACTTGTTGCCATGATGGGTGACGGTACTAACGATGCGCCGGCACTTGCACAAGCTGATGTTGGAGTTGCAATGAATTCGGGTACACAAGCAGCCAAAGAAGCTGCAAATATGGTTGATTTGGATAACGACCCGACTAAGATTTTAGAAGTGATTGAAATAGGAAAACAGCTTTTAATTACTAGAGGAAATGTAACAACTTTTTCCATTATTAATGACGTAGCAAAATATTTTGCAATTGTTCCGGCACTTTTTGCCGCCACTATACCCGGTTTAGCTGCCTTAAATATTATGCGGCTAAATAGTGCGGAATCTGCAATTATGTCGGCAGTAATTTTTAACGCATTTATTATTCCTCTTTTAATTCCCCTTGCCTTAAAAGGTGTAAAATATAAACCTATAGGGGCAACTGCTTTATTAACAAGAAATTTGTTGATATATGGGCTGAGTGGTTTAATTGTGCCGTTTATAGGAATAAAATTAATTGATATTGTGGTATCGTTATTTGTTTAATATAATTATAAACCAAATAATGACAAAAGAAATTATAAGGACTTTAGAAATGAAAAATATAATTAAAGATATAAAACTTCACTTGGTTACAGTAATAATGTTTGGTCTGCTATTTCCTTTAATTATTTGGGGAATAGGACTCCTTTCTCCTTACCATGCAGACGGGCTGCCAATATATAAAAACAGCAGGTTAATTGGATTTGAAAACATAGGACAAAAATTCGATTCAAATAAATATTTTTGGGGCCGGCCTTCAGCGGTAGATTATAATGCAGCGTCAACCGGAGGTTCTAACAAAGGATCGGCAAACCCCGAATATTTAGAAGTTATAAATAACCGTATTGACCATTTTTTACAAAATAATCCGCACGTAAAAAGAAACGAGATCCCGTCAGATTTAATAACAGCATCCAGCAGTGGTATCGATCCTCATATTTCTCCACAAGCTGCCTTTATTCAAATTTTGCGAATTGCAAAAGAAAGAAATATAGATAAAAAATTATTAAAAAATCTTGTTCAAAAAAATATAGAAAAACCTTTGTTAAACTTATTTGGAACCGAAAGAGTTAATGTTTTAAATTTAAATATGGAATTGGATAATTTAAAATAATATTATAATTTGTATTGGTAAAACAGTAAAAATGATAAAACGATAATGGAACCGCAAATAACTATCTCCGCCGAAAGATTTCTAAATCTTATTCGTTCTTCCAAACAGGGGAAGTTAAAGATTTATATAGGTATGGCAGCCGGTGTTGGCAAAACTTATCGCATGCTGCTTGAAGCACACGAACTGTTAAAAAACAATGTTAATGTTGTAATTGGGTATATTGAAACCCATGGACGAAAGGAGACTGAAAAACTTGTTGAAGGGCTTCCGGCAATGAATAGGAAAAAGATTTTTTATAAAGGAAAAATGCTTGAAGAAATGGATGTAAATGCAATCATTCTACAAAAACCGGAAGTCGTTTTAGTTGATGAACTTGCACATACAAACGCCCCCGGCTCCAATAATCAAAAAAGATGGCAGGATGTTAAAGATTTGCTTGCAGCCGATATAAATGTTATTAGCACTGTAAATATTCAGCATATTGAAAGTATAAACGAACAAGTAGAAAGTATTACCGGTGTTAAAATAACTGAACGAATACCCGATTCAATAATTCAGTCGGCTGATGAGGTTGTAAATATTGATTTAACAATTGAAGAACTTGTTGACAGGCTTGAAGCGGGTAAAATTTATGATATTCAAAAAGTGCCAATTGCGCTTCAAAACTTTTTTAGGAAGGATAAATTATTGCAATTGCGCGATCTTACGCTTAAAGAAGTTTCACGTCAGGTTGAAAGAAAAATTCAAAAAGAAATATCTCTTCCAAACCGTGAAAAAGTAAATGCAATTGTAACTGCTTTAAGTACAAATTACCAGTCGGGTAAAAGATTAATTAGAAAATCATCCCGACTTTCATCATTGTACAATTCCAAATGGTATGTTGTATATATTCAAACAGATAAAGAACAAGTTGAAAAAATTGATCCGACATTACAAAGACACTTATTAAACAACTTTCAGCTTGCATCTGAATTAGGTGCTGAAGTAGTTGAACTTACAAGTAATGAAGTGGCAAAAGCTCTTGTAACTTTTGCAAAAGAAAAAGAAGCTGCTTTAATTATTATTGGTAAACCTATTTTTTCTATTTTTTATAGAATAAAACCTAAAAACTTTTTTCGCGAGTTGTCATCATTAACCTCAAAAGAAAATATAGATATTCTACTGGTATCGTCAAATGAAAACAATAAAAACTAAAATATTATTCGGAGTTGTTTTCCTTTTCTCCGTAATTCTTTTATTAAGTATTCTGGGTGTGCTTTTTATAAATCAGCTCACCTCAAAAACTAAAGGGACAAGAGAAGATAATTATTCTTCTGTTGACTATATGAAAAATATGTTTATTTCAATAGATGAGATGAACTTTTTTCAATCTGCAGATATTTTGAATAATAACCCTATTGATTCGATTAATTATCTAAATTATTTAGATGCTAAAAGAAAATTTGAAAAGTATCTTAACCTTGAAACTAATACTATTACCGAAATTGGAGAAGCCGAAATTGTAAATTCTTTACACACCAATTATAGAGAGTATTTGAATTTATATAAAAGTTTAAAATATACATCTTCAATTAAATCACAAGAGCTTTTAGAGTTTAATAAATATTATTTTGAAGTTCGTTCGCGAATTGAAGATATTTTTAATATTAATATGAATGCTATTAATAAAAAAAATGAAGCTATGCAAAATACTGCAAATGATGTAACTTTTTATATGATTGTTGTTGCTTTATTTAGCATTATCGTTTCATCGGTTTTTATATTTTCTTTCCCCAATAAAATTGTTAGACCTATAAAAGATTTAACCAAAAGCATAAAATATATAAGTGAAAAAAACTATAACCAAAAGCTGGAAATAAAAACAAATGATGAACTGGGCGAATTGGCTTTTGCTTTTAATGCAATGGTTGAAAAATTAAAGTTATACGATGCAAAACATATTGATAGACTTTTGTTTGAACAAAAAAGAATGGAAGCTGTTGTACAAAGTTTTGAAGACGGTATTTTATTTATTGATGAGGATAGAAAAATTGTATTGGTTAATAATACTACTTTACAAATTACCGGCTTAAAAGAGGAAGATTTAATTTTACACTATATTTACGATATTATTACACAAAACGATTTATTAAACGAAATTTACAAAACAGTAATAAATCATCAACAAAATTTTGAAACAAATATTAGGCCCCTTAGAGTTATACAAAACAATAAAGAATATTTTTATAATATCGAATCCGAAGAAATTGTAACTTATTCCGAACTTGCTAAAAAGGAAATATTTATTGGGAGCCTTGTTATTTTAAAAAATATCACCAAATTCCAAGAACGCGATGTAGCTAAAACTAATCTGCTTGCAACAGTATCGCACGAACTTAAAACCCCTCTTTCCTCAATAAACTTAAGTATTAAATTATTGGAAGACAAACGCGTTGGCGGTTTAAACGAAAAGCAAAACGAATTACTTGTTACATTAAAACAGCAAAGTTTAAGGTTATCCAGGGTAATTAACGAAATTTTAGAGTTTTCGCAATTAGACACCGGAAACATAAAACTAAAATTTGCTTATGCAAAACCGGATCTTGTTATTGATATTGCCATAACTGCACTATCAATGCAGTTGTCAGAAAAAAATATTGACCTTGAAACTGAAATTGAAGAACAGCTGCCCGAAATTTATATTGATCTGGAAAAATTGGTCTTTGTATTAATTAATATTTTAAATAATGCTATTCGGTTTTCAAAACGGGATGACAGAATAATAATTAAGCTGCAAAAAACAACTGATCCCTTAAATGAAATTGCAGTTGAATTTTCTGTTACCGATAATGGACCCGGCATACCAATAGAAAACCAGCCTAAGTTATTTCATAAATTTTCGCAAGTGGGTAATAAAACCAAACATGGCTGGGGTTTGGGTTTGGCTATCAGTAAAGAATTTGTTCAAGCACAAAACGGTAAAATTTGGGTAAATAGCCAAGTTGGCATAGGTAGTACTTTTGCGTTTTCTATTCCTGTTAAAAAAACGTAATTTTTATAAATGAGGTTATATTACAAAAATAGGCTATTTGTTAAAAGAAGATATAACTATCAATTTGAAATTAAATAATAGATTTATTAAGTATTTAAACAATACCAAATGCTTACCCTTCTCCAATTGAAGCACTATAATCAATTATCTTGCTACAATTGTAATTCTTGGCATTTGACCTGCTTTTAATGAAGCATAAACCATTGGCCGCACTAATTATCAATTAAATACCGCAGCCAATTATTTATTTGGGGTTAATATTAAATACTGGGCGGAATTAATTTATACACTACCGGAGTTACTATACGCGATAATAATGTTGAACTTATTAAGCCGCCAATAATAACAATTGCAAGAGGAGAAATCATAGGATTTGTTGAAAGTGCAATTGGCATTAAACCGCCTATTGCCGTAAGTGATGTTAATATTATTGGTAAAAATCTTACTTCGCCCGCTTCACGTATTGCTTCTTCAACCGGTTTCCCCTGCCGGCGTAATTGATTTGTAAAATCCACAAGCAAAATTGTATTTTTTACTTCAATACCCGCAAGCGCAATTAAACCAATTACAGCAACAAAAGATAACGAATTGCCTGTAAATAATAGTGCAATTACGGCACCAACTATTCCTAACGGGATTACGGATAATACAATTAAAGTGCTTTTAAATGTTTGAAACTCAAGTATAAGTACGGCAATAAAAAGGAAAAGGGTTACAACAATTACAGAAGTAAACCCGCCAAAAGATTCCTCGCGCTGTTCAATTTCGCCGCCCATTTCGTAACGGTATCCTGCCGGTAAATTTATTTTATCCATTTTATTAATTACATCTGATATTACATTGTCATTCAAATAACCTTTTTTTACAAAAGCACTTAAAGAAACTGTTCTTATTTTATTTTTATGATTAATCGTCAAAGGTGAAGATTCAAGTTGAAGAGTTGTTATTTGTGTTAATGGAATAGCAGTCCTCTGCATATTATTTACATAAAGATTGTCAAAAGCATCAAGCGAATTTGTATTTTGTTTTTCTTTTGTAAATTGAATATTATAATTGTCTCCGTCTCCGTCGGTCATTTTGCCGACCTCAAACCCGGCAACAGCCAAACGGATTGTACGGTCTATATTAATAATTGGTATTCCAAGCATTGCTGCTTTTTCTTTGTTTATTATAACCCTTATATCGGATTTTAAATTACTTACCGGATTATTTACATATAAAGTGCCTTCTGTATTTTTAATAACAGTTTCTACTTTTGCGGCTAGTGATCTAAGTGTATCCAAATTGTCGCCAAATAATCTAACTTCTACGGGCGCAACAACCGGGGGTCCTTGTTCAAAATCTTTTACTTCAATTTTTGCTCCTTCGTAAGGTGTCCATTTATTTCGAAGCTCTTCAATTAATTCTAATTTTCTTTTGGGGCTGGTTTTTTCTTCAAGCTGTATAAATATTTGAGCATAATCGGTACATTCGTTTTTAGGGAGTACATTATAATAAATTTGAGGATTTCCTCTGCCTACGTTTGAAGCAAAATATTTAATTTCGGGATAATTATTTAATTCCATTTCAATTCTTTTTGTAACTTCGTTTGTATAGGTAAAGTTAGATTGAAGCGGTGTAGTAATTTCAACCAAAAATTGTGGCTTTTCGGATGACGGGAAAAGACTAAATCCAATAACCGGAATTAACATCAAAGAACCGATAAAGAAAATTACCGCAATAATTGTTGTAATTGCCGGTTTGTTTAATGCTTTATCAAGCAGTTTTGAATAACTTTTGTGAATTAGTTTTTTCAGTCCGCGTAAAAATATATTCCCTTCCGAACTATCCGCATGTTCTTTTAATATTTTACTGGCAAGAAACGGTATTATAGTAAGGGACACTATCATTGAAGCCAGAACACTAGTAATAACCCCCATTGGCAGACTGCGAATAAAATCGCCCGACGAGCCGGGTAAAAACACAAGTGGCAAAAATGCAATAATTAAAGTTGCCGTACAGCCAATAACCGCAAGAGTAATTTGCTGAGTGGCTTTTATTGTTGCTTCAAAACGAGAATGTCCTTCACGCATCCAGCGTTCAATATTTTCTACTACCACAATGCTGTCATCAACAAGCAGGCCCAGGGCTACTACAAACCCTACAATGCTTAATTGGTTTAGCGTGTATCCCAGCATGTCCATTAATATAATGCCTATTGATAAAGAAAGAGGGATTGAAATCATTACAATTATAGAAGCTCTGCCGCCAAGGGGAAGAAGTGTAAAAGCAACTATTATAATTGCTATAAGAAAATCCATACCTAAACCACCCAGCCGTTTATTTACATTTTCCGCCTGGTCAAAATTGTGAATAAAATCAATGTTCTTAGGAAGGGAAGATTTAAATTTTTCTATAACTTGTAGATATTCTTTTTGAGTGTCTGAAATGTTTTCTCCCGGCTTTTGAGCGGCAACAACAAATAAAGCTCTATAGCCGTTCATGCGGGTTATATATTTTTCTCTTTCGTAATCAATAAAAACGTTTGCAATATCCTTTAGATATATATTTTTGCCGTAATAGGAATAAACAATTGTGTTTTTAATTTCTTCCGTGCTTTTGTAGTTTCCGCTTGTTTGTATATTAAATGTTTTGTTTCCGGCCTCAACACTTCCGCCGGGAATAGTTACGGCATCGCTTTGAACAGTGCCCAAAACTGCCGCAAGGGGAACATTCATTTGTGCCATTTTATCTAATTTTAATTCAACTCGAACAATTTTTTCGGGCAGTCCATGGATTTCAACATTTTTTAATTGTGGCAGCTGTTCTAAATAATCTTTAAAATATTCGCTGTATTCTTTTAATTTTTCGTATGGGGCGTTTTCCGAAATAAGAGCTGTTTGGATAACATTAACATTTGAAGGCAACCATTTTTGAATATCAATACTGTAAATGTCCGAAGGCAGTTCGTTCCGAGTATTGTTAACCTCTCTAACAACCTCTTGATATTTTTCATCAACATTATAACCATGTTTATAAATAACCCATAAAACGGCTAAACCATCACTCATTTTGCTGTTAACTTTTTTAATTCCTTCTAGTGCCGTTAATTTCGATTCCAAAGGTTTAACAACTAATTCTTCTAAATCTTTTGGGCTTGCACCGGGATAAACAACAATTACAGGAAATTCGGGCGAACTAAGTTCGGGATCTTCGGCGCGGGGCATGTTTAAAATTGTTGTAATTCCAAGTGCTATTATCATTACAAAAATGATAAGTGTAAATTGATAATTTTTAACTGCATATTCTGATATTTTCATTGCTTGGCCTATTTTACAATTTTAATTTTGGAATTATCGTTAAGATATGCGCTTCCTGAGACTATTAAAAATTTTGCTTTTTCTAATCCGGCACTTATCAAAACATTGTTTTTGTTAATTTCGGCAATGGTAACTTTAACTTTTTTTACAGTAGTATTATCATTAGTAATAAATAAATACCCTGTGTTCCCGTCCCCATCAAGGAGTGCTTCGTAAGGAATAAGCCACGAGCTTAAAATTTTAGAAGGGATTATATTTGCTTTCCCAAACAAGCCGCTGGCAATTTTTGGTAAAAAATTTGATTCGAGTTTTAAATCGACAGAAAATGTGCCTGTATATGGGTCAATACCTTCGGATTTCCTTAAAACATAAGCAGTAAGCATTTGGTCTGGGTATGCATCAAGTTTTACTTCCGCCCGGTCATGTAATTTAATAACAGCCCATTCAATATCGCTAACTGTAACTTTTAGTAACCAATTGTTATTGTTTGCACCATTTGTCTGTATTACAGGCATACCTGAACCGATCATTTGTCCTTCGTTTGCAAACTTTTTTAACACATAACCGTTTTCAAGCGCTCTTATTTCGGAATAGTCTTTGTTGAACTCTGCAATATTTAATTGTTTGGTGGATATGTCTAGACCGGATTTGGCGTTTTGCAATTGTTCCAAAGTAGTTACGCTATCTTTGTATAAATTATTAACGCGATTGTAATCCCGTAAAGCTTTTTCGTAACCTATTTTTGCCTGCTGAACCATTGCATCAATTTCGCCAAGATTAAGTGTTGCAAGCAGCTGCCCTTTTTTAATGGCATCACCTTCTTTTACATAAATTTTATTAATCACACCGCCCGTTTTAAATGAAAGGTATGTTTCATCATCGGTAGTAAATTGTCCTGAAGTAATAATAGTGCGCTGAACATCTTCTTTTATAAGTGATGTTACCTTAACAGGAATAATCTCTTTATCTGTTTGTGAAATATCCTTTTTTTCGTTTTTACAGCCGGTAAAAAATAACGAAAATAATAAAACAAATAATCCAAATAACTTTTTCATAATAACCTTTGTTTAATAATTAATTTTTGTTGAAGGTGATTCTCTTTCGTAATTTGCTAAAGCAATTAATACTTTGTGTTTGTTGATATTTACAAGCATTTTTGCGGTTACAAGTTGGTTTCTGGCATCTAAAGTTTCAATAAATGAATTGACCCCCTGTTGATAACCTTTTTCAATTAAGTTGTTGTAACTTGATGCAGCTTCTAATTGTTTTTTTGACGAGACAAGATTTTTTTTAGCAGCATATACTGCGTTTTTAGCAATAGAAATTGACAGCATAATTGCACTTTCATTTTTCTGAAGCTCAAGTTCGGCATTTTTTAATTCAAGAGATGCAGATTCGATTTTGTTGAGGTTTCTGAATCCTTCAAAAAGAGGTACTTCTAATTGAATACCAAATAAATAATAGCGTGAGTTTTTATTATATTTCCAATTACTGTCTTGAGCTCCAACGTCAACAAAACCGCTAATTATTGGAATCCAAAAGTATTTATTCATATTTAGAAGTGATCTGTTAATCTCAATTCCTTGGTTAAGCATTTTAATCTCTTCGCGCAAATCTATTTGTTCGTCGTCCGTAATAGTTTGATTATCGGTCTCGTTCGGTAAAAAACAATTTATTGGAGAATCTAACTCTTTGTTCAATAAAAAATTAAAATATTTTTTGGCATTATCGGAGTTTGTTTGTATCTCAACAAGCTGCGATTTTAAGTTTTCTATTTCGCTTTCGGATCTTAAAAGATAAACCGTTAATCCCGAACCGTTTTTTAATAATGATTCGTTGACACGTTTCCCTTCCGTTGCTAATTCAATTGCAGAACTATAAATGTTTATTGCTTCAATACTGCTTAAATAATTATAGTAAGCCGTTTTAATTTCTTTTATCAATTCTTTTTTATAAAGATTTACTTCATATTCTTTTAGGTGAAGCCGGCCGCTTTGTATTTGTTTGTTATAAATTATCTCAGTATTAAGCAAAGGCATAGATGTTCTTATTTTGGCATCATAAAATTTGTAGGGTAAAAAATCCTCACTAACATTGTTTATTTGTGGAAAGCTGTTTGAATTTGTGAGTTGATTTAATGTTTGATATACGGGATTTAGCATATCTCCAACAGGAATTGAAATACTCCTTCCGCCTTTTCCGCTTGTATAACCTGTTTGCAAAGAAACAGAGGGGAAAAACAAACTATTTGCGTTTTTAAGGTCATATATAGCTTTGTCATAAGAAATCTTTTTTTGCTGAAGAACAATATTGTTTTTTAGTCCTTCTTGAATATATTCTTCCAGTGGGGTAAATTGCTGACCAAATATCGGAAGAGAAATAATCAACACATAAAAAAAAATAATTTTTAAATAATTACTCATTACAGCTCCAATAATATTAACGATAGTAAATTTATATACAGTGTTCAGTGCAGTTTAAAAATTTTTTAAACTATAAAAGATCTCAAAATATTCAACGCTTGTTCAAATAAGTTTAGCGGATTAAATCCATGTCCGGTTGTATCAAAATGGATAAGGCGATTTCTCATATGTAAAGAAACCATTCCGTGCACTATTGACCAAAAAACAAAAGAAATAGAATCAACATCATGATCTTTGAAAAATCCGGCTTCTTTGCATTGTAAAACGTTTTGTTTTAGCAGGTCGTATGTTCTATTACCGCATACCCAAGTGTTGCATTCTTTAATTTTAAGACCGGGGCTCTTTAAAATGAACATAAGATCATAATATTCGGGATGTTCAAGAGCAAAACTAAGGTAAGCTCTTCCGTGGGCAGTTAATCGTTCTCGTGGATCGGAAATGTTTTGCACTTCCATTTGGTGTTTGTATAGTTCCGTAAAACCCAAAGTATGAAGTTCAAAAAAAATTGCATCCTTATCTTCAAAGTAGAGATAAATTGTTGACGGACTGTATTCAATTTTTTCAGCTATCCTGCGAATTGAAACAGCTTCGTAACCTTCTTCTATAAACAGACGCATTGCAGCATCAAGAATAGCTTGTCTCATTTCTAATTTTTCTTTTTTCCGTCTTTCGGAAATTCCCACGTACAGCCTTTATTTTATGAACACTGTTTATTTATTGAGCGAAACTTAGTAAAAGTATTTTAATTTGTCAAGAGGTTTTTAAAATATATTTCCAAAATCAAAAAAATGGCGTAGATATTAAAATATTTATGCTAAACAAGTTACAAAATTGCGAATTTAGTAAGTGTTTTGCTGTTATGGTTAGACCAATAATCATAAAATAATGCAATACTTAATAATTGTGGTCAGCAAGGTAAAAACTTTTAATTTGCTTTTTGTACTATAAATAAATTAATTTAGTAATGGAGATATTTTAAATATTTATAAGCGGTTAAGTAAATATACTTATTAAAGGAATTTTATTTTATTAAATCCGCCTGAATGTAATACTTAACCCCAAAGAGGATAATTTTGAACATCGTAATTAAAGAAGTAACAACATCCGGTGATTTGAGGAGTTTTGTTTTGTTTTTGTATAAGCTTTATGAACAAAATAAATACTGGGTACCACCGTTAATATCCGACGAATTCAAATCGTTAAAAAAGGATAAAAATCCCGCATTTGATTTTTGCGATGCAAAATATTGGCTTGCTTATAAAGACGGTAAAATTGTAGGAAGGATAGCCGGAATAATAAATAAAAAGTATAACGATAAATGGAATTCAAAAACAGCACGGTTTGGCTGGTTCGATTTTATTGACGATCCGAAAGTAGCAAAAATGTTATTGGAAACCGTTGAAAAATGGGCTAAAGAGAACAACCTAACCTCCTTACACGGGCCTCTTGGATTTACTGATATGGATGGCGAAGGTGCCCTTATTGAAGGTTTTGAAGAAGTTAGTACATTAGGAGCTTTATATAATTATCCGTATTATCCAAAATATATTGAAAATTGCGGTTACAAAAAAGATAGCGACTGGGTTGAATTTGAAGTTACTATGACTTCGGTTGTTGATGAAAAAGTAAAAAGAATAGCCGAAATTGCCCTTAAAAGGAATAATTTAACTTTACTAAAGGTAAAAAAGGCTAAAGAAATTCTTCCTTACGGCCGAGATATTTTTAATGTATTAAACGAAGCTTATACTGACTTGTACGGATTTGTTGCACTTTCGGAAAAACAAATAGATATGTATATTAAACAATATTTTGGATTTATTTTACCCGAATATGTTCCTGTGGTTTTAGATGCAAATAACAAAGTTGTTGCGTTTGGAATTACAATGCCTTCTCTTTCGGCTGCTTTGCAAAAAAGCAAAGGCAGATTATTTCCGTTTGGATTTATTCATGTGTTAAAAGCTTTGAAAAAAAATAACAAAGTGGATTTATATCTTTCGGCAGTTAGGCCTGATATGCAAAACAAGGGTGTGAATGCAATATTAATGCATGAAATTAACAAAGTGTTTGTTAAAAACAAAATTGAAAAAGTGGAAACCAATAGAGAACTAGAAGATAACAAAAAAATACAATCACAATGGAAATTTTTTGATAGCAGACAGCATAAACGTAGAAGATGTTACAAAAAAGAACTGCATTAATAGATAAATTGGTAATTTAAAATAATATTTAGACTATTATGAGTAAACAAAGAGCAAATTTACCATTTGATACTAATCATTTTAGCAGACTCGTTAACTCTAAAGAAAAACTTTCAGTTAAAGATACTTTTTTATATATTTATCAAAATAATCATTGGAATGCTGAAAGTTCTAAATCGGGGGCCGGTTCCGATAATATACAAACCGAAGCTATAAAAAGGGAATTGCCCGGCTTAATTGAAAAATTCAACATTAAAACCATGCTCGATTTACCATGCGGTGATTTTAACTGGCTTAATAATGTAACATTAAATTTGCAAAGTTATATTGGCGGCGACATTGTTAAGGAAATTATTGATACGAATATTAAACTTTACCAAAATCCAAACAGACGGTTTTTGGAGCTTAATATTATAACTGATACTTTGCCCGACTCGGATCTGTTGTTTTGCCGTGATTGTTTAGTCCATTTTTCAAATGAAGATATTGTAAAAACATTAAATAATATTAAAAATAACAAAACAAGGTATTTTTGTGCCACTTCTTTTATAAATTGTGAAGTGAATAATAATATAACTACCGGAGATTGGCGCATAATAAATCTTACTAAATCCCCCTTTTTGCTTCCCGAGCCTATATTTATTATTAACGAAAAATGTACGGAAGGAGAAGGAACGTATAATGACAAATCGCTCTGTTTGTGGAAGGTTGAAGATTTATAATTTAATTTATAACAAAACAGAGCCGTAAGCGTCTTAATTATTGAAAATTTTTATTATTTCTTGGGTGTGAAGACTCTTAAATATTGCATACTGGGCACAAATACTAATTAATATGCAGTGCTAAATAATTCTAAAACTTTGTGAGTTGTTGGAGATGAATTGGGTTTATAGATTTTTTAATAATCTCTTTAGTTAGCCGACGTGTTTTAAATAATTAAATGATACAAAATTGAAAAAAGATGTTAAATACTACTTAAACGAACTATTGTAGGTTAAAAATGGAAATAAAAGTTATTGGTTTTGATGCAGATGACACATTGTGGTTAAATATGACTTATTTTGATGAAATTGAAAAAGCGTATTGTGAATTATTAAAAGAATATATTACACCTGATAAACTTGGCGAGATATTATTTAAAACCGAATTAAAAAACATGGAAATATATGGTTTTGGCGTAAAAAGTTTTATGTTAAGTATGATAGAAACAGCACTTGTTGTTTCTGAATACAAAGTGCCTAATAAAACCATTGAAGAAATTATTAACATGGGAAAACATTTATTATATAGACCTGTTGTATTGCTTGAAGGTGTTGAACAAGTATTAAGTGTTTTAAGCAAAAAATATAAACTTATTGTTGCTACAAAAGGTGATTTGGTCGATCAGGAAAGTAAATTAAAACGATCCGGTTTAGCTGAATATTTTCATCATGTAGAAATTATGAGTGACAAAACTGAAGATAATTACAAAGAGCTGTTAAAACATTTGGAAATTAATCCCGAAAACTTTTTAATGGTGGGGAACTCTTTAAAATCGGATATTGTTCCTGTAATAAATATTGGCGGTAACGGAGTACACGTGCCTTTTCATATAACATGGCAGCACGAACTTATGGAAGAAGGCAAAATAAATAATTCTGAAAAATTTATTGAAATAAATAATATAATTAATTTGTTGGAAGTGGTTTAATATGAAATCTGAAATAAATATTGAAACATGGGGAAGAAAAGACATTTTTAATTTTTTCAAAAACTTTGATGAACCTTTTTGGGGTGTATGCACAAATATTGATTGCACTATTGCATATAAAAAAGCTAAAGAGAAAAATTATTCGTTTTTTCTATATTATTTATACATGTCGCTTAAAGCCGCTAATAATATTAACGAGTTTAAATATCGTATAATTGGCGAAAAAGTATTTTTGTTTGATGTTGTAAATGCTTCACCGGTAATTAATAGAGAAAACGGTTCTTTTGGTTTTGCCTATATGGATTATTATGAAGATATAAATACTTTTATGACCAATGCAAAAATTGAGGTGCAAAAAGTAAGAAGTACTACCGGATTAAATACAGCAATAAGTAACGAAAACGTTATTCATTATTCTGCTATCCCTTGGATAAATTTTACTTCTATATCTCACGCACGCCACTTTTCATATAGAGATTCGATTCCAAAAATTACATTTGGAAAGATGGTAAACGACGGCACAAAAAAAATAATGCCCGTATCTATACATGTAAATCATGCACTGGTAGATGGTTTTCATGGAGGCAGATATTATGAACTATTTCAAAATTTGTTAGATGAAAAATAATTGAATAAATAAAACTAATAATTATAAGAGTGTTCCAATGGAGAATAATAAAACATATGCAATATTAGGTGCCGGAGGGTCAATTGGCAATTCATTAGCGGCAGAACTGATTAAACGGGGTGTTAATGTTAAACTTATTTCACGCAGTAATTATAAAATGGAAGGAGCAAAATCGGTTAGAGCCGATATTACAAATTATAACCAATTGAACGACGCAGTTAAAGATTCGGACACTTTATTTTTATGCGCCGGACTAAAATATGATTGGAAAATTTGGCGGGAAACGTGGCCCCAAATAATTAAAAATAGTATAAATGTTTGTAAAAATAATAATGCTAAATTAATATTTTTTGATAATGTGTATATGTATGGCAAAGTAAACGGTAAAATGATTGAAGAAACTCCTTATAATCCCTGTAGCAAAAAAGGTGAAATTAGAGCTGAAATTGCTTTATTATTAGAGGATGAATATAAAAAAGGAAATATTACTGCATCTATAGCCAGGGCCGCCGATTTATATGGAGTTTACGGAGGTAAAAATTGTGCGCCAAATTTTATGGTAATTGAAAATTTAATGAATGGTAAAAAAGCTAACGGATTGGCAAATCTAAATAAAAAACATTCGTTAACATATATCCCGGATTGCGCAAAAGGATTAATTTTGCTTGCCGAAGACGAAAAAACATATAACCAAATATGGCATATGCCTACAACTAATCCGGCTTTAACAAGTTTGGAATTTATAAAATTAACCGCAAAAGAATTAAATCTTGAAGCCGATCAAAAGGTGCTTAAAAGCTGGATGGTTAAACTTGCCGGATTATTTAATAAAACAATTTCTGAAGTATATGAAATGATGTATCAGTACGAAAATGAATATAATTTTGATTCTACTAAATTTAATAAGTATTTTAATTTTTCTCCAACACCGTACATAAATGGAATAAGAGAAACTATAAACTGGTTAAAAACAAATAAAAAAACGGACAACAATTAATAGTAGTGTAATTGGCCCATTATATTTAGATATTATACTAAACAGATATCAATTCTATTTTAGCAGCAATAATTTTTTCGTTTCATTATATGTGCCGGATAGAATTCTATAAAAATAAGTTCCCGTAGAAAAATCGGCGGCATTAAAAATTATTTTATGTTTTCCTGCATTTATATATTCATCTACTAAATTTGCAACTTCTTTTCCTAAAACATCATATACTTTTAAGGATACCATATTTGAAGTCGGTATAAAATACTCTATTGTTGTTGAAGGATTAAACGGATTTGGGTAGTTTTGATTTAAATTATATGAACTAAAAACTGTATTATTTCCCTCTTCCTTTGCGGAAAGGAGAACTCCGGTTTCGTTATAAAAAAGTAATCCTTTATAGCTATTGGAAGTATAAGTTGCCAAGCAAAATATTTTATTATTGTTATTATCAACAAAACCACCGGTAAAATAATTTCCGGACAAAGATAAATTAATGGAGTCGATTATTGTCCAAATGTTTCCATCGTATTTTAGCATACCGTCGGTCGTCCCCAAAAATAAATTATTATTTTTATCTAAAACAACAGACTCATAAGAAAAGAATGTAAATGGATAATTAATATTGGAAAATTCAAAAAAAGCAAATGGAGTATCTTGGCCCGAAGCCATGTAATGTTTATTGTCGTTTGTTTGAACAGTAACCCACTTAGTGTTTAATGAATCGACTGTTAACCCAAATATATAACACAACTTATCATTTAATTTATTATCTATTTTTTTTTGCCAATCAGTGCCATTATAAACGTAAAGACCGTAATAATCAGTTCCAACCCATATATTATTTAGATTATCGGCCTTAATAAAATTAAAATCTTCAATACCGTTAAAAGAATTTTGATAATTAAAATAAGACCAATTTCCGTTATCATATACACATATACCAAAGTTGGGTATTCCGAACCAATACCTGTTTAGTTTATCAATAGTTACGGTATAAATAAAGTTGTCGGGCAAAGGCGAGTTGTCTTTATTAAAATTCAGCCAATTGTTGTGGTCAAAAATATAAACACCTTTTATTGTGGCAATTACTACCTTATTATCGTTGCTTACCGCAACATCCTGAACAATATTTTTTGTAAGCGGGGAGCTGCTGCTATCAAAGATGCTCCAGCTGCCTGAACTAAACTTTTGCAAATATCCGTCAGAAATCATTACCCCATTTATAAATTCCGCGCCGGTAACAATCCAATAAGTGTTATTATTATCTTGTGCCACTGAAATAATTTTATTGGATGAAAGCAAAGAGTTGTTTTTGTCAAAAACTATAACATTCTGTGACCATATTTGTGTTGCCCAAAGTATAAAACAAAAAAATATTATTTTTTTCATATTTAGACCTCCTATGGATTACAGTCCGGTAATTCAACAGTATAAAAAGGAGCAACTTCAATTTAATATTTTGACGGCAAATAGGTTTAATATCTAATATTAAGTGGCAACTATACACTATCCAAAATTACCTAAAAAATATCAGCAACAAAACAAAAAACACCGCTTGTATTGCCATATAATATATAGGCAATTTTGCGTTGGTTTTAATTTCCAGTTTATTGTAAACAAAACTTGCAATTACAGACATTAAAAACCATGTTATATAATTTTTTAACGGTATAGTATTATTTACCCAGCTCCAATAGTATAACTTTGTGGCTACGGGTTCTAAAATCAAATCAAATATTACAATAATGACACCGATTGCAATAGCTGCCAAATAAATATTTTTAATAAATTTATTTGCTATTAAAATTACACCCAATAAAATTATAGCCCAGTTTAGTCCAATTATTACCGGTACACCAATTAACCTAAATCCCAAAATATCCGTATAACTATGCCGGCCAAACAATAATCCTGTTTTTGTACCTATTATTTCTGCTATAAACGTTATTATAACTACACCTATCATCCAAGAAGTTAATTTTTCTTTTTGTTTAGATATAAGATTAATATAAACAAGACCAAAAGATACAATCACAACATACGGAGTAGCCGATAAAACTATTTTGTATGTTAAAGGAATAAGGTGACCGATAAATCCTATTAAAAAAGCTGCGCCTAACACAAACGCATATTTATTTTCATCCAACTCTTTCATTTTTTCCATAAACACCTAAAGTTATTAAAACAATCCAATTTTAGCTACTTGCAAACATAACAATCATTTGTATATGATGAAACAAAATATTAATAAAAATATTTTTCGAATTTTAAATTAATAACCGGATTATTTAAATATTTATCTCCCTCTAAACTTCAATACTTCCAATCCCTTTTTAATTACCGGATCTTTTTTGCAATAATTCCAAACAAAACCATTTCTATAATTTTCAATCATCAATACAATGGGGGCTTGATCAATACCAATATAATCTTTTGCAAACCAGCCTGCCGTTGGGTTAAACGCATCAACAAATCCGTATTTACCCCACAGCCCTTTATTGCCGTATTTTTCGTACATGTTAATTATTGTTGGAGTTACAATTTCCGGGGCAAAAGCAATGGAAGCAGCCGCTGCGGTTGGAGCTATTGTTCCATCATCAAAATAATTATATTTTGCTCCCGAAGTTCCTCTGCCCGAATAATATTCAAATTTATGTTCAGGTGTATTATATGGTTGACCGGGTCCGTCACAAGCAGTTATACCCCAAGTTAACGAATCGTAACCAACAAATTTATAAGGATTTTCGATTGCATACTTTTGTTGTGTATATACTGCTCGCCGCGAATTTTCAAAATAATCAATATTAATACTATCTGTATATTCATCATAAATATTTCTAAAATCAATAAATATATGCGAATATTGATGTCCGAATAACGGAGGAAACAAAATGTGTTTTAATCCCTCGTAAGGTTCATCAAATATATAAGGTTTTAACCAATTATTATAAGCTTCATTAATGTTTGTATAGTTGCTGCCTGCGGCTAAAACATACATAATTAAAGCTTCGTTATATCCATGCCAGCCTACTTTGCTTAATTTATCCTTAGGATCCCAGCTCATAGAAATTGTACTTTTAAAATTACCTTCTTCACTTACACATGTAAAATTCCAGTTTACCCTGTTTGTAATTTTATCGCCCAATTTTCTAATTTCAATATCTTTTGGGTTATCCGACGAAAAATATTGAACCGCAAATCTTATTCCCGCAAGCAATAATCCGGTATCAATGGTCGAAAGCTCGCAATTCCACATCCGTTTTCCGGTATTTATATCAACAAAATGATAATAAAGCCCTTCATAACCTGTAGCATCTTCTTTTTCGCTTTGTTCGCTATTTAATAAAAAGATAAATAAATTTAAGGTTAAATCACGCGCTTGTTCAATTGTGATCCAGTTATGTTCAACACCAATAGCCCAAACAGGAATAGCGAATCCGGTTGCAGCCATACTTGCGGGTGATTCTTTTGTTGATCTGTCTCTAACCAAACCATTATTAAAGTTTACTTCATTAATAAAATATAAAAAAGTTTTATACTGAAGAGTATCTAAAAACTTGTTTTCTTTTTCGGTTAGTTTTTCTGTTTGCGCAAAAGTACATCCAAACCCAAAGACTAAAAAATAAGTAAATATTAAAAGTATTTTTTTCATGGTTATTCCAAAATTGAATTATTTTTAATAAGTAAAGATATCATGTCAGCGTGGTTTATAAACTCACAAAAACACTTATCCCAGGTTATGCATTATATATTATTATATTCTGTAATCTATTTATTAATAAAAGGTTGTGGCAAATTTAATTGCATTTATTATTTAGACGTATATAAAATTACTTTGGGCTAAATAATTTAATAATAATATTTTTCAACTCAGGCCTAAAGGCCATTTAGTATAGTTTTTATTCCTCATATCCAAAAGGACTTGGTTATTAAAATTCCTTATAACTCATTATAATTAAACTGTATATGTTATTATTTATCCCCGTTTAAATAACCCCAGAATTCATTCTGGGGGCTAACAAAACAAATAAAACGGGCTTCAGCCCTGATTCTTTTCCTCACTTATTGGCTTGGGTGCTTAAAAATTTCAATTCTATTGCTTTCTAATGCAAAATTCGGGATTATCTTACTTTTACACCCATTTTAAAATAAAAAACCCTTTAAGCGATTAGTGGTTATTCAATCGCCTAAAGAATTTTTTAGGAGTATGTTAAAACTCTATTCCAACTGTAAATCTGTGGGCTTGTTCCAATCTGCCATAATCGGCATAAGCATAATCAAAATGAATATTGTAACCCGGCATAAATTCGTAAATAGCACCTGCGCCAAAAACCATACCGCCTTCGGAGTTAGCTAAAAACAAATCGCGGTAACCGGCACGTAAGGATAAAGCTCCAAACATATCCCATTCGGCACCTACATTTACTTTTTCGTAATTATCATTAGGATGAACAGCATCCGCGGCAATAGTAACCTTGTGTGATTTACCAAATTGGAACGGATAAGAAACACCCACTCTAAATACGGTAGGAAGCGAATATTTATCAGTTCTCAACTCTGCCGGTAATTTATCATTATCACCATTTATGGATGTGTTATTATCATAATCTATATATAAATCTCTTCCTTCGTATCCGGCACGCGGACCAAAATTAGAGACACTTGCTCCAAGCGTTAATCCGCCTTCCTCAACTTCGTACTGTACACCAAAATTAAGGCCAAAAGTAGTTAACGATGAATGCCATATAGATTCGTTAATGTAGTTAATTTGCATACCTATCGAAACTCTATCGGTAAGCATCATTCCGTAACCAAGACCAAGCGAAAAATTTGTTACGGTGTATTTTTCACCCGTTCCATGTTCAAATTCAACCGTTCTTACTTCAATTTCGCCTGAATTAAGGGCAGTTGCCTGTAACGAAAACGTACCAAGCGACTGAACTTTTAAAGCAACAATTGCGTAGTTATAAGAAATATCTGCCAGCCACTGATTATATGTAAACTGAACATCCGAACGCTGTAAACGCCCTAAACTTGCCGGATTATAATAAGACGAAGTAGCTTCTCCCGAAAGAGATGTTCCTGCATTTCCCATGGCGGCAATTCTTGAACTGGGTTCAATTTTAAGAAACTGTCCGATAGTTGTTCCGGTTTTACTTTGTGCTAAAGTTTGATTTACATAAACAAACTGCACCACAAGAATTAAAAAGCTAAATAATTTTATATATTTTTTAATTTTCATATTTTCACCGCATTATTTGATTATTGCAAATTTGCCAATATATTCACCAATTCCGGGAGAATCCACATGGAATAAATACAAACCGGGCGCAACTTCCAAGTTATCTTGAGTTCTCAAATCCCAGCTTATTGTTCCATCGGTCATTACACCGTCATGATATAGCGTATTAACCAATTCTCCTGTAACCGTGTAAATTCTAACCGTGCAAGACGCGGGAAGTCCTCTGAATTCAATTTTTCTTTCTCCGCGTCCCGATACTGCAAATCTTTGCGGTTCAAAACTTGCGGCTCCAACATAAGGATTTGGAACTACATAAGGTTTTCCGTCAAATTCTGCTTTAGCATTATTTTTATTAATATATTGCGCAGTTGTTGTAAATTGAAAAACATCAGTATTGCAATATGGAATTAACAACTTTAATTGATAAACATCACCAAGCGTTGCCGGGGTTAAGATATAATTATCTCCCCATCCGGTAGTATCCAGTTCAATTTTCCACGTTGCTTTATACACAGTTGGCTGAACTAAAGAATAGGTTAATATTTCAATATATTCGGCAGTTGCGTTTAATGTACCGGAATTATCTAAATCGCGGAATCTGAATTTTAGTTTTTTATCACCATTTGCGGTTTTTGCCAAAATCCTAAATTTAGCGGTTTTGGCCGGTAAACCAACTGCTGCAATAGAAGTATCAACCGTTACATCCGAAAAAACTATATCTAAGTTTTCAGGAAAACCTTCTCTTCTTAAAGTAATTGGGAATGCTTCCGAATATCTTATTTTAAATCGGCCGTTGGTAACACTTTCCAAAGTAAAACCCGTATTAACAGAATCAATAGCCACCTGAAGAGGTGTATTGATAACAGGCAAAAGTCCGCTGCCAACTTGACCAACACCAAGCCCGTCCAAATCGGAGCCTGTTTTAAATAAAGTATCATTTGCGGTTTTATCAACCAAAGTATAACTTTGGGCACGTACACTATCTTTAGAATTTGCAAAGCTTATTTCAAACAAGTGATTTTCAGGTACTAATTCCGAGTTTTTTACATCAATATTAATTTGACCAAAACCGGTACCGGCAGTATGTTCCAAACCCGCAGCAGAAGCCGGAGTATATCCAAGCACGGGAGCATTAGGGTAAACTTCCACCGCATTTTGGGGCAAAATAATACCACCGCGCAAAGTTTGACTAACCGTTATAGCACTTTCGGAAGGATAAATTTTAATAGAATCTACACCTCTATCGTACGATGTAACGGCATAAAAATATCTTTGTCCGTTAGTTACGGTAGTATCTTTAAAACTGTGTGTTAAGCCTGTTTCACTTCCTAAATAATAAGCAACACCTTCAACCGTAGTTTGCGAAAAACCGTCAATACCGTTTATCAAATCGTATTGAACTAAAGGTTTTCCGTTCCCAATAGGTCCTGTTCCGGTAGCCGTCCAAATTACCTGAGGATCAAGAAAAGTAGGATCTGTACTTCTATAAACTCTGTAACCTTCAAAATCGTTATTGTTAGTAATAGGGTCATAAGCACTTTCGGCTGCATCATCCCAAGTTAAAGACACAAATCCGTCACCGGCAAAAGCACTTAAAGTTGGAGTTGGAGGAGGAACTGCAAACTGGTAATTTGCTTTGTATATCTGCTGAACCACTTTAGTAGTTGTTCTTAATTCGCGTAAATCCTGTCCAAAACCAAGAGCAAGGCTAAATCTTTCAATTTTTCCTGCTTTTAATTTAAATGGGCCGGACGCAAACAAAAAGCCTATATTATAATTCATAACCAAAGGCTGGTCGAAAGAACTATCGGGGTTGGAGAAACTATTGTACAATCTTTTAGGCCATTCTTTGCCGTCATCAAAAAATACAATATTATCAACCTGTGTACTGGGTGCACCGGCACCGGCTTTAATTCTATTCATTTTAAATCCGGTTAAACCTATTTGATCCGATTCGTCAATATCCGTTTTATCAAAATTCGGTTCTCCGTATGTCGGTTTTCCATCCATTTCGCCTGTATCATTTGTTCCAAATATACCATCAGCTCCGGTATCATGAAACTCGGCCATCCAATCCATATCTTCATCACCCGTGTACCAAACACCTACTTTATAAGCGGGCATATCTACTATCTTATTATAAAAAGCTTCAAATTTTGTTACATTATAATAAGTGTTTACATAACTTGTAATTGCATCTTGGCCAACTATTAGTTCACCTTCACCGCCGTCTCTTTTTTCGTCGGTTATACCGTCATCATCATTGTCTGTTAAATCTAATGAATTACCCGGTGTTTCCATATAAGAGTAACCCAAATAACCGGTTTTCCCTCTTACGCCGTTATTGTTTTTATCCCAGGTATAAACCAAATTTAATCCGGCTGCTTTGTCAAAAAAAGCATTATCATCATCCGATTCGGCAACTCCGTCAACACCTATGCCCGAACCGCCAACGCCCGAATCCATATATAAACCGAATAAAATATTATCATCATAATCCACGGTCCCTTCGTTAGCAATATCATAATGGAAAAATATTACATTGCTTGCCTGAGGGTTAGACCATTGAAAACCACGTTGTTCAATTTTTAGACCAAGTCCGCGCCTTGTATTATCGCGCGAATCAGGGAAATAATTATTCCATGCATCATAAAAATCGTCATCATATACAATATAACTCTCTTGATCGGCACCTGCATGTTTTCCAAAATAACCGTTCCAGTAACCAGACCAGCCCGGATCGTCGGTATCTGTTAATTTATCAATCCATTCGTCCGGCCATGTGCGTGGATCGTTACTCATGGCTACAGAACGTGCCTGATTGATTAACGGATCGGCTTGGAAATATCCCGGACGTGGTTCAAAACGCATTACCCTGTTATATATGGGCGAAGTTCCCTGTCTTTCTCGGAAGCCTGTTTCCATTATATACGCTGGAGTTCCGGTTGTTTGTACAACTTTGGCAAGAACAAAAGGTGTTGTACCGTCACTGTAGTTTTCTCCGCTTCCTTTTGGTATTTCAACAGAATGGAAAACACTTAAATCCACTCGTAACGGATCGGGAGGATAATCACCAATCATACCAAAATTATAAAACATTGTTCTTATTCTGTTAGCATCATGTGTTCCTTCTCTTTCTGCATCCAATCTCCCTCTAAGTTCCTGCGGAACAACGGGCAAATAGGGTTGCGCAAAAGAAGAACTTAAACAAATAAAAAACAGAACAGATAATACAATTAAAATATTTTTATTTATAAAAATTTTAGACATAATTAATTACTCCTAATAGAAATACCAAATTCTATTCTGCGTGGTTCATAATAACGTGAAGGATTTGTAAGCTGCACTTTGTTTGCTGCGGGAGTTAAAGAATAATCGGGGCTTCCGGTAGATGTAAACACAAAACCGTTTACATATCTAGTGTTAAGCAAATTAAATACACGTGTAAATACACTTAAGTTAATTCCTGCAATTTCAAAATATTTTTCGGCTCTTAAATCAACCAAAACATAACTGTTTTTTATGCCCGAATTTGTTTCCAAATCCGCACCAAAAGCAGTAGTACCAATTTCAGGTGTATATGGTTGTCCGCTGCCAAATCTAACAATTGCGCCAAGTGAATAATCTTTACTTTCATACCAAATTGCCGTTAAATTAAGAGTATGCCTTTGATCCCAGCCAAACGGCACGTCACGAGGTCTTGAATCTTTACCCGAAGAAGCTCTATTTGCCGTTTCTTGAGGATCGGATGAATTACCTTGTGCAAACTGCATGGTATAATCTAAAGTTACACTTAACGGCGAGAGGTCGCGATGTGTTAAGGATAAGGTAAAACCTGAAACACTTCCAAAATCTATATTTGTATATCTTGCGTAATCGGCTGCTGCATAAGTGCTTACAAATTCTACACCAAGTAAATCGCGTATATCCTTATAAAAGAAAGATAATTCGGCTCCAAAATATGTAGAAATTGATTGTTTATAGCCAAACTCGTACTGTACAGTCAATTCCGGTTTTAAATCGGGGTTGCCCATTATACCATAACTAATACCACCTTCCTGTAAATTAGCCAAAACGGAATAATCTGCATTGCTGTACAACAAACCTAAACCGGGCATTTGATAAAAATGACCATATGAAAAATATATTGACGAGGACTCTGTTAATGGAAAACTAAATCCCAAACGAGGAGCCACTGCAGTTTTTATACTTGTTTCCTGATCGTGAGATAACGGAGAACCGGATATTGCATTTGCGGGATTTTGTAAATCGGAAGGAACAAGTGCCTGAGCATCAAAATATTCCAAACGTACACCCGCACGTATTACAAAAGCTCCCCATTCAATTCTATCTTGAATATATGTTGAAAATTGAAAAGGATTATATCTTTCAATCGGACTGTAATCAAACCGTGCTTGTAATGTTTGAACACCATCTACTGTTGTTTGAACCAACGTTCCGGGTGAACCAAAGGTCATTTCGGAAGCTTGTCCTTCAAAACCAATTTCAATTAAATCTTTTCGTGTTATCTGCCAATTATAATCCCCTTTAAATACTAGCGAATTGGTCTTTTGTACCCATCGTCCTAAATCAACTCCTTGAACTAAGGCTCCTTCTTCATAATTATCATCACCCTGCGGTGTTCCGGCGGCAAAATATCTTTGATCCAATACATCTTCATATTTATAATCTTTATAATCAAAGTAATTTTGACGGACATTTAATTTATAAAACATTTTTTCGTTTAACGTATGTGTAAATCCAAAACCATGCGTAAATGATACGGTTTTATTTTCTTTAATTCCATCAGGATTTAATCTAAAACCATGGTCATAATTTTTTCTTTTATTTTCGCCTAAAGTGGCTTGATATGAAAACTGCATTCCTTCAACAGATTGATTGGTAATTTTAAACTGACCCGACCATTCGGATGAATTAGACATAGAAACTTTTTCATTATCACCGGTTGGATTAAACTGTCTTGTTTCAAAATTACTTTTATCGGTTGTATTAAATCTTCTATGGCCAAATAACCAGCCTTCATTAACAAAACGCCTGCCGCTTATAAAAAATGTTGTTTGCGGTAAATATGTTGGGCCGCTTATTGTAAGTTGATAATTTTGTATCCCAATAGGATTAAAATCGCTGTTGTTAGGGTAACGGGCTGATTCGGTTGTATAATAATCACCGCCAAAAGCTTCGGCAGAAAATTCAAATTTGTCTGATCCTGCTTTTAATATTGCATTAACCACACCCGACATAGCCTGTCCATATTTTGCATCAAAAGTACCACTAATAACCTGTACTTCTTGAAGTACCGATCTATCCAACTCCAACGATGAGGAATTATTATATGGATTATTAACGGTTACTCCATCAACTTGAAACTGAACCTCGCCAATTCTTCCTCCGCGAAAGTGACCGTCAACCACTCCTGCCTGAAGATTAACAATTTCATTTAATCCCTGAACAGGAAGATTTTCAATTTCTTCTTTCCCCACCGAAGAAACCGAACTGGTTTGACTGAATTCAACAATCGGTTTTTTTGCTACAATAACAACTTCATTCCCCTGTAAAACAGATGAGGAAAGTTCAATATCCAGCTTTGTTGTTTGGTCGGCATTTACTTTTACTTTTTGTATAATTTTTGTTTGATATCCTATATATCGAGCACGGATAGTATAAGTTCCTACTCTTACGTTCATTATTGAATAATATCCGTCATAATCAGCCGCCGCACCAAGCGAAGTACCGTCAATAATAATATTTGCCCCAATCAAGGGGGATCCGTCAACATCTAACACCTTTCCTGAAATTTTACCGGATGTTTGCCCAAATGAACTATTGGGTATTAAATAAATTAATCCCAACAATAGTATTAATAATATTTTGCTTTTACAATTAAATTGTACAAATGCAGGCACATCTACCTCAAGGTTTATTTCATAATAAAAAACAGGCGGATAATTTTATCCGCCTGTAACCACTGATTTATTTTTTTTACTTTAACAACAACATTTTACCAATGCTGCTTGTGTAATTTTTACTGCTGTTTCCGTTTAATTTGATTTGATAAAAATAAACACCGCTTGCCAAATTGGAAGCGTTAAAATTATACTCATTTTTTCCCGAAGAAAGATTTGATAAATCTACAACTTTAATTATTTGTCCTAAAGTATTGTAAATTGTAATATTTGCATTGCCTGTTTCGGGTATATTGAAATTTACTTTTGTAGAAGGGTTAAAAGGATTTGGATAGTTTCCTATTAATTCAATGGAACTCGGATTAATTGCAGATCCCGTTTCGTCATCTACACCAACAACTAATGTGTTTGGATCCATAACCATCCATGCTGCTGCCGGACCACCGGAATGTTCTCTAAAATACCATACACGTGTGCCGTAATTGTTTAATACGTCGTCAAATGAATCGCCATCGTATAAATCTATACCTAAAAATAATAATTTATCTCCTAAATCGGCAGGATAACCCAATTTTGTTAAGTCAACTTTCATTTCTATATTAAAACCTTCATCAACATCGCTATTTACGTTAATTGTTGAAGCTCCTTTTAAAGCTGCTGCAAATTCCGTATCTGATGAATCTACCATTATCGGTAAATAATCGTAAGCCGAAAATGTTCCGTCCAATGCATAATTACAACGCAATAACTTAAATTCCATTACTTCTTCAACATTTTTAGCTACTCTATCACCAATAATTAATCCTAAACCATCAACTTTGTCAAATACTTCAGTACCTTGAACGATTTGGTCGCTGATATCTGCAGCTAAATATAAATAATGATCTTTAAAGAACAATGAAATTGTTGCATAAGAAGAATCTAAAATCGGCGGACGTGGATTTCCGTTTAATTCGGGTTGATATTGGCCGCTCATAAATGGACCTACGCCGGGATATGTATTTCTTACTTCAGGATTATTCCATGCAATGTCAATTTTATAAGCACCTTTCCAAACGTCTTCATCTATGGTACCGTCTATTACCGGTTCTGTAAAATTTACACCGTTAGGAATAATTGCTTCCGGTAAAATATCAGGTAAAACTGCTGTATTTACTGTTACATCGGGTCTGCTGAATACTCTGCCAACATTATTGGCGTTTGCATTTCCCCAAGGATTTTGCCAGTGGGTTCTTGCAGTACTAATTTTGCTCGGGTCTCCGCCAAACAGGTTATCACAATCCCATATACTAAAACTTAGCTCAACAATATCGCCTGCAGGTTTTGTTACATCATAGCCCAATACAGAAAGGTCAACAACCATTTCCGTAACCCAGCCTTTATCTTTTGCTAAATCACTATTAGAAAGACCATCAACTACAGTAACGGCATCCCAAGTTGCTATTTGTTCAGGAGTTCTTCCAATTCCGGTATAATCGCCAAAGGTTCCAAGAAATCTTGGTGGTCTACCTGCCCAAGCTGTTGCGGTATCGGGCACATATCCATTTAACCAATATGTGTAAAAGAATTCGTCTGCCGGTGCGGGTCTTGTTGTGCTTCCAATATCTTTAATTGACATTAAAATTGCATCCCAGCGTGCCCAGTCTTTTGTTCCGCCAACTGATGAATCGGGAATGTTAAATCCCAAATACAATTTGTTTCCAATTATTAAAAACTTTGCTACGGCATTTGTTGGATCAGTAATTGCGTCAGGTTGAAATTCCGAACGCCAGCCGCTTGTTGGTAATCCTGCATTCTCTCCGTAACGTATTACTAAAGATTCTGCCTTAGCCCAAACAGCTTCGTTCATTATACCATCTAAGGTAATTGCTGCGCCATCTGTGGTGCGCGCCCAAATTGCGTCTTGCCTTTTTGCGTACTGCCCAAAAGCTGTACTTGCAATAAGCATAAATAAAAACAATGTACTTACAAATTGTCTTTTACTCACTGTCATGTTTTTCTCCACTTATATTTTGTTATTGTATTTTCAATTCTACAAAATCTGTAATGTAAACGTTTACATTAATGGTAAAATCCCACTTTTAAAATTAATTGTCAAGTTAAAAATTAATTTTTTAGCAAATATTTTTGTTTTTTTTCATAAAAGACATGGCAGGAGGATAAAAAAAACCTATTAAATTTTATTTATTTTTTGTATTAAAATTATTAATTAGGAAAAAGAGTGATTGTTATGTTTATTTATGGAAATTTATTTTATGTTTTTTAACTTTGCTTCGTAAAATTTTAACCCCAATAGAAGCACACCCAAACCGATAACACCTGTAACTATTCCAATGGTTTTACCCTGTTGTGTTAAAAATTTTAACCAGCTTTCCGATAAGATAAAAAACAACCCAAACCAAACAATATTAGAAATTGCCGCATTAATTAAAAATTTAATTAATGAATAACCATTTAAACCAAGAGCAATGGGAATTAATTGATTTATATAGTTAAATACTTTACTTACATATATCCACAAAACGGGATTTTTTACAATAAATGCAGATTTATTAATAATCTTGTTCTTAATTCCGGCATTTTGTGTAAAATAATTAGTATCTTTTTGATTTTTAAAATAAACACCGCCTATATACATAAAAACATCACCCAAAATACCGGCAGCAACTGCAAAAACAAAAAACATAAATAATTTATCCGGTTCGTTTCTAAGCAAAAACATTCCGGTTATAAATGATAAAGGAATTCCCGCCCTATCAATTACAGTTATTAATAACAAAGTTATAATTGCCGCTTCAAACATATTTGTTAACAACAGTCAAACAAACATTCCAAAATAGCACACATAAAACAAGCGTTTGTACCGGCATCCGATTTACTCATATAATTACCGCCTACATTAAAAACCTGTCTGCGCTGCTGAACCAAAGGATGATTTGGGTCGTACCTTTCAAGAATTTTGATTATTTCATCCGCTTCGTTAACTCGTCCCTGCATTATAAAAACATGCGCTTTTGTTGCCAAAAATGCCGGAGCCGGAGTTCTTAACAAACTGATTGCTTTATCAATTGAAAAATAGGCTGTTTCAAAATCGCCCGCATGAGCGGCAATGATTGTTTTATAATGCTGGAAATCGGGATCGTTTAACGTATTTGCATCCATTTTTTCAATTTTTAATATATCCGCATAAGCCAGTTGATATTGCTGTGTTTCCAACGCCAAACGTATTCTTAATTCCAATAAATACGGGCTCTCGCCATTTGATGAAATCAAGCTGTTTATTAAATTTTGTGCTTGCTCAAATTGCCTGCGCTGCATATATCCTTCAAAGTCTCTAATAGTTTCCGAAGAACGTCTGTCACCGCCGCTATAATTACTGTTAGCCGAAGAATATTGACTGCTGCTTTGAGTATTATTTATTAAATAATCTTTTGCCGATGTAATTTGAATAAATTTTTCGTGCATTACTTCTTTTACATTGTCATCGGCACTTTGGTATAAATCGGGGTGATATTTGCGCGATAGTTTACGGTATTGTGCAATTATTTCCTCGTTTGTAGGATTTACACTCTGTAGTTTAAGTATGTTAATTGCTTCGTCTTTTGTCATCTTTTTTCTTAATTTTATTTATATAATTTATTACGCCATAAGTTAAAATATTTGTCATTATTTTTCGCCATGGTTCCGCTGTGTTGCTAATTAAAACAGAAATCAAACTTATTAATTGCTGCAACTGCTTAAAAGTTTCTTCCAACTCAATTTCGTTTTTAATTGGATTATACTGATTATTTTTTTTATCTTCATAAAAATCGGAAATTGAATCTGTAAATATAAGAATATCTGAAATTCCATTTGTAATTTGTTGTAGAATATTTGGCGAACATTTAATATTTAACTTAGTTAATGCACAAAAATACAGATTAGAAATTAAAGGACGATATAATTGGCACAATTGGTTAACGTTTTGCGCTTGGTTTTCATTAATATTATGCAAAAGTTTAGGGTCAAAAACATCAACACTATCAATTTTTAATAATTCCAAACTTTTATCTATATGTTTTTCCAAAAACTTAATAAACAATTTTGCTTTTGCGCTATTGTTATCCCTCTTTTTGTCATCTAAAAACGAATACGCCGCAATAACAGAAAATGCAAATACAATTTTACGTTCCTCGGTATTAAAATTATATATATCTTTTTTAACAACGGGAAAACCCGTACACCATATTTTTGCACCGCTTGGTTTTAATCTGTTAAAACCCATTAGCAAATAAAGCAAAAAATCGGTTTCGTATATGTATAAAGTCGAAAGATACCTGCTTGAATTTTCTTTAACAAAAACACAACCGCTGCAATGGGTTTGTTCAATATGTTTGCGGAATTCTTTTGGAAGTTCTTCTTTAACCGGACGTAATACACCTATCATATTGTTTACATCTTTTTTGCTGTAATAAAAGCATCTATTGCCGCCCAAACTGCAACAGCAAACCACAAAACCTTAAAAGATAAAAGAGTAAAAAAGAGTGCCAAACCAAGCATTAAAAATCCTTTAACAAACTGACCCAAATAAAACTGTCCCGCCCCGACAAACAAAAAACCCAACAACAATGCCAAAATTGGACTTTTTTTTGTTAATGGCGTAATATAATTGTTTGTTTTTGTTGCGTAATTGGGATTAAACCCGGGTTTTGAATAATTACTGCTGTTTGCTTTTACAGCATTATCTAAAGTAACACCGCAACTTGGACAAAATTTATTGTTTGGTGCAGCTTGTGCGCCGCAATTTGGGCAATACATAAACCTCTTTCCGTTATTTTCAAATGATATTACAAATTTACTAATTTATAGGTTAATAAACGATACTAAAATTTGAAATTTCATATTCCAAAATTATGGACAGCAAATATATAACAA
The DNA here is from genome assembly GCA_043805435.1 of bacterium. Taxonomy (GTDB): domain Bacteria; phylum Bacteroidota; class Ignavibacteria; order Ignavibacteriales; family Melioribacteraceae; genus JAEXOD01. The sequence continues at coordinate 74,969 of JAZDHY010000069.1, forward strand.
AACTATCCGAACTATGATTTGTTTGATTTTAATGATTAACAAAATTTAATTTATAAATATGCTAGTTGGTTTTCTTCTACTCTTTCTCTATATTTCCCCTCTTGCTTTGGACTGACCCCCAAAAGTGGAATGACTATTTATGAACAATGTTTTCCCTTAAGAAGCGATAATACTATAATTAGTATTTTGTAGGTGGATTAATACCCCCCAAAATAAACTTTGTCCTATCTTATACCCTATTGGTTTCAGCTTTTCTTCAAATTCTACATTATAAATGTTTGCTTTTCCCTGGTTTACAACATTGCTATAAAAAGTATCTTTTACAAAGACGACAAGAGAAGTTAAACTGTTTTTTGCCTCTGAAAGCGTAAAATATTATGTTTTTTATGTCAACAAAATCAGGTAGGTCTGTAATCAGGTCTTGAAAACGAGTTCTCGGTTTTTCCATAAGTTCCGCCTTGATTATTTTATGGTACGGCGATTATTAAAACATAAATTCAAATTTATTTCATCCTTTGAAAATATTAAGATGTGAGGGCTGCTATTCAAGATAGCATTGTTCTGTTTTTTCTTTTATTCCAAGAAATTCATTGATTTTATCTTTTAACTGTCCAAGTCCGTGTTCATCACCAACATCAACATGTGAAGTTGTCCAGTTGCAAAAGGAGTATATTTCGTTGATTTTATCTAAATCACTATCTGTAATTCTGTTTCTATTTTTTTTTTTATGCCGTCAATTGCTTTGGAAAATCGACTATCTGCATCCCAATGCAACAAATCGTTTTTTATGTAATTTTCAACTTCGTATCTCAAATATTGTCCATATTCTACAATTATCATTTCAATATTTATCGATGTCCTTTGTTTTGCTTTTTCATAAATTATTTCTTCAAAACCTTTGAGTTTCTGCCTGAATTTTTTTGAACAACTTTTACAAATAAAACTGCCACCAAGTTCTTTTCTATTACGAATAATATTATATTCATTTGCTAATTTATCGTCTTTTCCAGTTTTAAAACTTTTTCTAAAAAATTTAAAAAATGTTCTGTGATGAGTAAAAACAAATGTTTGAGAAAACTTTTTATGCTCTTCTTCAATAAGATCAACTAAATGGCTTAAATTGTTATTATCAAGACTTGTAATTGGATCATCAAACACTAAAATTTTATCTTGGGGATTTGTTTGAATATCAAGAAATGCAAAGAAAAAGCATAATGACAAAACTTGTAATTCTCCTTCTGATAGTCCTTCTTTGAAATCTCTTTCAATATTTTCATTGTCTAAAACCTTGAAAGCAAAAGGGTTTTCTGTTTTTTTTCCTATTTTTTCAGTTTTTAATTCTAACTTAAAACTAAATTTGAACTTACCAAAATACTCTTCAATTTTCTCTAAGGTCTTTTTAAAAACTTCTTTGGAACAATATTTTTCATAATCTTCATTTACTTTCTTCTGCACAGCTTCTAATTGCTTAAATTCTTCTTGAAGTGCCTTAAGGTCTTTTTCTTTTGATTCCTTCTGTTTTTGATTATCAATCTTCTTTTCGTTAAAAAAATTGATTTTTAGATTACTTTCTATTATTTTCTGACCGTTTTCTGTAATTCTTTGTTCTATTTTTTCGCCTGTATTATCAGATTTAAAAATCCTTATAAGAGTATTTTTTGATTCCACATATTTATAAATTTCGCTAAAGAACTCTTCTAAAGTCTCAACTTGAGATTTTACCTCGTTGTAAATTTTTTCAATATTTTCGCTGATAGGCTTTTCTAAATCTTCTATTTTTTTCTTCAGAATGGCAATTTTTCCGATAACTGGTTTTTTGTATTTCTTCTGCTCTTCTACTAAATAAATATCTTTTATTTTATATTTTTGGTTTAGTTCGCTTAAATCCTCAAAAACAGAGCTTAGCTTATATTTTATTTCTGTGTTGATAATATTTTCTAATTCTTCAACTAGGATATTTTTATTTTTTTCGAATGTTTTGAGCTGATTTTTATAGGTGTCATCAAAAATATCATTGTAGGCTTTGATAATTTTCCCAATATTTTCTTCTTCACTTTCCGACTGGCAAAACGGACAATTGTTTTGATGTTTTTCTCTTATTTTAATACCAGCTTGAAAAAAGTCTTGCTGCTGTCTTATTTTTTCAGTCAAATCTTTTTCTGCTTGTATTTTAACTTGTTCTTTGAGATCAAAGCTAAAAAGAGCTTGATAAACAGAATAATCGGATAAATAAATTTCTATTTTCTCGTTGTTGATTTCGGAAATAGAATTTTGAATATCAATTACTTGTTTTTGTGTTGTTTTATCATAATCTTGTTTTTTTTCTAATTCTTTTTTCTCTATAGACAGTTCATTTTTTATGTTTGTGATTTCTTCTTTTGTTTTGTCTTTAAATCTATCAAATAAAATTTTTTCTTCATCAGAGAGCAAAAAATCGAGAGTGTCTTTTTGTGCCTTGTTGAAATTTTGTATTTCTTCGGATTTATTTTCTTTTGCTTGCTTGGCTTTTTGACGTGATTCATTGAGTTTTATTGCTTCACTATCAAACTCAATAATCATTTTCCCTGATTTTTGTTCTTGTCCATTTGCTTGTGTATTCCTGGAGTTACCAAGATGTATATTGTCGTGAACAAATTCACGATCAAAAAACAAAATATCGCCATTATTTTTTAATTTATCCCAATCATTAGAATTTTTAAAGAAAGTATAATCCCCATCTTCAAATTCTAAACAAATTTCTTCAGGTATTTGATTGCTTGCAAAAGAATTTTTTTGAGAAATACTTTTGAGAATATTAGAAATTGTGCTCTTTCCGGCTCCATTTTCACCATAAAAAATATTAGCCGACTCGTGGAATTCTTGATTATTAAAAAAAGAACTCCAAGAAAAGTCTTGAAACGATTTATAGCTTTTAATTTTCTTTATTTTTTTTAGCATCATAATACTATACTCCATTACTTTATCCATAAACTTTTGACGAATAGCAACCACATCATGTTTTATATCAGCATGTCAGCGAACTTCAAAATGTTTGTTTGCATAAAACAGTCCGGGCTCTTGCGGTTTAAGGGACATCAGAGTTGCAAAATATGACCAGCTCAATAGTGGCGTTAGTATTGCTTCTATTTCAAACGCCGGAAAAATTTCTGTAATGCCTCCCAAAGTGCAAGGGAGAAACTAAGCAAAAGAGTAGAAATAATCAACTAAAACTTTTATATATTAAATCACATTAATCATCTTAATCACACAAATCATAGTTCAGACAATTTAATTATCGGTTATCTTCGCGAAATAATTTTAAATAAAAAAAGCCGTAAACAATTTTATTTATCTACGGCCTTAAAATTATTTTTCATTCAAAATTGAGAATTCAAATTTCAAAATTCAAAATTATTTTACTCAATTAATTTTGGTATTTCCCCAACAACATCTTTTATTGTTAATGTTTTTACTTCACCAAGATTAAGTTTTTTAATAGATTCTTCTATTTTATTTTTATCCCCAACAATCACAACAATCATTTTTTCGGGGGTAATATATTTTTGTGCTGCACTTTGAAAATCTTTTTCATTTACTTTAAGAATATTGGCCACAAAGTCGTTAAAATAACTATCGGGCAAGTTATAAGTAATTTTATCTTCAAGCTGGTCTGCAATATAGCTTACGGTTTGAAAACTTGAAGGATAACCAAGTGCAACATAATTTTTACCTTTTATTAATTCCTCAGCACTTATTGGTTTGCTTATATTGTTTAATTCAACAAAAAATTGAATTACCGCACTATCGGTAATTTCTGTCTGTACCGAAGAATATGCGCTAAATGGACCGGCTTCTTTTCTAAACGCAAAAGAAGAACGTGCCCCATAAGTATAACCATGTTCCTCGCGTAAGTTACCATTTAAGCGTGATGTAAACAATTCGCCCAATACGGTATTCATTACTTTCATTGAATAATAATCTTTTGTATTGCGGGGTTCGCCAATTTTTCCAATATAAATTACGGACTGTGCCGATTCAGGTTTGTCAATAATATAAACGGTTCTTTTTTCAACCTGTTTTGCTTTTTCAAAATTCACAACAGGAACATTTCCTTTTTCCCACTTTCCAAAAGCCGATTCCAGCTTCTCTTTTAGCTCATTTTTTTTAACATCACCAACAACAACAATTGTGGCATTATTACTTTTAAAATAGTTATTGTAATAGTCTTTTATTTCTTTTTGAGTAAAACTTTTAATAGTATTTTCATTTCCAATTGACGGTCTTCCGTAAGGATGGTTTTTTCCATAAAGTAATTGATTAAAACCAACCGAAGCAATTGCAAACGGTTCGTCATACCATTGCATAATAGCACTAAGTTTATCGTTTTGAAGACGTTTAAGTTCCGATTCAGGGAAATCGGGACGCAAAATAATATCAGCCATTAGTTTTAATGCATCGTTATATTTTGCTAAAGGAGTATGCAAAGATATTGACGAAACATGATTACCACTTACTGAATTTATTGAAGCTCCTAAAAAATCAATTTCATCAGCTAACTGTAATGAATTTTTTCCGGCAGCGCCTTCATCAATCCAATCCATCATTAAGTTGGTGATACCGGATTTTTCATTTGTTTCATTAACAGAACCAACATTAATTAAAATATTTGTTTGGACTAATGGCACTTCGTGTTTTTCAATTAAAACAACTTTTAAGCCGTTAGAAAGCTCAAAACTTACCGGTTCAGGCAAATTTAACTTTGGCGGATCCGGTAAAGTTGGTGGTTTGGAACGATCGGGTGTTTGTGCAATTACAAATGATGCTGCAAAAACAAATAATATTAAACCGGTTACAATAGTTTTCTTTTTCATTATTTTTTCTCCATACTATTATTTGTTGCGGCCAATTCTTTTTTACCTTCCGGTACAACACTTAACAAAACACGTGCATCATTTTTTAAATACGTTTGTGCAATAGTTTGTATATCACTTACCGAAAATGCTCTGTATCTGGAAATACTTTCGTTAAAATAATCAGGGTTTCCGGTATAAAAATAATATTCATTTAATAAATCACCTTTACCGCCAAAACCGCCAACCATTTCAAGATTGTCTAAAAAACGTGCTTCAAACTGATTAACAGCTCTGTTTAACTCACGCAAAGTTGGGGGTTCTTTTTTTAATTTATCAATTTCAGCTTGAATAACATTTTTAAGTTCTGTTAAAGTATGTCCTTCGCGTGCGGTTGCAATTATCATAAAACTTGAACACAATTTTTGATTATCCTGAAATGCTTCCACGTCTTGGGCAATCTGCATTTCGTAAACCAATTTTTGATACAATCTCGAGTTTTTTCCGCCGGCTAAAATATTAGCTAAAATTTCCAATTCACCGTCACCGGGTAAATATTTTGCGGGTGTCAGCCATGTCATATATAAACGGGGCAATTGTACTTTGTCTTCCAAAACAACAATTTTTTCTTCTGTCAATTTTGCTATTGGTGCATCAATTGGCGGAACCGGTTTTCCTGCAGGAATTTGGCCAAACCATTTTTCAACAAGTTTAATCGTCTCTTTAGGATTTATATCACCGGCAATAGATAAACTTGCATTATTGGGTGCGTAATAAGTATTAAAAAATCCAACAACATCATCAAACGTAGCTGCATTTAAGTCGTCCATAGAACCAATTGTTGTCCAGCTGTAAGGATGTCCTTTGGGATATAAAGTTTTAGCTAAATTTTCCCAAACCAAACCGTAAGGCTGGTTATCGTAACTTTCTCTTTTTTCATTTTTAACAATAGACCTTTGTCCGTCAACTGTCTCAGGGGTCATAGAAGCAGTTAAAAATCCCATTCTGTCCGAATCTAAAAACAACGCCAGTTCTAAAGCGTTTGAAGGCACATTTTCCCAATAATTTGTACGGTCGTTGCTTGTAGAACCGTTATTTTCACCGCCAACGGATTCAAGCCATTCGTCAAACTTGCCTTCGGGAACGTTTTTTGAACCTTCAAACATTAAATGTTCAAACAAATGTGCAAATCCCGTACGACCGACTTTTTCGTTTGCCGAACCTACATGATACCACATATTTACGCTTACCATTGGAATAGAATGGTCTTCGTGCAACAATACATTTAATCCGTTTGGCAGTACATAACGCGTATAGGGTACATTAATTTGAGTAATTTGTCCTATAATTGCACTACACAAAAAAAACAGTGTTACATATAATTTCATTTTCCACCTTTTAAATAATAAAAAATAGCATATTAATTAGACGCACTTTACTAAAGAAAGTTTTCAATATTTCTAAAATTAAGCATTTTTACTGAAATTTCAGCAAGGTTGGTGGTGAAATATTAATTAACCATAATGATTAATGAATTATATATTGACTTTACTTTTTGTTTTTAATAAATTATATAAAAGGGTAATTTATTGTACTTAAATTATTTTGGGATTTATATATAATTAAATTTTGGGTGTGATAAAATGGGAAAGTTAAGATTTTATTTTGTTTTAAGTTTATTTTTATTCCAATCCGTATGTTATTCGCAATGGGTAAAATTAAATGGTCCTTACGGTGGTAATGCAAAAACAATTATCGGTTCCGATTTAGGTTTATTTGTTGGATTTGAAGAAGGACATTTTTTTTATTTGCCCATAGGTACTGAAAAATGGCAGGATATGGGGAAACCGAGCATATCATTTATTAGTAGTTCAACAATTGTTGATTCTACTTATTATTTTGGAGATATGTATAGAGGAGTGACCAAAACAACAGATTTTGGCAATACATGGGCAAGAATTACAAGTGTTTTACCTTCCAAAGATGTTTATGCAATTACATCGAAAGATTCATTAATTTTAGCTGGAACATACGGGCATGGATTGTTCATATCAAGAGATAAAGGAGCTAATTGGGAACAAACGATAAACGGATTGGAAACTGATTATTTTTGGTCAATCGGAATTTTTGATAAAGCAATTTATGTATATAGCAGTTATGGTATTTATTATTCAACTGATAAAGGGTATACTTGGATTAAACCCACTTATCAAGCGATGACGGAGTTAATATATACATTTGAAAAAGTAGGTGAAAGAATTTTTGTGGCAGGTTGGAATGGTGTATTTGTTTCTTCAAATTATGGACAAACATGGAATAGCACAAACAATAGCATCTTTACAGGGAAAAGAGTAGTTGCCCTTTGTTCTGTAGGTACTTCACTTTTTGCCGCAACGGGAAATTATGGAATTTATAAATCAACCGATTTTGGTAATACGTGGATAAACGTTAATAGTACCCTAATTAGTTGTGCTGTTAATGGAATATATGCACGAGATGGGGTTATATATGCTGCTACCACAGGAGCCGGAGTATTAAAATCATATAATTTAGGCAAAACTTGGGAACCCTACAATAATAGCTTTGGTACAGTAGACGTAAATGATATTGAAACATTTAAAAATAAAATATTTGTAACAACAAATGGACGAGGTTTATGTTATACTTCCGATTTTGGTGAAAACTGGATACAAAGCGGATATACAACTCCATTTGGAAATGTAAGAGACCTTGAAAAAACCAGTTCAATTCTTTTCTCGTCGGGTTATTTTGGTTTATATTGTTTAAAAGATACAAGCACAACGTGGGAGAACATTAGTACAGAAAAATTTTTCGATTTTATTGCAGTCAATAATAATTTATTTGCTATTATCCGGGATATGGGGTTTTGTACTTCAACCGATAGCGGAAAGACTTGGGCAGCCAAAGGTTTTACCATTGAGCCAAACAATTTAACAAAACTTAAAGCAGTAAACGGGGTTTTATTTGTAGAAACCTACGTTTATCCTGAGGGTACTATATATAGATCAATTAATAATGGAGAAACCTGGAGTAAAGTAAACGGATTAAGCTCTTTTAATGAATTTGCTTTATTTGAAAATAAAATTTATGCAGCTACAGGATATGGTATTGGTATTTCTACAAACAAAGGAAGCACATGGACAATTGATAACAGGATTATAGGGAATACAATTTTTGCTTATGGAAATGATCTATTTGTAGGTTCAACCGAAGGAAAAATTTACAGATATAATAAAAATAACAGTTGGGATCTTATCTCTAACGATTTGTTGCCAACCAATTCATCAGTTGTTAAAATGCAGGTTTTTGAGGACTTCCTTTTTGTGGGATTGGAAAACTCCGGTGCGTATAAATGTTCTTTATCGGAGATTCTAACTTCGGTTGATGAAAATATTGAAGAAATACCAACAACGTTTGAATTAGCTCAAAATTATCCTAATCCGTTTAATCCAAGTACAACTATTTTGTTTAGTTTACTAACAAAAGAATTTGTTACATTAAAAATTTATGACGTTTTAGGAAAAGAAATTATTACTTTAGTAAACGAAGAACTTAACGCAGGCAAACACTCCAAACAATGGAATGCCGAAGGTTTAAGCAGTGGAATTTATTTTTGCAATTTGAAAGCCGGTAATAACTCAAGTATAAAAAAAATGATATTACTAAAGTAATTTTTTTAGGAATTTTTACAATTTGTTTGTTTATTCAAAAAAAAGCCGCAAATAATTTTGTCTATTTACGGCTTTTTAATATCTTTAATTAAAAATTAAGAATTAAGAATTAAGAATTAAAAATTATTTCTTCAACATCTCTTTAACTTCAGCTTTAACTTTAATTTCTCCGGCATTTTTAAACTTAAAGGTTATATCCTTTTTATCGCCTGTTTTTAAGTCTTCGGTTAATTTAATTAGCATAATATGGTAACTTCTCGGTTTAAGTTCCAATGTGGATTTTGCTTTAATTTTTAAGGAATTCACTTCCCTCATCCCCATCATATCATCAGCTTTTTTAAATGTTTCATGAACTTCAACAACTTCGGCAAAATTGCAGGCTGCGCCTAACAGCTCTTCATCTATATCACCGGTGTTTTTTATTGTAACAAACAAACCGGTATTCATTCCCGTACTTGCCGTTCTAATCCAAACATTATCTATTTTTATGTTTTTATCGGCTTGTATAAAACCAAAGCTTAAAAACAAAACTGCTATTAATAACAAATTTTTCATTTTTATATCCTTCAATTATTTTATTAGTGTTTTAATATCTTTAACAATTTCTTCAATGTCCACTCCGCTGCCAATATATTTTTTCCTCAAATTAAGGTCTTCATCATATAATGATATTCTATCTGTATGCACGTAAAAATACATTTTTTTACCGTCTTTTGTAACTGTAGAATCGTTTGGAATTGCTACAACCCCAACTCTTTTTATCAAGTTTTTGATAACTTCTTTTGTGCCTGTATAAAAAGTCCAATTACTTGTATCAAAATTTCGCAATTTAATATAACTTCTCAGTCTAAACGGAGTATCATTATCAGGGTCAAAACTTATAGCCGCAAATTGTACGTTTTTAATATTTTCTTGTTTTATACGCTGCTGCACCAAACGCATATTATTTGTTGTAATTGGACAAATATCCGGGCAGTTTGTAAAAATATAAGAAACAACTAAAATTTTCCCTTTATATATTTGAGGGTAATTAACATCTGTGCTATCCTGATTAATAAGGCTGTACCTTTCCTTTGAAATATTATCCTCAACCGGAGGTGAGTTTTGACAACCCATTAAAGCAGCTATTATAAAAATATAATATATAAGTTTAATCATATAATTCTCTTTATTAAAAAATCAATTTATTTATATAACAAAAATGTGTTCAATTTTCATTATATTTAAAAATTACAAACAAATTTATAGTTTTATGTCAATATTAGATAAACAAAAAGAATTAATAAAAAAGTTCGAGAATTTAACCGATTGGGAAGAAAAATATACTTTGATAATTCAATTTGGCAAACAAATGCCAGCTTTTCCCGAAGAACTAAAGGTTGATAAAAATAAAATAGAAGGCTGTCAAAGCCAAGTATGGATAAATGCAAAATTAATAGACGGAAAAGTGATTTTTTCGGCCGATAGCGATGCTATGATTGTAAAAGGTTTAATTGCAATTTTAATTGATGTTTATTCAAATCAAACTCCAAACGATATTTTATCTTCACCACCCGATTTTTTAAAAACAATTGGAATTGATAATCATTTATCCCCAACTCGTAAAAACGGTTTAGGGGCAATGTTAAAACAAATTCAATTATTTGCCTTTGCATTTAAGTCGTTAAGTAAAAATCAGGGATAAACAAAAATTTTTTCTTTAAGTAAATTATAGATTATTGAAAAAGATAATAAAAAAAAGCCTTATTATTCAGCCGCTTAGCCTGCTGTTCATTTTTTTTACTTTAGCTTTATTAATTATAGCTTCTTTTTTATTGGAGTATTATCAAAGCAAGGGTGAATTTAATGAATTAATGAAATCTCAAACGCATGCTTTGCTGGAAACCACAACTATTTCACTTCAAAACGCATTAATAACAGGTCAGGAAGTTGATGAACAGCTGGCAAAAAGACTTCTTAACAATGCTGTTTTTATTAAAATATTACTTGAAGACGGAAAAATTAACAACTTGCTGCTAAAACGTTTAGCAAAAGAAAATGAGATATTCCGAATTAATATTTTTAATGCTCTTGGAGAAAAGATTTATTCAAGCTATCCCGAAACAATTAACAAAGATAATCAACAAGGGCCAATTGAAGCATTATACCCCATATTTGAAGGTTTAACCGATACGTTAATTATTGGTTTAAGAGAGGCGCAACAAAAAAACGAATACAGATATATTGTAGGCCTTTCTACCAAAAACGATGGTGCAATTGTTTTGGTTTTGGAGGCGGATAAAATATTTAACTTTAGAAAAAAATTGGGCTTTGGGATATTATTAAAAAATTTAACCCAAGAGCCAAAAATTATTTATTCTGTGTTGCAAGACACTTCCGGTTTTATTGCTGCAAGCGGTAAATATGGCACTCTGGAAGATATAAACGAATCGGAATTTTTAACCGGTGCTTTGACAGCAAAAGACTTTGCTTGGCGTTTATTTGAAAACGATACTTTAAAAGTTTTTGAAGCTGTAAAACCTTTTATTATTAACGGTAATTTGGCCGGTTTGTTACGCATTGGAATTTCATTGGAAACACTTCAGGCAATTAAACATAAACTTTTAACCCGTCTTGCTATTTCCGGAATTATTTTGATAATTATTGCCTTTGTTGTTATTTCATTTATTTTTGCAAATCAAAACATTAATCTGCTAAAAAAACAATATAGTGCCGTTGAAACTTATTCCGAAAAGATATTATTAAATGTTAACGATGCAATTTTTGTTTTAACAAAAGATAAAATAATTAAATCGGCCAATAAGCGCGGAAATATTTTATTTGCCGAAACCAACTTAATTGGAAAACCTATTGATGAACTAATTAAGGACAGCTTGCTGCAAAAACTTTTTGATGAAAATTTATCTTCAACACAAATTACTTACAAAAAAGAGAATTTGCGAAAGGTTTTTATAATTTCTAAAAGTAGTTTTACCGATGAAAATAACAATATAAATTATATTTTGGTTTTTAACGATTTAACGGAACAAAAGATTTTAGAAGAAAAAATTGAACGCCAGGAACGGCTTGCTGCAATGGGTGAACTTGCCAGCGGCGTAGCTCACGAAATCCGCAATCCATTAAATACAATAGGTACAATTACGCAGCAGCTTGGCAAGGATTTTATTCCAGCCGAAAACAAAGAAGAGTACATTAATTTAACAAAACTTGTTTATCAAGAAGTTAAACGTATTAATCAAACAATAATAAGTTTTTTAAAGTTTGCCCGTCCCGAACCTGTTAATCCTTCTGCTTTTTTACTTTCCGAATTAGTTGACCAAATTTATATTCAATATTTGTCATATTTTAAACAAAAAGAGATAAATTTTAATGTAAATCAAAATTGGGACGGAACTGTAAATTGGGACAAAAATAAAATTCTGCAGGCATTAATGAATTTACTTCAAAATTCGTTTGACGCCACCCCGCAGAACGGTTCTGTAAAAGTTAACATAACAAATAACCCTAATATAATCGAAGTTATTGTTTCGGATACAGGCCTTGGAATACCTGAAGATAAACTTAGCAAAATTTTTAATTTGTATTACACAACTAAAGCAAAAGGTACCGGTTTAGGTTTAAGCATAACACAACGAATAATATATCAGCATAATGGTATTATTTCGGTGGAAAGTAAACAAAACAATGGAACTACATTTTTTATCAAAATTCCAATTAACCCATTTGAAATGCCGAGTTAAAAATGAATAATCTTAATGTATTAATTATTGATGATGAAGAGTCACAAATACATTCCTTAAAAAGTTTTTTAGCACGCAGAAATTACAATGTTTATACCGCCATCAATGGTATTGAAGGAATAAAAATTGTAAACTCTAATCAAATTGACGCTATATTAACCGATTTCCGCATGCCGGAATTGGACGGTTTAGGTGTTTTAAAAAACGCCAAAGAAATTAATCCCGAAATTGACGTTGTTGTAATGACTGCTTATGGTAATATTGATGATGCTGTAAGTATTATGAAAACCGGTGCATACGATTATTTAACAAAACCGATTGATTTGGATGAACTTGAAAATACTTTAAACCGGATAAGAGAAAAAAAATTTTTAACGGACGAAAATAAACAATTAAAAGAATTGCTTAAAACAAAATTTAGTTTAGAAGGTATAATTTCGCAAAGCAAAAACATGGAAGAAGCTGTAAATACTGCGGCACGTGTTGCTTCCAGCAAAGCAACAGTTTTAATATTAGGCGAAAGCGGTACAGGCAAAGAACTTATTGCCAAAGCTATTCATTATTCAAGCAACAGAAATGACAAACCTTTTATTACGGTTAATGTAGCCTCTTTATCCGATAATTTAATTGAAAGCGAATTGTTTGGCCACGAAAAAGGATCTTTTACAGGAGCTGCAACTTCGCGCGCGGGACGGTTTGAAGACGCCGACAACGGAACATTATTTATTGACGAAGTTGGTGATATTCCTTTACAAACACAAGTAAAACTTCTTAGAACAATTCAGTTTGGAGAAGTTCAAAGAATTGGCAGCAATAACACTATAACCGTTAATGTACGAATTGTTGCCGCAACTCATCGTAATTTAGATGTTATGATTAAAGAGGGCACTTTTAGAGAGGATTTGTATTATCGATTAAACGTCATTACTATTAACATTCCGCCGCTGCGCGAAAGGAAAGAAGACATACCGTTACTTGCAAATTATTTTTTGCAAAAATATTCCGCAGTTAACCAAAAAGAGATAAAAGGAATAACAAATGCGGCAATAGACAAACTAATGAAATTTAATTACCCGGGAAATATTCGCGAACTTGAAAATATCATGGAACGTGCTGTTTTACTTTCCAGATACGAATATATTGATGCTGCGGATTTACCAACAGCGTTGCTGCAAATTACAGAAAACAAATTGTTGGATCCCAAAAATTTGGAAATAGACTATGAAAGCAAAGTTAAGGCTTTTGAAATTGAAATAGTAAACGAAGCATTAAAACGCACAAACGGAAACCAAAGCGCAGCTGCAAGAATACTTCAAATTTCAGAGCGGCATTTACGCTCGCGCTTAGAAAGATTAGGATTAAAGAACCATAACAATAATCTCTAATTTTTCAGTAGATATTATTATATTCTCGTAATAGGGTATCTAAATTTATTTTTTCAACTACTGAATCGATTACTCGTACAATGTGGTTTATGGGAATATATTCATCCCATGATGGTGGAATTAACATTTGTACGCTCTGGTCATATGACTTAAAATTGTACTTTCGCATGTTTCTCTTTATTTTAATTTTGGGGGAATTATTATTCTGAGATACAAACTCGTTAAAGATGTTTGAAATCATTGCTTGATTATCGTTGTTATTACTTGTCTTTTTGTAGCCTTTTTTCATATACAAATATTAGCTTTTTCAATGACTTATGCATATTTTTTTGTATTTCTATTCCCCGTTTTTTGTTCTTTTATTCCTTGTTTATTATTCCCCCATTAACGCTTTATTTCCCAGCACTTTTGAGACAATCTCTCGGAAAAAACACAGATGTTACGTGTTAATGCTGTCTTCGAAAATCAGCGGATGAAAAAGATTGCGTTAAAAACCACTCCGGAAGTGGATGTCGCATAAGTCTGATTTTTGAAATCCTCTGCTACAATAACCCTCACTCGTTCAATATATAATTAACCCGTAAACTATAATATAATAATATGTTATATAAAAGACATTCCCCTCTCTTTTTAAGAGAGGGGCAAGGGGTGAGTTCCTTTTTTGTACTTATACGACATCCACCGGAAGAGCAGGCTGTTTGCACCAATGTAAATTCCCCGCCTCGGTTTACTCTAAATCGGCGGCAGCAATTTTGGGCGGGTTGGTAATTTCAGGCGTGTTATAAAATGATACAAAATATTTTATAAAAGCTTTCAGCAAATCTTTTTTGTTATGTGCAGATGTTTTTTTCATTTCAAAAAAAGTTCTTTCGGCATTAAGCATAAATATTTCAATTTTAGATTGAATAATCTGCGGAAACTGATTTCCATCGGTTTCAATTGCTAAAAAAGGCAGATTGTTAAATGAATTGGAAAAATAATCAACTTTGTTTTCAGCCTTTAATTTGCTTTCGTAATTCATTTCATTGTTTAATATCGATTCTGCAACACGTGCCGGCATACAGCCAAACGGCCCGATAGAAATAATACCGCATGAGTGATTTAATATTTCTTTTAATGCACTACCAAGAGTTAATATTGCTTCACCTTCCAAGGCAGGAGGAATAAATTTAGAAGCTATTTCTATTATTTCTTCAACATTAATTAAATCATACTCAACCAAATCGGTTTTAACCAAAATACGTTTAATCTTTTTTTCAATTCTTCTTTGTTCAAAAGTTTTAATTTTACCGTATATATAATTATTAAAACTAATGTTTTTACCATCTTTTGGCAAATTTTCCAAATATGAGGAATAATAGATGTATTCGCCAATAGGAGCAATTGTGGCAATAAAATCTTTTTCAGCCAAACGTTCAATCAAATCCATGCGCGAAAATTCTTCGTGCCTTACAAATATTTCCCCACTAATTGAAACTTTCTTAGCACTTTTAATGGTAAACCTTTTTTCAATTGCTTTTAAAACAGAAGCTGATTTTTCCAACTGGGTATAAATGTCTTTAATTGGCAAAGCAGCAACGGCATCTAATATTTTTTGCCATTCTTTATTATATATTTGAACAGCTTCGGATTTATTAAAAGCCAAAACATGTAAAGCGTTGTAAATGTTTTTCATTACATCTGCAATTGTAAAAGCAATCCATCCTCTTAAAAAAAATTCGGTTCCAAGACCACCGTAACTATCCTCATCACTTAGAGAATATATTCCAAAATTACTAAACTGATGTTTGGTAATTAAATCTTCCAAAAAAACTGTATATTGTCCCAATCGGCAGGGGCCGTTTCCGGCTGTCATAAAATATAAGCTTATTTCGTTTGGATCAGTACGTTTGTTATAATAATCAATTAACGCACCGGCAGAAAGCTGCAAAGGGAGACACTCTTTGCACAAAGTATTACCTCGCCCAAGCCTTAAAGTTTCGGAAGTGTAAATTGGAAGCACTTGAGTGTTTATACCAAAATAACTAAAATTTGCCTGCATAACTTGTGATGAAACTAAACCCATACTTGGCAATAACAGCTTGATGTTTTTGTCATAAATAGAATACTTTTTATTAAAAACCGGATGAAATATTTCGGTAGGATTTAACATCTTAACTGCTTCAAAATCAGCTTTGACAGTTGATAAATTACCTAATTTGGTATAGCTGTTAAATATATCCAAAGCTGCTTCAATTCTTGTGTTTATTCCGGCATCGGCAGTATGACTGTCAAGTTCTAATGTAAGGGAAGGTTTTTCGTCCATTATTTTTCTAAAATAGTTAAGAATAAACGAATCGGGGCCGCAGCTAAAATTGGTTATATACACACCAAAAAGTTTTTGGTTATCTTTAATAATCCGGGCGGCTTTTAATATTTGTGTTCCTGTTCCCCAATACATATGCGAATACGATTTAACATCACCAAAGCTGATAAAATCCGATGGTATAATTGTTACGTTGCGCGAAGCAAATTTTTGAGGAATGCCAAGATTAGCTTCCTCTGCATACGAGTTATACGCCCGCCCTAAAAGTACAATAGCAAATGAATCACTTTGTTTTAATTCCTTTAAAATATCCACGCCTATTTCTTTAAATTCATTAAACATTTCCGTTTGTTTTTTATAAGCGGAAATAAAAGAACTTTTTGCTTTGTTTTTATCAATACCAAGTTTAACGGCAAGATTAATAAAAACTTTAGCAGTTAAATCAATATTATTTAAATCAATAACAGGATTTAGAATTTTTATGTTTCTTAAATCATCCTTAAATGCGGTTTTTATATAATAACTTTCAGCCTGCAATAAAACGCATGTTTTTTGTTCGGTTTTATCGTCTGTGTTTTTCGGCAATTCTTTAATGTGGGGAATAAAAATATAATCCGGTTTTTTATTAATTAAACTTTGCATAAATCCATGTGAAAGTTCGGCGGGATAACAAAACGAAGAGCTTATTTTTTCAATTCCTTTTGTATCAACATCCGCTTCTAAAATAACATTAAAACCAAGCAAAGTAAAAAAATTATAAAATAACGGATAATATGTATTTGTTAAAAATGATTTTAATATACCTATTGTTGGGGCATTATTTTGTATCTGAATTCCAACAAGGTGTTTATTAAATACCAAATGCTGCCTTAGTTTAACATAATCTTTAACTTTTCCATTATCTGTATCTTTATCTGTTTTAATTAAAGAGTATAAATTACAGGCACCGCCAAAAGGATATTGTTTACCGTTAATATTAAAAATAGAAATTGAACATTTGCGGTCGCATTTTTCTTTTCCTCCGCTGCAAATAAAAGATTTTGAATATTCAATTTGCCTGTTTACCAGTTCGGTAAGCGAAAAAGTTTTCTTTTCAATAAGGTTATAGTTAATTCGTTTTTTTACTTCCAACGCAACACCAAAAGCACCCATCAAACCGGGTTCCGGCGGAACAATAATTTGTTTTCCTGTTAATGCTGCCATTGCAATTGGAACAGCTTTATTATAACAGACTCCGCCTTGCATAAAAATTTTTTTACCAACAGGTCTATTTCCTTTAACTCTGTTTATATAGTTCATACAAACTGAATAAACAAGTCCAGCAACAACATCACCTGTTGAAAGTCCGTCGTGTAAAGCATTTTTAATATCACTGCTTATAAAAGCAGAACATTGGTCGTTAAAATTTGGTGGAGTTAAAGCGTTAAGTGCAAGCATGGAAATTTCTTTATAATCTATATTCAAAGTTTCAGAAGCAGCTTCTTCTAAAAAAGAACCGGTACCTGCCGAACATGCTTCGTTCATTGCATAATCGGTAGCGACACCGGAAGTAATAAAAGTATATTTAGCATCCTGACCGCCAATTTCAAAAATGGTTTCTGCTTCATTATCAAAATGAAGAGTAGCGGTTGAATGAGCAATTATTTCGTTAATAACAGAATTTGTTTGGGCATGTAACCCTGCAATTTGACGACCCGAGCCTGTAACCCCAAACCCAACAATATTTATATTGTTTTCTAATTTCTGTAATAACAATTTATAGCAATTTTTTGCTGCATCAACCGGATCGCCGTTTGTGCGTAAATATTCACTGCCAATAATTGCATTATCCTTTGTTCTTAGTATAACTGCTTTTGTGGTGGTAGAACCTACATCTAAACCTAATATACATTCATCGTCATTTTCTGCTTTTGCAAAATTAATTTCTTCAAACTTTACATTATTAATAAAATTTTTAAGCGGTTGATGAAATGAAAAATTTGTGACATGTTCTTTTGCGAGATTGTTATATTCTAAAACCGGAATGTTATTGTGGAACGAATAATATGCTGCTCCAAGTGCTTCAAAATACGTTGAATGTTCGGAAACAAACAAATTAGGCA
Source organism: bacterium (assembly GCA_043805435.1). GTDB lineage: Bacteria > Bacteroidota > Ignavibacteria > Ignavibacteriales > Melioribacteraceae > JAEXOD01. The sequence continues at coordinate 93,022 of JAZDHY010000069.1, forward strand.
GTTCTTTTTTTAAATGAGAAATAAATGATAAATTATTAACCGTACCGCCAATAAGCAAAATTTGTTTATCTTTATAACGTGGGATTAGGTTAATAATTTTTGAAGCCATCATTTGACTTAAACCGGTTACAATATTTTCTTTTTTTATTCCTATGTTTAAAGCATGCGTGCAATCGGATTTACAAAAAACAGAACAACGTCCCGAAATATTATAAGGAATTATATTGTCCGTTATATCACTTACGTCGTCAAGACTTAAATTCATTCTTTTTAATTGCTGAACAAAAAACTCGCCTGTACCTGATGCGCATTTATTACCGGTAATCACCTTTGTTATTTGTAATTGTTCATCTAACAGATAAATCATAAAACTTTCTGCACCGGCCGAAACAACAATATCTGCAGAGATATTTAAACATTTCAAGGCCAGTTCAATAGTTTCAGCTTCCGATAAAGAATAAACATTTAACAAATCTTTAAAATTACGCCCCGTAGCAGTAAGTTTATCAACCTGAACTGAATTTAAAAGAGTTTGAATTGCTGTTTTAGCATTACCATGATGAGGCAGAGATTTTTGGTAAGAAACAAAAGGTTTATTTAAAAGGCCTGAATCTAAACAAACCAACGAAACAGTCGAAGCTCCAATGCAGATTCCGCAATTTGAGTATTTATTCATTCAAATAATATCAGTTTAATTTACTTGCATATAATTTTTAAAATAGCAAGTAAATATACTAATTTTGCAGTAATAATAAGGAGTATAATTTATAATAAATCAAATTGTCGTAATATACCGGGCCATTCTTCTTTAAGTTTGTCACGCCCGCCGGGGGTAAGAAAACGCCAGTCGGTATTTACGGTTTTTTCAAAAAAGCGTTCATAAACCTGCAAATCATATTTAACTATATATCTAAAAAGTGACCATAAAATACGCATATCAATAGTTGAATAATATTGAAACTGCTCTTCAAAACTTGCTTTTTTAGCTTTCCATGTAATAAAACTAGTTGGTTTAATGTCTGTGCTTTCTGCTTCGCTTAAAGAATCTGTTGCAATACTCCATAAAAGCACTGTTCCAATAATTAAATCTTGTGTGTTTTGTTTGCGAATAAAAAACTTTCTATTCAAAATAGAATGGACAAAAAAGTAAGCAATAAATTTATTTAACTTTTCGCCTTCTGAATTTAGGGCATCAAAACAAGAGGGTGTTTCTATATTTAAACCGTCAATATTTGGTTTTACAAACTGAAAAACAACAAGTTTTTCGTTATGTTTAACAAATGTTTCGTACCGAGTAAACGAATGCATATATTTTTCGCGATTACGCAACATTTCATAAACAGTAGCACCAACCATTAATTGATTGCCGTCTGCCAAAGTCATTATCCGCTGGCACATATTAACACCGGTGCCGGCAATATTTTTATTGTCATTAATATCAATAGTAATATTATCAATATTGGAATTAACACCAATTCTAACCTTAAACTGCCTCATTGGGTCAATATGATTATTGTTGTGTTTGGCAACACGACCAATAATTTCTACTGCAATTTTAACATGTATATCGTATGGTTGTTCTACATATAACAACGAAATACAAATTCCATCTCCGGTTGGCAGATAAATGACTTGTTCTTTTTTAATACCGTTAGATTCAACAGTTGCTTTAACTATTCCATTTAACATTTTAACAAGATCGCTTTGTGCTTCAACACTTCTGCCTTGAGTAAAATTAACAATATCTAAAAAAATATATTTTACCGGAACTGTTGTAACTTCTGCTGATGAATTATAATTAATAATTTTTAATTTGTCGTTTTCTGCCATTATATAACTATTTTAATTTAATTTTACATTTTCTTCTACTTTAGTAAGCAAAAGGTTATTATCAATAATTTTTTGTATTGATACTATATCATCGGAAATTACCCTGTCTTCGTTTAGCGGTTTTACAAATATTCTTATAAAATTATGTGCAATTCCGGTTCCTATACCACATTTTAGGGGTTTTAAGAACTCAATTCCTTGTGCAGCAGTCATTAATTCAATAGCAAGCACATTTGTTACATTTTTAAGAATTGTTAAACACTTACGTGCAGAAATAGAACCCATGGAATTATGGTCTTCCTGATTAGCCGAAGTTGGAATAGAATCTACACTGGCGGGATGAGCTAAAACTTTATTTTCGGAAACTAAACTTGCCGCAGTATATTGCGCAATCATTAAACCGGAGTTTAAACCACCGTTTGGAGTTAAAAATCGGGGCAATAAACTTAACGAACCGTTTACAAGCCTTTCAATTCTTCTTTCGGCAACATTTGCCAGCTCGGAAAGAGCAATACCCATAAAATCCATAACAAGTGCAATTGGCTGACCGTGGAAATTTCCGCCTTCCAAATAGTCGCCATCTTCGGTAAATATTAAAGGATTATCGGTTACGGAGTTAATTTCTGTTTCAACAACCGAACAAACATAATTTATAGTATCGCGCGAAGCACCATGTATTTGCGGAATGCAGCGTAACGAATACGAATCTTGAACCCTGTTATCATTAAGAATGTGTGATCTTCTAATTTCGCTGTTATTAATTAATGCTAAAAGATTTTCGGCTGTTTGAATTTGTCCTTTATGCGGGCGTAATTTGTGAAGACGTAAATCATAGGCTTTAGTGGAACCCCTTAAAGCTTCGTGCGAAAGAGCTCCGCTAATATCGGCAATTTTAATTAATCGTTTAGCTTTAATACAAATAAAACTTGCAATGGAAGTCATCATTTGTGTGCCGTTAATTAATGCAAGTCCTTCTTTTGCTGCAAGTGTAATAGGTTCTAACTTAAATTTGGCAAGAGCCTCTTTTGATTCAATAATATTATCAAAATTTGTATTAAGTTCGTCAATTTTATCAAATACTTGAGCTTTCCCTTCGCCAATTATAGATAAAACAATGTGTGCCAAAGGTACTAAATCGCCGCTTGAACCAACCGACCCCTGAGAAGGCACAACAGGTATAATATTATTGTTAATCATCTCCAGCAATAAGTTTATGGTGGAAAGACGAATACCCGAATGACCTAAAGCAAGAGCATTGGCACGTAAAAGCATCATTATTTTAATAATAATTGGAGGGAGATTTTCGCCTACACCGGCAGAATGACTTAAAATCAGATTTTTTTGCAGCTTAAAAATATCTTTTTGCGAAATTTTTACATTTGCAAATTCGCCAAAACCGGTAGTTACTCCATAAACAGCTTTATCTTCTTTTATCCATTTGTCAATTAAAGTACAAGCTTTTTCAATATTAACAACTGAACTTTCTGCTAGTTTAACTTTTGGAGAATTAGTTATAAAAAACTCAATCTTTTCTAAAGAGAGTGAAGCACCGTCAATAATTAATTGGTTATTTTCCATACATCAACTTGTTTATTTTATTTAAATTGTCTTGTGTTGTTCTAAATTTAATATAAGCAAAATCTTCTTCATATTTAATATCAATTACTTCGGCAATTGAATGAATATAAGATATTAACTTTGAATTATACGAGCTTATTTTTAACTCGTTAAACATAAAATTATCGTCATAAAACTTAATTAAAAGATCGTTTAAAGCAGCTATGTTAATTGCCCGCGAAGCAGAAATCATTATACTATTGGAATATTTGTTTTTTACGTATTCCATAATATGTTTGTCTTCAAGTGCGTCAACTTTGTTAAATATATAAAGCAGGGGTTTGTTTTCACATTTTAAATCTGCCAAAGTATCTTCTACAACTTTTATATGATCTTCAAAATAAGGATGCGAAATATCAACTATGTGTAAAATAAAATCAGCTTCGCGTACTACACTTAACGTGCTTTTAAATGAAGCAACCAGATGAGCCGGTAGTTTGCGTATAAATCCAACCGTATCGCTAATAAGCAGATTTTTATTTTTCATCAATTCAAAAGAGCGTGTTGTTGAATCCAATGTGGCAAATAATTTATCTTCCGCAAGTACATCGGCATTTGTAAGAAGATTTAACAACGTGGATTTACCGGCATTGGTATAACCAACAAGTGATGTGGTAATAACATCTTGTCGTTTTAAACTTTTTGTTGACTGCTGGAGTTCAATCTTTTCCAATTTTTCTTTTAATTTGCCAATTCTGGTTCTAATAATTCGTCTGTCGGTTTCAATTTGGGTTTCACCGGGGCCTTTTGTTCCTATTCCGCCAAACTGTTTTGAAAGGTGAGTCCATGCGCGTGTTAAACGAGGTAATAAATATTCAAGCTGGGCTAATTCCACTTGTGTTTTTGCTTCATTTGTTCGGGCATGTTGGGCAAAAATATCCAAAATTAAACCGCTTCTATCAACTATTTTCCTCTCAATTATTTTTCCTAAATTTCTTACTTGGGTTGGAGTTAAATCATCGTCAAAAATAATTAAGTCAATATCGTTTAATTCGGCAAGCTCTTTAATTTCTTCGGCTTTTCCCGTGCCCACATAAGACGCAGTTTCTATTCGGGCTCTGTTTTGAGTAACCCGCAAAATGGTTTCCGCCCCTGCAGTTTTGGCAAGAAGCTCTAATTCGTTTAAATATTCGTCAACTCGGGCGTCATCGGCACCAATACCTTTAAGAGCAACTAATATTGCACGTTCAATTTTTTTTTGTTCTACTATATGTAATTCCATTTTATCCTATTTTTGCTAAATCTTTTTTTGAACTTTTTGAAACAGCCATTTCGATAACGGCAAGAATTAAAGCAATTATTAAAAATAATCGCCACAACTCGGCACCAAATCTTGATTGATTAATGCTTTTTATATAATTGTCGTTTACGTTAAGCTTAAAATATGAACCCTTAAAGTTAATTGTTTTTAGATAATCTTCAAAATCGGAATCATTTAAATAAGTTAAATCCGATTCAACAGGATTAGTGTTAACAGAAGAATAACCTATTAAATCATTTCCGCTTTTAAATTTGTAAGCACCAAGAGTTTCGGTATTGTTATATTTAAGCAGTCTTTTATCTTGTAGTGTATCAATAGCAACAATTTCACTTTTGTTTTCGGGTTTTATAATATTAACCTGCGGATAAAAAGAATTTGTTAGGTTAATAAATAATTCGGTGCCGGCTGTAATATTATCGGTAAGATTAAATTTTGTGGACATATAATATACGGCACGATTTAATATAGGGGCAAATATTCCTTTAATAGGAAAATCAGTCCATGTTAAATTAGGGGAAGTATTATAAATTAACAATTTGCCCGATTTTAATGTGTATTCCAGTAAAAATGGCGATTTATCTTCCATTTCAATTATATTTCTACCTAAAGAACCGGTCTGCAATTTAAAATAATAATAAATATTGGGTGATTGTATTACCGGCGTTTTACCTTTTGAAAACATTTCGGTAAATAATGGATGCAAATAATCTATATTGCCAAAATTATATCCTGCTTTTTGATTTGCCAAACTTCCCTTATATTCGTTAAAAGACGGAACCGAAAGGTTTTCCAAAAGAGTTTTATATTTACTAAGTGTTGATTTTGGGCCGGGGAAAAGGATAATATTTCCGCCTAAAGATAAATAATTATTTAACTGTGTGTAATTGTTTATCAGTTCGCTGCCAATAATAATTATTGTGTTAAAGCTGTTTAGGTTTAATGCGGAAATTTGGTTTAAAGATTTTTCCGTAATTACAAAACTGTTTACCGAATCATTTTTAGTTAAAGCTGCTTTTATAAATTGTCCGTCATTAATATCATCAGTAAGTATTAATAAATTTATTTTTTCGGGCACAAAAATAGTAAAATATCTTTTATTATCTGCATTTATTTCGTCATCCTCAAGTTCGGCAAATACTTCTAATAAATTTCCGTTTTTTAACCGGATATCAAAGTTTATTATTTTTGACTGCCCCACATCAAGACTAACATTTTGCTGAGCCGTCCTTTGGCCGTTAATAAAAAGGGAAATAATAGAGTTTGTTATATTTAAATTGCCGGAATTGGTTACAACAGCTTCAAAATTAATATTTTTGCCAACTTCAAAAATTTGATTGTTCGATTTAAGTTCTGTTATTGAAAGATTTGCAGTTTCTTTATCCGATAAATCAAAAGAATATAATCTGACCTGTTGATTTAATAGTTTACTAAAATCGGAAAGTCCTTTTTTATCTTCATATAAAGTTTTGCTTTGAAAATCGGATAATATATAAATTTCTTTATTAAAATTATCAGATTTTGATATAATATTAGCGGCTTGAATTACCGATTTATGTAAAGGAGCACTAACATAAGAAAGTTGTAAATTGTTAAGCTGAGATTTTAATTTATTTAAATCTGTTGATAAGCTAATGTTTGAATTTACACTGCCTGCCGCAATTATAACAGCTTCATCGCCTTCTTGAAGTTTGCTTAATAAGTTTAGGGCTATTTTTTTTGCTCTGTTTAAATAACTTCCTTTATCGGTAATAACAGACATTGAAAATGTATTATCAATAATTATTACTGCTGTAGTTTTTGCTGCGGAGTTTGTACCTCCAACAGATGTGCTTTTAATAGTTGGGCGGGAAAACGAAAAAACCAAAAATATTATTATTAAGGTTCGTAAAGCTAATAAAATCCATTGTTTAATTTTAACTTTTTTTATTTTATTTTTTTGTAATTCCTTTAAAAAAGCCAAAGTGCTGAATTCAATTTTTTTCAGTTTCCTTAAATTTAATAAATGAATAATTATAGGAATGCTTGCTGCCAAAAAACCAAAAAGTACTGCGGGATTTAGAAAAACCATTTATTTTTTTTAATCCTTTACAAAATCTTTATAATAATTAATTACTTTATCTGTTAAATATTCAATATCAAAATATTCAACAGCTCTCCGGCGGGCATTGTTTCCAAAATTAATTCTTGTTTCTTCGGATAAAATCAATAGTTCTAATTTTTCTGCCAACTGTCTGCTATTATGATTAGTAAAAAGATAACTCGTTTGACCATCAATAGCAATGTCTAAAATTCCGTCACTATTAGAGCATACGCTTGGTTTAGCCATACTCATTGCCTCAACAAGGGCAATACCAAATGCTTCGGCATGTGAAGGAAAAGCAAAAATATCCATTGCCGAAATAACATTTTCGGTATCTTTTCTAAAACCCGTAAAAATAAATTCTTTTGTTAAATTGTAATCAATAACCATTTGTTTTATTTTATCGGCAAACTCTGTTTCACCGCGGCTTGGTTCGCCAACCAATAAAAATTTTAAATTATCATATTTTTGTATCAAAATTTTGGCCGCTTCAATTAAATCAATATGTCCTTTGCCTGAACTGAACCGGGCTAACATACCAATAACAATATCGGTATCTTTTAATCCTAACTGTAATCTTTCTTTTTCCCTATCAATTTTTTCCGGATTAAAACGATTAGTATCGGTTCCGTTATGCAGCATTAACACTTTATCTTGTTTAAGTGTTGTAGTATTTAATAAATTATTATTTATTACGGTACTTATTGCAAAAGCGGCATTTAACCTTTTATAAAGCCATTTATGTAAAAAATCCTTTTTAATTACAAAAGAGCCGACCTGTTTTGTTAAAAATAAAGGGATATCTAAATCTGCAAGTTTTAATGCAGGTACCAAAAGCCATAAATCTTTGGAGGCTTGAGTATGAACTAAACTGTAATTTTTAGATTTTAATAATCTGCTTACTTTAATTGTTTCGCTTAAATTAAAATAACCCGAAAATTGTGACCTAAAAGTTATTATATTCTGTCTTTTTGCTTCAATTTCAATTTTTGACCCGGCATAACACAATAATTCTGTATGAATCCCCCGTTTTAACAGTTGTTGGACGGCTTGAATTGTAAACATTTCCATGCCGCCCCAACTTAAAGAAAGACAAGAATAAAGTACGGTCATTAATAAATCTTCAAAATTGTTGAATTTTTAAAGTAATGAAGTAAAATCTCATCAAAACGGTAACCTTTTTCACCCATAACCGCTGCTCCAATTTGGCACAAACCAACTCCGTGTCCCCAGCCGGCACCGGTTAATACAAATTTTTGCGGAATACCGTTTACAATATCAAATTTATCAACAACAAAAGCCGAGCTGTATAAATGCGATTTTGAAAGCGTTCTTCTTATTTCAAGTTCTTTACCAATAATAAAGGTTTTTTTAGTACCAATAATTTTTAATTTTATTAATCTGCCGGAATGTCCTCTTTCAAGGGGAACCATATCAATAATTTCACCGTAATCTATACCGCTTTTTTCTAAAATCAGTTTTGATAAGTCTTCGTTTGTAAATTCCACTTTCCATCTGTAAAAATCGGTAGTCGTTTGGTCATAATCCAATAATACTTGAGCTAATACTTTAGGATCATTTGTATTACAAAACGATGAAGGAGAATTTCTTATCCATACATCAGCGGCTTCTTCTTTTGTTAAATCCAGTTCGTAATTATCCGGTTCAAATTTGTAATCAATAACACTTGTTAAATAAGCATGTTTTACCGGCTCCCATACATTTTCAAACGATTCGCTAATGCCGCCGCAAGTTTTGCTGAAACGGGCATCACAAATTTTGCCTTCGTAACTTACTACAAGTCCGCGTGTTTCTTCTACGGCTTGTTTAACCTTTGGAGTATATGCTTTTGTAATGCCTTGGTATCTTTGGCAATGGTCGTCCGCACAAACATCAAACAATACATGGTCTTCTCTATCGTACCATTTAACTATTTCATCTTCGGTAATATATGTACTGTTATATTTAACATCTTGTTTTGCAAGTTCTTTGCCTTTTTCTATTTGAGCTAATAACCAGCTGCGCGAAATTATTGAATGTGCTTTTAATAATTCTTTTGAACTTGTTGCGCTCATTTCGGAAGAAATAACACTTGTTAAATAATCTTCAAGCGGAACAATATTTATTGCAATAATTTTATCGTTATCTTTTAATAGTTTTAAAGAACCGACAAAACGTTCTTTTTCTTTCTTTTCCCAATGGAATTTAATGCCAATTATTACATCGCGGATTAAAAAACTGTCTTCGGTCATATCGTTTGGTAAAAATATAACTTCGTTTTCAAAAACAAGAGTTCTATCATCTTTTTCTACTGATATTTTGCCGTTTACAATTTTAGCGGAATATCTGCCGTTTTGCTTTTCAGTAATTCCGTTAACAAAAAACTCTCCATTTAAATCAAAATTGATTTCATCGCTCGTTAAAATAGACACGTTGATTTTAGGTTCTTCCATAATATAAGCCAAATTTAATTTTAAAATATTTCAATATTAAAGATATAAAAATAAATAATCAGTTTTAAGTGAAAAAGGAAAAAATAGTCTTTTCTTAAAAGTTTTGTTGTTTCCAGTATTGTTATAAATAATTGTGTTAAAATGGCTATTTATTTGGTAAAATAGTTAAAATCTAAAAAATTTGTGATATAAAACATGGTGGAGAAATATATCACAAATATGAATGTCCTTTTTATTATTATTGAAGTGATATTATTTTTATATGGGAATAATTATTTATTTTTTGATAAAAACAATGGAATTATTAATAAACATTAATTTGGGAAATAAATAAAATTGCAAAACTTAGGTTATAGTTGTAAATTTAGTTGCTAGGTTTTTTAATTTTATAACACGTAAAAATAATCTACAATGGCTGGTGGAAAAGGAGTTGATATGAACAAGTTTTATATTTTAATTTATTTGGTTTTAACATTAACGGTTACTGTTTACGCGCAAAATCCGGAATGGATAAATTACTTATATACACCAATTACATGTACTGCGCTTGAAGGTGATAATATTTGGATTGGTACAAGTGATGGCGGATTAACAAAATACAACAAAATAACCGGTAAAAAAATACTTTATAATAAATCAAATTCCGGTTTGCTGGTTAATGATATTAGGTCAATAGCAATAGATAATGAAGGAAATAAATGGATTGGGACTGATTACGGTTTAGTAAAATTTGACGGTACGGATTGGACTGTTTATAATACAACAAATTCCGGTGTGCCGGATGATTTTATTATGGCAGTAGCAATAGATAATGAAGGAAACAAATGGGTTGGTACTTTCATGGGTGGTTTGGCAAAATTCAACGGTACAGATTGGGCTGTGTATAATAGGTTTAATTCAGGTTTGCCGAATGATGAAATTTCGTCAATAACAATAGATAATGAAGGAAATAAATGGATTGGAGCTTGTGTATATGGTTTGGTTAAATTTGATGGCAAAGAGTGGGTGGTGTACAATACATCAAATTCCGGTATGCCGAATAGTCTTATTAATTCAGTAGCAATAGATAATGACGGTAATAAATGGATTGGAACTAAAAATGGTGGTTTGGTTAAATTTGAGGGTAAAGAGTGGATTGTGTATAATACATCAAATTCAGGTTTGCCGGATAATGAGGTAAGGAATGTAGTTATAGATAACAACGGCGATAAATGGATTGGAACTAATAATGGTGGTTTAGCAAAATTTAACGGTACCGATTGGATTGTTTATAATACTTTTAATTCAGGTCTTCCGGATAATTTTGTTCGTAAAATAATTATTGATGATGAAGAAAACAAGTGGATTGATACAGGCGGCTTGGGTTTGGCAAAGTTTGATGGTCAAAATTGGAATATTTTTTATGTTTTATTCAGCTCTTTGCCTAATAACGCGGTTCTTGAAATTGAAATGGATAACGAGGGGGCTATGTGGATTGGAACTGTAAAAGGTTTGGCTAAATTTAACGGGAAGGATTGGATTGTTTATAATAAAAAAAATTCCGGTTTGCCGGATAATAATATTAGGGCAATAGCAATAGATAATGAAGGAAATAAATGGATTGGGACAGAGGAAGGTGGTTTAGCCAAATTTAATGGGACGGATTGGATTGTTTACAAAAGGTTAAATTCCGGTTTGCCGGGTGACAATGTTAACTCAATTACAATAGACACCGAAGGAAACAAATGGATTGGAACTTCGTATGGTTTAGCCAAATTTGATGATACGGTCTGGACCGCTTACAATTCATCAAATTCCGGTTTCCCGGTCTATGATGAAATAACAACTATAGCTATAGATAACAAAGGGAATAAATGGGTTGGGACTTACCAGAGTGGTTTAGCAAAATTTAACGGCACAGATTGGGTTCTTTATAATTCGTCAAATTCCGGTTTGCCGGATAACCATGTTAATTCAATTAAAATAGATGCCGAAGGAAATAAATGGATTGGGACAGATGGTGGTTTAGCCAAATTTAATAGGAAGGGTTGGATTATATATAATGGAATAAATCCCGAACTGCCGGACTATGGAATTCTTTCGTTAGCAATTGATAATGAGGGAAATAAATGGATTGGGACTTTGTACGGTGGCTTAACAGTATTTAACGAAGGCGGTGTGGTTAGCGTTGATGATAAAAACGTTAATAATAGACCTAACGATTTTGTTTTACAGCAAAATTACCCTAATCCGTTTAACCCAAACACAACAATAAGTTTTAATTTACCGCAGCAAACATTTGTTACCTTAAAAATATACGATATTTTAGGTAAAGAGATAACTACACTTGTAAATGAAGAATTAAATGCGGGTACCTACCAAAAAAACTGGCACTCGGCAGGTTTAAGCAGCGGAATATATTTCTACAGACTGCAGGCAGGCAGCTATACCCAAACACGTAAAATGATAATGGTGAAATAAAAGAGGTAATTAATTATGCTGGTTATAACTTATTTATACATAAAATTTAACAAATTTATATGTTGCCAATTTTGGTTTGGCAAAAGGAGTTGATATGAACAAATTTTATATTTTAATTTATTTGGTTTTAACCTTAACGGTTACTGTTTATGCACAAAACCCCGAGTGGATACATTACGGATATACACCAATTACACGTACTGCCATCGAAGGGGATAATATTTGGATTGGTACAATTAATGGCGGATTAACAAAATACAACAAAATAACCGGCAAAAAAACGTATTATACTACATCCAATTCCGGTTTGCCGTCTGATAGTGTCTATACGATTGCAATAGATAATGAAGGAAATAAATGGATTGGGACTACTGGCGGTTTAGCTAAATTTAATGGTACGGATTGGATTGTTTATAACACAACAAATTCCGGTTTACCGGAGAATAATGTTTATGCAATAACAATTGATAATGACAGCATTAAATGGATTAGAACATATGACGAGGGTTTGGTTAAATTTGATGGCCAAGAGTGGATTGTTTACAATACATCAAATTCCGGTTTGCCGGGTAATTATATCACGGCAATGGCAATAGATAATGAAGGAAATAAGTGGATTGGTACTTCTAGCAGTGGTTTGGCAAAATTTGACGGAACCGATTGGACGGTTTATAATATTTCAAATTCCGGTTTGCCAAGTAATAATATTAGGTTAATAACAATAGATAACAATGGAGTTAACTGGATTGGGATTGATGGCGGTTTGGCCAAATTTAACGGAACCGATTGGGTGATTTATAATGCGACAAATTCCGTTTTAACGAACAATAGGATTACTTCGATAGTAATAGATGATGAAGGGAATAAGTGGATTGGAATTTATTATGGTGGTTTAGTCAAATTTGACGATGTGGATTGGACTGTTTATAATATTTCAAATTTCGGTTTGCCAACTAATAGTGTTGAAACAATAGCAGTTGACAATGAAGGGAATAAATGGATTGGAACGGGCGGCCCAAGCTTGGTAAAATTTGATAATTCAAACTGGACTGTTTATAATGTTTTGTTTTCGTGTTTGCCACGTAATGGGATTGACGCGGTAGCAATAGATAACAATGGAGTTAAATGGATTGGGACTTATGACGGTTTGGCCGAATTTAACGGTACAGATTGGAATATTTATAACACATCAAATTCGGGTTTGCCGAATAATGATATTACGGCAATAGCAGTTGACGGTGAGGGTAATAAATGGATTGGGACATATGGAGGTGGTTTAGCCAAATTTAATGGTACAGATTGGACTGTTTACATTCTTTTTTATTGCGGCTTGCCATGTACGTATGTCTATTCAATAGCAATAGATAATGAAGGTAATAAATGGATTGGGACTGATGGCGGTTTGGCAATATTTAACGGCACGGATTGGGTTATTTATAATGATGATAATTCAGTTTTACGCGGTGGTTGGATTAGTTCAATAGCAATAGATAATGAAGGAAATAAATGGATTGGTACTGGTTTAGATGGTTTATACAAATTTAATGGCACGGATTGGACTAATTATCACGAGTCAAATTCCGGGTTGCCGGATGATAATATTATGTCAATAGCAATAGATAATGAAGGGAATAAATGGATTGGGATATATCTATGTGGTTTAGCCAAATTTAATGGTACAGATTGGACTGTTTATTACACGGCAAATTCCGGGTTGCCGGATAATACTGTTACTTCAATAGCAACAGATAATGAGGGGAATAAATGGATTGGGACAAATGGATCTGGTTTAGCCAAATTTAACGGTACGGATTGGGTCGTTTATAATACATCCAATTCAGGTTTACCAAGTAATTGGGTTAGAACAATAGCAATAGATAACGAAGGAAATAAGTGGATTGGAACTGATTCTGATGGCTTAGCCGTATTTAAAGAGGGTGGCGTAGTGATAAGCGTTGATGATAAAAATATTAATAATACACCTAACGATTTTGTTTTACAGCAAAATTACCCCAATCCGTTTAACCCAAACACAACAATAAGTTTTAATTTACCCCGGCAAACTTTTGTTACCTTAAAAATATACGATATTTTGGGCAAAGAAATAACTACACTTGTAAATGAAGAATTAAATGCGGGAACCTACCAAAAAGACTGGCACCCTGCCGGTTTAAGCAGCGGAATATATTTCTACAGACTGCAGGCAGGCAGCTATACCCAAACACGTAAAATGATAATGGTGAAATAAATAAAACTTTATTGGTTGTCTCAAAAGAACTATATGGTCAATGGATAATTAACTTTTGAGACAATCTTTTTTTGCCATTTCCTTAATAAACAAAAATATGACATCTATATGATTTTAACTCAATATATACTCCGGTATGGTAAGCTTCTTCTGTTGTTCTTGTATAATTAATATCATTTAGTAAATCCTTCAATTCAAAAACATCCGGGTAACCCGCAACATCCAATTTAATACGTGCTGTAGAAGTAACGTTAGCAAAATTAAGCACAACAAGAGCTTTTTCATGTTTATAACGCCACTCATAAGCAATTAAATTTCTAAACGTAATATTCCCTTCCCACGGGCAATGTATTTGCACCAAATGCCAATCACCATAACGAAAAATATCACTTCTGGTTATATGCAATAACTTAGTATAAAATTCTTGCATACAGGTTAACACAACTTCTTTCGGCTCCCGTCCAAGCTGAACAGGTAATTTAATTTTTTTCCCTTCAAACTGTCCTTCGTTATATAGCTTTAATCCGGTAATTGTACTTATAAGCACTGCGGAAAGTTTTGCTCTTTCTTTTCCTAATAATGTAACGGCTCTGGGTTCATCATGATTTTCGATAAATCTGCACGACCTTTCTTGATAGTCGGGTTCGGCATATAAATGGCTTGTAATTTCTCTTGGATCACCATGATGTAATTTATCAATTAACTTTTTATCATATGTATAATCAAAACCAAGTTGTTGTAATTCCCATTCCAAATCCCAATACACTTCGGCAAGGAATACAAAATCAGGCTTATCAACTTTTACAGCCGTAATGGCTTCCTGCCAAAAATGCGTTTCGGGACGTGCAAAACCCATTTTGTTTAATGTTCCGCCCCATGTATTAATAAATACATTGTTAAGTGTAAGCATAGCCATATCGCATCTTAGGCCGTCACAAATATTAGAGATTTTTTTTAAGAGATTAATCTGATATTCGCGTGCTTCCAAACTAAAATAATTAACCTGAGCAGTATCTTGCCAAGCAGGAAAAAACGGGTCTCTTCCATGAGCAAAAATCAAATCCTCATCAGCAAAAGGTTTAAAATATGTATATTGGTCTCGGCTGTAAATTTCCTGATCCGCCGTTAAAAATATTTCACTGTTTGTACGAAGAAGTACACTATCGGCACTATAATGATTGGAAACAAAATCCAGAATAAGTTTAATCCCCCTTTTGTTGAGTTCTTGTTTTAGAAGTATTAAACTTTCCTCTCCGCCAAGCTCCGGGCTTATTTCGTAAACATTAATAGAATATGGCGAACCGATAACATCTTCCTTTTTCCAGTCTTTTAATGCATTATTATACTCTTTTACCAGCCCTTCTTCAAAACAATATTTCTCAATTGTAGAACGACAAGTTTTCCACACGCCCATAAGCCATACAAAATCGATTCCCAAATCAGCCAAATTATCCCAATAGCTGTTTGGTACTTTGTCTAAAGTAATGGATTTTTCCCCATCGGAAAAGTTTTTAATCCACACTCTTGTATTTATTTCGTATATGTTTTTATTTGATCTCATTTCAAATTCCAAAAAATTATAATATTAGTGAATATAACAGTATTTTTTTATTTTTCAATAAAATAAAAAATATTTATTTTAAAATAATTTTTTGTTATTTAGTTAATTGCTAGTAAATTTGCCTTTTCAATATTTAAATCTTTTAATAAATCTAAAATTTCATTTGTGTTTTGTGGGTCACTGCTTAAAATCAACTGTTCTTTTAATACTTTTATCTGTTTTTCAATTTGTGTTATTTGAAAAAGCCTAATAGTATCGCTGCATTCTTTTGTTCTATTTGCTAAACTGTCATCATCCTTAAATCTTTCTTCCCATTTTTTACTAACCGCTTCATCTTTTAGCGAAAACTCTAAAACATAATTAGATAAAACGGGATCTGTTATTTGATTTAACAACTGTGCCGGTCCGTATATATCTGCTTTATATGCATCAAAGGCTATTTGGGCTAACTGTTTAAGTACTTCATTAGAAAAATCGCTTGGAAGAATATTGTCAAATATATTACCCATCAGCACTTCATTGCCATCAAATAAAAGTTTTATTAATGTCTTTTCAATTGTAAACAATTTGTCTTTATTTTCTTTTACATTTATAGAGGGCTTTTGCGATGTTTTATTTTGAGGAACATTAACAGTGCTAACCCCTCTTATTGCGGCTGCATTATCTTTATTATAAATAGAAAACATTTCGTTTTCTAAAAGTTTTAATCGTATGTTAAATTTTTTTGCAAGGTGTTTAATATAAACTTCACGCTTCATTTCGTCATTAATTAACGATACGGATTTGACAAGATCTTTTATGGCTTTTGTTTCGGTAGTTGGATTTTCAAAATCACCACGCTTTTTATAATATCCGGCTTGATATTCTAAAAAATTGTTTGTTCCTAAAAGTAATTCTTCAAAATCCTCTTTGGAGTTTTTATTAATATACGAATCCGGGTCTTCTCCGCTTGGCAGACTTAAAATTTTAACTTCAAAATCTTTTTTTAACAAAATTTCAATACTGCGTAAAGCAGCTTTTTCACCGGCGGGATCAGAATCGTAAAGCACAAAAATATTTTTGGTATATCTGGAAAGTAATGTTACCTGCTCTTCGGTTAAAGCTGTTCCCGATGAAGCCACCACATTTTTTATTCCTTTCTGATAGAGTGATATCAAATCCATATATCCTTCAACTAAAACCACACTGTCAAGTTTTCTAATATCATCTTTTGAGTGTGATAAACCGTATAAAACACGTCTTTTATAATATATTGGCGATTCAGGCGAATTTAAATATTTAGCAGAAGTATCACTTTTTACAAGCACTCTTCCGGCAAAAGCCGTAACTCTTCCGTTAGGAGAAAATATTGGGTAAATTACACGTCCTCTAAACTTATCGTAATAATTTCCTTTGTCACCCATATCAACCAAACCAAGCTGTTTTGCTTTATCAATATTAATATTTTGAGACACCAAATAATTGTAAAATTCTTCCCACTTAGGCGATGCATAACCCAAACCAAAAGCTCTTTGCATTACAAGCTGAATATTTCTCTCTTTAAAGTAATTTCGCCCAATTTCACCATCGGGTTCGTTTAAAAGTAAGTTAGAAAAATAACGGGCTGCAATAATATTAATTTCATATAATTGTTCAGTTTCTTGTTCTTGTTTGCTAAGTTCGTCAGAAGTTTCTTCAATTTGGATTCCAATAATATCTGCAACCTCTTGAACGGCTTCATAAAAGGAAATACTTTTGTACTCTTTTACAAACTTAAAAACATCTCCACCCGTATGACACCCAAAACAATTAAATATTTGTTTAATTTCACTAACTACAAAAGAAGGGGTTTTTTCCTGATGAAAAGGACATAACCCCATAAAATTTCTACCGTGTTTTTTTATGGGTATATAACTAGAAATAATATCAACAATATTGGCACGCGACCTTATTTCGTTTATTTTTTGTTCACTTATCCGCATTAATTTTCCGTAAATAAAACAAACTGAACATGTAATATAAATAAAATTTGAACAGCATTTCAATAAACCGGTATTTTTTAATGGTACAAGTTAATCTAATCTTTTTGTTGCCTTGTTTCTTTTTTAAGGTATTTATCTAATTTTTCAACTAAACACAAATAATTGTAAACCACTTAAATTACTAAAGCTGAATTTCAAATTTCCTTTTGATTTATTTTTACCACAAGAGCCACATACAGGCTGCATTTTATAGCTATATATTAAATAAACCAAAAAAAACACTTATTTATTCCTTTTTACATTTCTAATTAGTAATTTGTTTTATATTTTAAACATTTTATGTAAAAACATATGAATAACGAATTAATTATTAAGACCGCTACAAAAAAAGATATTCCGCTTATTTTAAGTTTTATTAAACAACTTGCGGAATATGAAAAACTTTCTTCTTCAGTTACGGCAACCGAAGAGTTACTTGAAAAAAGTTTATTTGGTAAAAAACCCGTTTGCGAGTGTGTTATTGGATACTTTGAAAATGAACCTGTTTGTTTTGCGCTTTTTTTTCACAATTTTTCAACTTTTGTAGGCAAACCGGGGTTATATTTAGAAGATTTATTTGTATTACCTACTCAAAGAGGTAAAGGTTTTGGCAAAACAATGCTAAAATATTTAATTCAACTTGCCAAAGATAGAGATTGCGGCAGATTTGAGTGGTCTGTTTTAAGCTGGAACACTTCAGCAATAAATTTTTATAAAAGTTTAGGTGCCGAACTTATGGATGAATGGCAAATTTTTAGAATTACAAATGATAAATTTAATAATTCTTTAAGTAGTTAATTTAATGAGGATTTTATGATTGCTGCCCTGCAAGACATTATTGCTTTTGCATTAGTTGATTTGGGCATTAAAGTAGTTACTTATGTACCCGGTTATGGGGCAAGTGAAACTTTTGACAGCTATAATTTATTGGCAATGCGGACACCTATTATTTCGTTTCACGAAGAAACAGCATTTTCTATTGCGCATGGGGCAAGTATTGTTGGTGTGAGAAGTGCGGTTTTTATTAAGGCGCAAGGATTTATGAAAGCCGGCAATGCAGCAACAGATTCTCTTTATGCTCAAAACATTGCAGGTTTTGTTACTTTTATTTTTGATGACGTTGAAGGAAGTAATTCGGATAATATTTTAGAAATTGAACCAATTCTGAATGGAATGGCCTACCCATTTAAGATGACAAGCGGGAATTCCGTATATGATGATATAGTTAAAGCGTATTTATATTCTGAACAAAAAAAACAACCAATTACAATTATTATCAAATGTACGGAAATTGGAAAAAGTTTTACGGTTGCACGAAGACAAAATCTTAAAAAATCTTTTACTTATACTCGCGATATTTTTTCTCATGTTGTAAATCCCATTTTTGCAGAATATCAGTATAAAGTTTTTACCGCAAAAAAGCTCGGGGTAGATACATCAACAGTATTAAGGAGTGAAACACCAACAATTCCCGAAAATATCCCGGCTAAATATAAAAGTTCTGTTGAAAAATATATGCCGTTTTTTAATATATTTAAACAATTGCGCGGTTCTATTGTTACAGGCGATACAAGTACTTCCGGTATGTTTGTTTTACCTCCTTTTAATTGCATTGATATTATTACACATTTGGGCGGAAGCATCCCGCTTGCAATTGGAGCCTATTTGGCAGGATATAAAAGTGTATGGGCATTAACCGGTGATTTTGGATTTATTTCGGCTGGGCATATTGGTTTATTAGAGGCGTTTAACAGACAAATACCGTTAAAAATAGTTATTTTTTATAATAAAGAAGCATCTGCAACCGGCGGGCAAAAAATCCCTAAAAACATCTTAAAGCATATTTTAGCCGGTTACAGCAATTCAATAATTCATATTTCCAATCCTAACGATCTTATTGAGCTTAATACTAAATTAATTGAAGCAAATGAAAGCGATGAAATGAAAATTATTATTGTGGATTTTTAGTTCTTAAAATTTAATGGAGGCATTTATGCTGCACAAAATTATTTATTTATTTTTGTTAACTTTTGTAATTGTTTCTTGCTCGGAAGATGAATCGAATTCATCTATTGGGAAAGTGACTCATTTTTCAGAGTGCAAATCTAATTCAAGACTTTTAAAAAGTTCAACTCCGTCAAATCAAACTTGCGTAATTTACAGTTATAACGGCAGCAATAAATTACTTATTACACATATTAATGCCGGATTTAATTGCTGCCCTAAAACAATTTCGGCAGATATTAAGAAGGCGGGTCGTGATATTGTTATTACGGAAAAAGAAGAAGAAAGTGCCTGCAGTTGTCTTTGTTTGTTTGATGTTGATTTTGAAGTAAATAATATTACACCGGGCAACTATTCTATAATTTTTGTTGAACCTTATGCCGAACAGGGCCCGCCTATTGAGTTTGATGCAAATCTTACAACGGCACGAACTGACACTTTATATTTTAGTCGTAATTATTATCCGTGGGGTGTTTAACAGCATTTTATAATTAGCTAAAATTGTTCTGTTTTTGCAATTGGTTTTTTTATAAATGAAATAGAGGCATTTATGCTGTACAAAATTATTTATTTATTTTTATTAACTTTTGTTATTGTTTCTTGCTCAGACGATGAAACGAATTCATCTATTGGGAAAGTAACTCATTTTTCAGAGTGCAAATCTAACTCAAGACTTTTAAAAAGTTCAACTCCGTCAAACCAAACTTGCGTAATTTACAGTTATAACGGTGGCAATAAATTACTTATTACACATATTAATGCCGGCTTTAAT
This sequence comes from bacterium, assembly GCA_043805435.1. Classification (GTDB taxonomy): domain Bacteria; phylum Bacteroidota; class Ignavibacteria; order Ignavibacteriales; family Melioribacteraceae; genus JAEXOD01. Next base: position 113,308 of record JAZDHY010000069.1, read on the forward strand.
TGCTGCCCTAAAACAATTTTGGCTGATGTTAAATTACAAGGAAACAACATTGTAATTACCGAAAAAGAAGCTGAAAGCGGCTGTAGATGTCTTTGTTTGTATGATATTGATATAGAAGCTAATAATATTATTCCCGGTAACTATTCAATAATTTTTGTTGAACCTTATGCCGAACAAGGCCCTCCTATTGAGTTTGATGCAAATCTTACAACGGCACTAACCGATACTTTATATTTTAGCCGTAATTATTATCCTTGGGGTGGATAAAATTCCAAATATAGATTTAATTAATAAAAATATTATAATTATATTTACAATCATTTAATATTAAATTTCTTTATTTATGTCAAAATTGCAACCAAACAAAACAAAACCATCAATATTCCAAAACAAAGCCTTTATTGTTGTATTAGGTTTAATTATTTTACTTATTTTTTATTTTATAATCAAATTAATTCCAACCGACAATAGTCCGATTGAACAGATGAAAACTTCAGAACAAGAATCAAATTTAAGTATTCAGTTTAAAAAAGAAGGGACTTTAAGTTTTTTAAGTTTTAAAGGAGATACTTTAGCAAATATAGAAATTGAACTTGCCGATACCGAAAATAAACGGATGCAGGGATTAATGTACCGTAAAACTATGGAAGAGAAACAAGGTATGTTATTTGTTTTTTCAATTGAAGAGCCGCAATCGTTTTGGATGAAAAACACCATTTTACCTTTGGATATTCTTTTTGTTAATACTGACAGAAAAATAGTTAAAGTTCATAAAAATGCCGTACCTTTTAGTTTAGATCCCTGTCCATCTATATTGCCCGCATTATACGTTGTAGAGGTAAATGCCGGTTTTACCGATAAATTTAACATTAAAGAAGGCGATATTGTAAATTGGAATATTTTAAGATAGCTTAATAAATGAATGCAAAACAGTTAGATAATTTAAGAATTAATTTACCCAAAAATCCAAATATCCTAAAAAAAAGATTATATTTTAATTCTGCCGTAATTATTCCAATTATTAAAGATAATGGCCAATATTGCTTTTTGTTTGAACTTAGGGCAAAAGGAATTCATCAGGAAGGCGAAATTTGTTTCCCCGGCGGACGTTACGAATCGGATATTGATAAATCTTTTTTAGATTGCGCAATTCGCGAAACAGTTGAAGAATTAGGCATTTCAAAAGATGTAATTCAGGTTTTAGGGGGTATGGATACATTAATTACACCTTATGGCGTTACTGTGGATTCATTTCCTGCGTTTTTAAATATCGACTTTAAGGATATTGTGAATTATGACAAAAAAGAAGTTGAAGAGATATTTACCATCCCTATTTCTTTTTTTATTAATAACAAACCCGCCACGTATAGTGTACGAGTCGAAATTACTCCTTTTATAACCGATGAAAACGGAAACAACGTAACCCTTGTACCTGTTTTAGAACTTGGACTGCCGCCAAGATATTCCAAAACATGGCATAGCAAAAAACACCCCGTCCTTGCATACAAAACCGATAAATATATTATATGGGGTATTACGGCAAACCTTATACACGAAGCTGTTTATTTGATGGAATTATCGGGTAATTAAATATTAATTTCCACCCCTTCCGATTTAACAATTCCAATAATGGGGGATACATTATCTGTATTAAACCGAAATTCACCAATTGCCAAAGGCTCAATCAAATAGCTGATATCACCTGCTGTAAACCACAAAACAGAAGCATATTTATCTTTTTCTTCATCAAACAAAGGTGAAACAAGCATTAAATCTATATCACTATTTTCTGTAGCCGTCCCATTAACCTGACTTCCGAATAAAAATGCTTTTGATATATAAACATTTTTCTTTTTTAAAGCCAGCAAATATTCCTGAACAATTTCTATAATTTTTCTATTAACCATAAATTATATTCTTTCAGTAAATATCAATATTTTAATATAAACAGTTATAAACTAATATTTTAAACAAAAGTAAAGAATTTGAATAAATTAATCAACAAAAAAAACCAAAGTAGGTATAAATGCACTTCAGTAAAAGGACATTATATGTGTGTTAATTATGTTATGTTGCAGTCAGGCTGCTCTTCTAGTGCAATGCCTGCTAAAAGCAAACCAACGCGTCAAATTGGAGTTTTGTACAAAATAATTTATATTATTAGTATTGTTTATAAAACCATAGCGTAGCGATATTATTTCCCAATGTTTGTGTTATCAATATTTTATGTCGCAACGCTGTAGCTCCATTATTTCGGGTTTTTGATTTTGCTATATACATTCCTCCCGCTATGCGGGATAATACAAATAAATTAATCATTTTCTGTTTGATAAAACAACTTATGCGTAAACAAAACCCCAAAAACCAGAGAAACATCTCTACAGCACTTATTAATCCCGCATAGCGGGAGAAATGTTTATAGAAACGCCCGCAACCCAATAACACCAAGCTGCAGCGCAGCGATATTATTTTCCATTGTTTGTGTTATCAATATTTTATGTCACTGCGCTGCGGTCAAAGAGCGGTTTCCGGGGGATAGTTATATTACAAACAGGTTACTCTTCTGGAGTAGGTCTGATACGAAAAATTTTTGGCTTACAATTGTAAAGAGATAAAATCGTTTTACAATTCGTGATATATTGATTTATCAAAAGCCAATCAATTAGCTATTTACCCCAATTTCAACAGTGCCGCATTTTCAATATGATACGTATGCGGAAACATATCTACCGGTTTGGCTTTTATCAGCTTGTAACCGCCTTCAACCAGTAATTTAATATCGCGTGCTTGCGTTGTAGGATTACAGCTAACATAAACAATTCGTTTTGGTTTTAATTCCAATATATCTCTTACCGTTTGAGGATTCATTCCGCTTCTTGGCGGATCGGCAATAATCACATCGGGCAATTCAATTTTTTCTTCTTTAATTTTATAGGTAAATGATTTATTTAAATCGACTTGAATAAGTTTAACGTTTTTTATTTTATTGCCTAAAATATTAATTTCACCGTCTTTAATGGCCGATTCAACTGTTTCAAATCCATATACTTTTTTTGCTTTATCCGAAATATATATAGATATTGTACCTGCCCCACAAAACAGATCGTAAACAATTTCATCTTCTTTTATATCGGCATACTCAAATGCTGTTTTATAAAGCTTTTCGGCTTGGGAAGTATTAGTTTGGAAAAAAGAATTTGGACTGATTCTAAATTTAAATTTATCTATATAATCGTAAATAAAACCATCACCAAAATAAACCTTTTCGTAATCGCCAATTGCAATTTGTGCTTTTTTTGCATTAATATTATTAATTACAGTAGTAACTTCAGGACAAATTTTTAACAATTCGTTTGTATATTCAATCAATAATTTGTTGTTATCACTTGATGTAACCAAATTAATCATTACATCGCGCGTGTTAAATGAAGTTCTAATAACCAAATTACGTAAATAGCCTTCATGTGTATTGGTAGAATAAATTGGAATATTTCTCTGTTTAAAGAAATTTCGAGTAAAGTTTAATATTTTATTGCTTAATTCCGATTGCAAGAAACATTCGTCAATGTCCAAAACTTTGTCATACAATCCCGGAATGTGGAGTCCAAGCGCAAAATCTCTATCAATAATTTCAGCGTCATTAATTTCTTCTTTTGTCAACCAACGTTTAACAGCAAAGGAATATTCCATTTTATTTCTATAAAAAAATATATTTTCGGCCCCAATTATACTTTCCATCTCAAAATCTTTAAATCCGCCAAGCCTTTCAAAAATATCTTTTACTTGTTCCGATTTATAGTTTGTCTGCCCGACATAATTCATATCCTGCTGTTTGCAGCCTCCGCAATTAGAATGGAATTTACATTTTGGCTCAATCCTTAATTTCGATGAAACTAATATTTTTTCTATTACCGCTTCGGCATAAGTTTTTTTAAATTTTGTTATCTTAGCTTCAATTTTATCACCTGGAAACGCACCATGAACAAAAACAACAAATTTTTTATCATCATCTGCCGCGGTATTAATTTTGGCAATCCCTTTTCCTTCAAAAGCATAATCTGTAATTTCTAACTCTAAAATAGTACCTTTTTGCAAATCATCCTCTTTTTAATAATAATGCATTAAAACCAATATGTTTTTCAGCATTAAATTTAACAAACAAATTAGATTCGTGACTAATTCTTTTTAATATTTTTTTATAATAACTCTGCTCGTTGGATTTTAATTCGTCTTTTGAATTATTAAGTTTTCTTTTGCATTGCGAATAATACTCGCGTAATGTATGTGTTAAATCTTCGGATTTAATAAATTCAAATCCCAAATCACTATAATATTTAAGTAGTTCGTCGTAAAATATCGGCTCAATACCGGAGCTATAATAAGCTTCTTGTAAAAAAACAGGCAGTTCTTTTGTATTTGAAGTAATTTCGCCAACACACAAATAACCACCCGGTTTTAATATTTTTTTTATTTCTTTAATAATCTTTCTTCTGTTTTCCAATGAAATTGAAGCTTGGGCATAAACCAAATCAAACGTATTTGGCTCAAAATCGGTACGTTCATAATCCATTATTTTAACTTTAACCGATTCGTCTCCTTCTAAAATCATATTGGCATTTAATAAGGAATCAAAATCGGGCACAATTAGATAAACCGGTTTTTTGGTAGCAACAGCAAATCTCTGGGCTATTGGTTCACTAAACGTTCCTATTACAAGAACATCTAAATCTTCCAACTTTAAATTATCTTGCAAAAATCGTACTTGATTTTGAAGACCGGGCAAAAAAACTTCGTTATATTTCATTATTTTTCTTTTTTTAATATTTAATAAATGTTTTTCGTTCTAAATTAGCAACTGCAATATTATAATCAATTAAAGCACTTAAACTATTTAATTTAGCATCGGTTAAGCGCAATTGCATCTGGGATAAATCGAAACTTGTAATAGTTCCGGTTTTAAATCTTTCTAACGATATATTGTAACTTTTTTCGGCAACTTCAACAGATCTGCTTAAAACTTCAACTCTTGCTTTTGCCGATTTTATTCTATTTACTGCAGAACCAATTTCATTAATAATTGATTCCTTTAAATTGTTTCTATTTAATTCCTGTAATTTATAATTAGCTTCGGCCGCTTCAACTTCGCGGCTATTTTGTCCCCAATCCCAAACAGGCACCGAAACAGTTAAAACAACACTACGCGTATCGGCAAAATTATTAAATATTTTATCAAACTCCGAATCATTTTTATTAATACCGTAATTTGCAACTAAATTTGCTTTAATGGTTCTTTTGGAATCAACTTCATCAATATTTAAGCCGCTTAAATAAATTTCATCATCCGAATTCAAATAATCGGGTCTGTTTTTTAACGCACTTTCAATTGCTTCTTCTAAATCTATTTGAACTGTAACAAATTTAAGGTCTGCTTCAATATCAAAGTCATCGCTTAATGGCAGCCCAATTAAAAGTTTAAAGTTATTTTTTTCTTCCTGATAATTATTTTGAACATTTAATAGTTCGTTTTTTGCAGTAGCTAAATCAACTTCTAATTGAAGAGCTTCTACTTCGGCAATTAATCCTGCTTTTAGTTTGTTAGCAGCAGTGTTATACGATTCTTCTGTTTGATTTACTTTTTCGGTAGTAATTTCAGCATTCTTTTTTAACTGAAATAATCTAAAAAAACTAGAAGTTACCTGATAAATAATATCTTTTTCGGTCTGGCTGTAATTACGCTGAGTTTTTTTTAAATTTAACTCGGCACGTTCTAAATTAGCCTTTTGTGAATTAAAAGTAAATAAAGGCTGTTGCAGACGAATACTTAAATTAGAAAAATAATCTTTTGTTTTTGGCGTATTATCACTAAACTGCTCTCGACCAAACATACTACCCACAACAGAAAAAGTACCGTTTGTGAATATTATGGGCTGATTAATATATAATCTTCCTTCTAACGTTGTGTAACCAACCGAATAAAATTGTTCGCTTCCCGTTGTTGTATTAAATTTACTTGCCAAACTTCGGTTATAATCCGGTAAATCAAACTCAAGATCCACAGAAGACATAAGACCAAGTTTTGCAGCTTCTAGACTTTTTTCTGAATTTATTAGTGAAAATTTTGCCGATTTAACATTGTAGCTTTCACCAAGTGCTATATCAATAGCATCCGTCAATTTTAACACTTGTTGCGAAGATACACAATTATTAATTAAAAGAAAGAATATTATTATCAAAAAACTTTTTTTATACATTTATCACCTCGTATAGGATATACAATAATTAAGCACATTACTCATAGCGTAACGATTCGATTGGGTCTTTATCAGCGGCTTTTTTTGCCGGATAAATCCCAAAAATCAATCCAACACAAACAGAAACAACAAATGCCAGTATAACAGAAAAAGGAGTAATAATTGTCCTCCATTCCGCATAACTTGTTATTACAGAAGTTAAGATGTATCCCGTTATAATTCCTAACAAACCACCCACAATACTTATAATTACCGCTTCATACATAAATTGCCCCAACACATCATTGCGTGTTGCGCCAATTGCCCGCCTAATTCCAATCTCTCTGGTTCTTTCTAAAATATTGGCAAGCATAATATTCATAATTCCTATTCCGCCAACCAATAAAGAAATACCTGCTATTGCACCCATAACAACATTAAATATTTTTTGGGTTTTTTGCTTTTGGGCAAGCAATTGTTCGGGAATAACAACCTCATAATCAATTGTGCCATAATGTTTGCGATATAAAATTCGTCCTATCAAAACAGCAGTTTCCTGTACCGATTTTCCCTCTTTAACTTTTACAGTAAGCTGAGTAATAGCTTTTCTATCAATAACATTTACCGACTGGTTGTCTCCAAAATAGAAAAAGAAACCACTCATCGATTCCTCTTCTTTTTTTGGTTTTTCAATTTTATAACTCATTGTAGTTATAGGGACATATATATCGCCATTAAAATCGCGCAGGCCTAATTTATCCATTCCAACCGAAGAAATATTTTTGGATGCCAAAACTCCTATTATGCTGAACCAGGTAGTACCGATTTTAATTTTTTTACCAATCGGGTCTTCAAACTTAAACAATTTATCTTTAATGCCGTAACCTATTACACAAACAGGCGAATAATTATCCATATGCGGTTTTTGAAAAAAAGAACCCAAATACAACTGCGAGTTAAAAGTTTGCGGATAATTTTCTGTTGTGCCAATTATTTTTGTTTCCAAAAATTCCGACTTATACCTTACCTGCAGCTCATATTCCAACTGTGGTGTAACCGATTCGACAAAAGGATTAATCAAACTGATTGAATTAGCATCTTTAAGATTAAGCCCGGGTGAAAAAGATGCTTTTTTATTGTTGCTGCTTTTTGGTATTTTTTTTTGGTTGATAATAATATTGTTTGTGCCAAGCAATTCAATTTGTTCTAAAGTTTCCTGACGCGCACCTTCTCCAATTGAAAGCATTGCAATAACTGCACCCACACCAAAAATAATTCCCAACATGGTTAATGAAGTGCGTAATTTATTTGACCTTAATTCTGTCAAGCCTATTTTAAAATTTTCAATCTTTTTCATAACTTTTAATTTGGGATTCCGGAATTGTTTTTATTAGGTACATCGTTTTCTGTTGAAATAACTGTCGGATCGCGTAATAGAATAACGTCACCATTTTTAATGCCTTTTTTTATTACAACAAAATCTTCACTTTTTTCACCAATTTCTACAGATTTTTCATCGTACGAAGAGCCGTCTTTAACATAAACAACTTTTTTCCCTTTTTTTTCAAAAACCCCTTCTTGGGGAATATAAATAACATTGGGTATTTCATTCATAACAATCTTATTTGATGTAGTCATACCCGGTTTTAGAATTTTTGAACGCCCGTTAATATCCACAGATATTTCAAAAACCTTTATATTGGGGTCGTTCCCTTTTTGTTTTCCCAAAGAAGCAACGGTACCTATACTGCCTGTAAATGTGCTATCCTGAAAAGCGTCAAGCTTAACTATTACTTTATTTCCGTTTTTTACTTTACTTACATCAACTTCGTTAACAGTTGTTAAACTTTGCATAGATGAAAGATCGGGAAGCGTTACAATAGTTGCACCACCCCAGGGAGTATCGCCAATAGCATATTTTCTTCCATCGTTGGACCAGTTAGAACTATAAACGACCAATCCTTCGGCAGGCGCTGTTAAAGTTAACGCATCCAAGTCCCTTTTTGCATCCGTTAGGTCATTATTCCTTTGTTTAATTTCAATATCCATTTTTTTAAGTTCTGAACCTTGTATGATTTTTTTAGATTCAAATTCTTGTTTGGTCTGCAAATAGCTTAATTCGTTTTTTTGATGATTAAGTTTTGCTTCGCGCTGTTTAACGTCTGCCTCAAATTTCATCTGTTCCAAATTAAGTTTACTAAGTTCATAGCTTAATTCTGCACTTTTTAATTGCGACTGCATTTGAGCATCAGAAGACATGTGATTTGCCAATAATTTGTCTTTATCGCTTAAAGCTATTTCCAACTTTGATTCCTCTTCCTGCACTTTAGCTAAAGCTTCCGTGGGATCAAATTTTACCAAAACATCACCTGCTTTAACATACTGTCCTTCGGGTATTAAATAAACTATTTTTAATGTACCTCTTATCCTGGGAGCTGATACAGTTAACGAATTTTTGGCCATCAATTCACCGCTTTCCGTTAAAGTAACTAAAAATTGTCCGCGTTTGGCTGTATATTCGGGTATTTCATCTCCACTAACCGCACTGCTTTTAAATGTATAAACCACAAAAGCAATTATTATTATAAGCAGTCCTGCCAAAAAATATTTATTTCTTAAAAATTTTGGGACTTTGTATTTTTCCAACAAAGCCAATTTTACATCAATAGCATTCAAAAAGGATTTTACTTTTATTATTCCTTTTTGTTTAATCTTATTATTGTTCATCATGTGTCCTACCAAATTTTTATCTGTTTAGTATTTTTTTGACCAAGGTTTAAATTTATTGGAAATATAATTTAAATGATAGTGAAATAATGTTCTCTATATCAATTTATTATAATTATTTGTAGTTTAAAATACTTAAACTATAAATAATTCAATTTATGAATCTATTTTTGCATGCAATTTTTCTTTTTTTTGTTTGCGGTAATATTTTCCCACAAACTACCCGCTTTGATTCCCTAATATCTTCCGGAATTAATCAGATTTATAGCATCAATTTTAATGATGCCGAAAAAACTTTTTTAATTGTTGAAAAAGAATACCCAAATCATCCGGCCGGTAAATTTTTTGACGCAATGATTATTTGGTGGAAAATTATGCTCGAGTTGGATAATAAATATTATGATGACACATTATATTTAAAATTGGGAGAAGTGATTGATTTTTGTGATGAACTTTTGGATAAAAATTCCAACAATGTTGACGCTGTTTTTTTTAAAGGCGGTGCTTTGGGATTTAGGGGAAGATTATTAGCTTATCGTGAAAGTTGGTTTAAAGCCGCCATGGATGGTAAAGAGGCATTGCCTTTAGTAAAAAGGACTTACGAATTGGATCACTCAAATGTTGATGTGCAGCTTGGGTTTGGAATTTATAACTATTACATAGATATTATTCCACAAAAATATCCTGCTACTAAAGCACTGTTACTGTTTTTCCCAAAAGGTGATAAAGAAAAAGGACTTAAACAACTAAATCATGTTGCCGCTAGTGGTAAATATACACAAATTGAAGCCAAATATTTTTTATGCGGTATTTATTATCAGTACGAACATAATTTTGATGCCGCACTTTCAATAATAACCGAACTTTGTTTTTCTTTTCCAAACAATCCGGCATTTCAAAAATACAGGGGCAGGGTTCTAAATGCTCAAAAAAAATATATCGAATCTGAAAAACTATACAAAGATATATTAAATAAATGCAGCTTAAACTATTCAGGTTATAATAAAAATATTAAACGCGAGGCTAATTATTATTTGGGTTATATTAATTTTACCAATAAAAAATATACAGAAGCAATTCCATATTTGGAAGAAAGTAAAAACTTATCTTTACAAATGGATAAATATAAAGATACCGATCTCAAAATAAATTCAATTTTGCATTTAGCAATGTGCTATGATACTCAAAACGATACTAAAAAATCAGCACTATTATATAATTTAGTTTTAGATATGGATGATAAAAACAATTCCCATAAAAAAGCTGAAAAATACTTAGGAACTCCATTCAAACCCTAACAGGCAATTTTATTATTATAAAAATGTCGTCGAAATCCCTATTCTATGCATTCCGCCAACTTCACCAAGTGACGAAAAAGCGTAATCAAATTTATAATCACCTATTGTAAGACCAAGACCAATACTAATACCCGCAATGCCTGTTGATGAACCAATTTTAAGATCTTTCCTGCGTGCATTATCATAACCGACTCTAATTTTTATAGGTTTGCTTAATTTAATTTCACTTCCAACTACAAACTGCTGAAACCGTTTTGAAAAAGTATCATACTTGTCGTTTAACTTATTAAAAGAAATAGAAAAAGTAAAGGGCGTATGATCAAGTTCTTTAGACACTCCAAAACGAACATCTAACGGCAAGTCTTCTTTTTTATCATAATATGATGAAAGTTGAGTACCGCAATTTAATACTGCAAATCCAAAAGCCCATTTTTTATTAGGAATTAAATATTGCAATCCAAGATCCAAAGCCAAGCCGGATGAAGATTTAGTATCAATACTTGAATAAATAAATTTAATATTTGATCCATAATAAAAATTATCGGCTAATTTACCTGCATAACCAACCAAAAACGCAATATCTCCTGCACCAAACTCGCCGGTACGATTGCCAAATTGGTCTGCTTTGTCAAACGAACCATAATTTATATATGTTATGCCGGCTGAAAAACGTCCCCAATCTTTAATTTCCATAGATCCGGCAATACTTGCCGAATTAATATCTAACACATGTTTTAAAAACGAAAAGGAAACAGGATTGTTTTCTAAAGTAGCTATTCCTGCGGGATTATAAAACATTACGTTTGGATCGTCATAATTTGCCACAAAACTACCAGCCATTGCGGCGGCACGCGGACTTGCATCCAATCTTAAAAACTCGTAAATATTTTGTGCAAAAGCACTATTTGAAACAAATATAATAAAAATTATTAAATATTTTTTTATGTTCATAAAATCCTCAATTTTCAAACTAAATTTTAAACATATAAAATGATAAAGACAAGCCAATATTTAATACAAATATACGGATTTTGCATACTAAATTAAAATTTAATATAAATCTTTTATTTTTTTGTTAATCCCATCAAATTTTTATTAAAATCATTAGTTTGTTAAAGTTAAAAATGATATTATTTAATAAAATAAATACTGCATATATTTGTTTTTTTCAATATATTATCAACAACAAATAAATATGCTCCCCTTAATAACAAAATGCGGTGTTTGAAAATGATAAATTTTGTAATAGTACATTCAACTTTTGAATCTATTGATTCTATAAGTTTAAGATTAGCCAAATTTTTGGAAAAATTTTCCAAAAGCGAAAATATTTCAGCACCAGAATTTATCAGTTCTGTTTTACCTGACGATAAAGTTAAAATTTTAAACTCAGCCCCTTTGATAATTATGGCGACAACGGGTGGAGTTGAGCAAATTGCTGCAAAACTAATAAAAGACTCCTTATTGCCAATTTTATTAATTGCACCAAATCAAAAAAACGCAGTTGCTGCTTCCTTAGAAATTTATTCATGTTACAAACATAAAAACAATTTTATACTAAAATATATTAATAATGTCGAGCAGTTATCAAAACAGCTGAATAATTTTACTGTTGTTGCCGATACAATTATTAAAATTAACAAAGTAATTTTTGGTTCAATTGGTTCTCCATCCGACTGGCTTTTAACATCACAAAATGTAACTAAGTTTGGCAGCTTTTATACAAAAATTGTAAATATTTCCACAAATGAATTAATTGAAGAAGTTTCCGGCATTCCGGATAATGATGTTCAGCTTACTGAATTTAACAATCATTTGTCTGTGTGTAAAAACGAGCACGTATCAAATAGTTCCATAACCAATTCTGGTAAAGTATATGTTGCGTTAAACAAAATTATTGACAAATATAAACTTAATGCTTTATCTATTAGATGCTTCGACCTGCTGGATCATAACTATACCTCGTGCATGGCGTTAAGTTATTTAAACGATAACGGGATTGTGGCCGGCTGCGAAGGTGATTTACACGCAACTTTTTCAATGATGATTGCAGCTTATTTAACAGCCCGGCCAAGCTGGATGGCTAACCCTTCTTCCATTAATTTTGAAGATAACAGCATAACATTTGCACATTGTTCAACTCCGTTAAAGGTACTAATGCCGGATTCTATTGAGCTTAATACACATATGGAATCGGGGTTAAGTGTGGCCGTTGAAGGCGAGCTGCCGGCGGGAGAAGTTTCGATTTTTAGAACCGGCGGAAATTTTGATAAAATGCTGTTAATTACCGGCCGACTTATTCAATCTAATATGGGCGACCCAAATTTATGCCGCACTCAGGCAATTATTACTCTTGACGGAAATTTGAATAAATGGCTTGAAAACAGTTTAGGTAATCATCAAGTAATTGTTTTTAGCGATATCTCAAGTAAACTTAAAACATTTTGCCGCTTAACTAATATTGAGTTGATTGAGGTTGAATAACCGGTTTACGGAATAGAATCTTGGCGCAAAAGACATGTTTTTGCAAAAATAATGCAAATATATAACTAATTCCCTTGACAAATAGTGTTTTAAAGCCTATTATTGTAAAATAAATGCAAATATTTATATTCTATAGGCTACGATTATGTTAATTTCATTTAAGGTTACAAATTTTCGTTCTATTAGCGAACCGCTTAAAATTGATTTTTCCCTTTCAACACGGTTAAAAAAAAATGATTTACCACAAAATTACAGTAATGTAAATAAAAACAATTTACTTAACTGCTTAATAATGTATGGTCGAAACGCTTCCGGTAAAAGCAATATACTTGAAGCATTACACACGTTGAAATCATTAGTTATAAATTCGGCCAATCTGAAACATAACGAAAAAATACTTGAATACCAGCCATTTGTTTTTGAACAAAACAAAGAAACAGCACCAACTGAATTTGAGATTGTTTTTTTTGGAAAGAACAATATAAAATTTAATTATTCAGTTAAATATCTTTCGGATAAAATAATTTTCGAATCTTTATATTTCTTTCCAAAAGACGTTACCGCAAAATTATTTGAACGAAATGACGACAAATTTACCTATGGCGAGTATTTTAAGGGCGATAAAAAAAACATAGAGGAATATATTTTACCTAATCAATTATTCCTATCAAAAAGTGCAAGCAGTAATATTGAACACTTAAAGGATGCATATTTGTTTTTTACAAACATCAGTTGTGCCGATAACACTTCCCTAATGGATGGTCCATTATCAAGAGCAATTCACGAGATATTTTTTGAATTTGAGTTTTTGAAAAAGAATTTAATTAATTTGTTAAAGGCTTCTGACACTAATATTACCGATTTAGCAGCCGTAAATAAATCATCAGTAGATGGTTTATTATTTTTTAGCAGCACACACTCTGATCGTAGTGGTGAATATTTAGGACAACATGAATCAAAAATTTCAAGCAAACATCCATTTTTTAATAACGGGGAATTAATGGGTAGCAGAAATATTGATTTTACCGAAGAATCCAATGGCACAAAAAAATTATCAACTGTTGCGACTTTAATTCTAAAAGGTCTTTTTAATGGTAATGTTATTGTAATTGATGAACTTGATAAAAGCCTTCATCCGCAATTGACTAAAATGTTAATAAAACTGTTCCACTCTAAAAAAAACAACCCCAATAATGCTCAGCTCATTTTTTCAACTCATGATAGTTCGTTATTAGATTTAGAGTTATTTAGAAGAGATCAGATTTTATTTGTGGATAAAACATACGAAGGGAATACGTTTGCATATAAACTAAGCGACTTTAAAAAAACAAGAAATAATATTCCACTTGACAGGTGGTACCTAAGTGGAAGATTTGATGCAGTTCCTGTTTTAACTGATTTTGAGGTGGATTTCGAAAATGTTAAATTATAATAAACGGGTTTTAATTTTATGTGAAGATTCAAAATCATCTTTAGATTATTTTAAGTCATTTCAAAAAGACGAAAAATATAAAAGAAATTTATCAGCATGGAACATTGAAATTTATCAACCCGAAAATTACAGTCCGCTTGGTTTGGTTGAAGAAGCTAAAAAGAAACAAAAAAGAGCCAAGCAGGATAAAAACGAATACGATAAAATTTGGATTGTTTTAGACAAAGACAAACACGCTAATATAAAAGACGCACTTAATACAATCACACAACTAAAAAATATTGAATATGCTTTATCAATAATTTGTTTTGAATATTGGATTTTATTACATTTTGAAAAGACCACAAAAGCTTTTGAAACGGGGGATAAAATAATAAATTACATAAAATCAAAACATTTTCCCGAATACGATAAAGGGATATGTTGTTATGACACCTTGATTGATAAAATTAATACCGCAATTACCAACGGAGAGTGGGTTGTAAAAACAGCACAATACGATTTAGACAGAGGAACTAATGTTGCGGAGTTAGGAGCATACACAAACGTGCACGAATTAGTTAAAGAATTAATTAAACCAAAAGAAAAAATTGGTTTATAATTATTAACCACAATATTCCAAAATTATGCCCCAACATTATTGACTTGAAACTCTCCTGCTATTTTATTATTTTTAACAATGAATAAAAACACAATAATCTCTATTTTAATTTTTACGTTTGCTTTTTTGTTTATACACTCGGAACTTGATATAGCCGAATGCCACGAACATTTGCACGCAAACCACGATTTTTGTGTTTTGGTTCAAGATACTTTGCCGGTTAAACAAAACATTAATGTTCAATTTAATTTATTCAATCATTTAATTGAAGGCACTTTTGAAACAATTGATATTAGTTTATTAACCAATAATTTTTATTTTTCACCTGACGAAAACAAATCTTTATTACAAGAAGATCCATTATACATAAAACACCAATCATTCCTTATTTGACACTTACGTTTTACCCTCATTTTTAGATAAACCATTTTAAAAATATTACAGGATAACCATGAAAATATTGGCATTTATAATGCTTATATTGGGGTGTACTACTGTTTTTGCTCAGACAAATAATTTAACACTGGAAGAAGTGTTAAATTATGCAAAACAAAACAACCCCGACATAAAAAAAGCAGAAGCATCAATTAATTCAGCAAAAGGCAGGTTTTGGGAAAATATTTCCTTACCACAGCCAAATGTTTCTGCTTCTTACGAATTTATACCCAAAGGGAAAAGTTTAAGCGGGTATGACGAAAGGACTATTGAAATCAGTCAAGAGTTTGAATTCCCAACCACTTATTATTTTAAAGGTCTAAACGCTTCAACTGAAATTGATATAGCTAAAAACAGTTTACAACAGGTAATTAACCAAATCTGTTTTGAAGTTTCGTCTAATTATTATGATGTTTTAGAAAAAAAAGAACAATGCAATTTAGCATTGGAAAACTATAATTTATCGGTTGAATTTAAAACCAAATCTACAATTCGTTATAAATCGGGTGAAGCTTCAAACATAGAAAATTTAACCGCCGAACTTCAAATGATAGAGGCGGAAAATACGTTGGGTAAAACCAAAACCGATTATAATAATTCATTAAAAGAACTATTTATATTAATAGGGAAATCTTATTCGGAAAATACCGAAGATATAACAATTATTGACTCGTTGGAATATACCCCAATTATTGTTTCAGCAGAGCAATTAATAAATTTTGCCGTTAATAATAACCCTTTAATTGTTGATCAAAAACTAAATACACAAATCAGCTCTACAAACAAATCACTTGCATACAGTTCAATTTTACCTACTTTTAGCATTAGTTATATGAAGCAGGCTAACGCCGAAAGCGCAAATTTTTATGGGTGGAATTTTGGCATATCGGTTCCAATTTGGTTTATGTTTGACCAAAGAGGGAAAATTCAACAGGCATATGCAGATTGTTCATTATCCGAATATGAATTGCAAAAAACAATTAACACTACTGTTGCCGGCATTAACAATACAATAGCCAATTTTGAAACAATAAAAAAACAGATCGAAACGTATAAAAGCAAATTACTTCCATATACTAAAGAAATTTATCAAACCGCATTAAAAAGTTATCAAGCCGGTGAAATTTCGTATATGGAATTTATTATGGCTAAGCAGACAAACATTAAAATTAAGGAAGATTACATTAGTTTGTTAAAAGAATACAATGTATTAATAAGCAAACTTACACTATTAACAGGAACCGATATAAAATTTTTAGAGGTCTCGAAATGACAAAATATAAAACAATAGGATTATTATTATTAACAACATTAAGTTTAACATTTATTGGATGCGGCAAAACGGGCCAAGCTGAAGATAATGAAAGCACTTCAAACGAAACAGGCAGTTCATTAATTGTTTTATCTAAAGAAGCACAAGAAAATATCAATTTAGAAACAGAATTAATTACCGAAAATAATTTGACCGGAACAATCAAAATTCCCGGTGTTATGCTGCCCAACCAAGATAACGAAGCGTTAGTCGGTTCGTTATTGGAAGGCCGCGTAAATAAAGTTTTGGTAAATGTAGGCAGCTATGTAAATCAAGGGCAGGAATTGATGCTTATAGAAGGCATTTCTATTGGTGAAATTGAATCGGCATTTCTTAAATCAAAAGCGCAGCTTGACTTTACCGAAACAAATTACAAACGCATTAAACTTTTATATGAACAAAATATTAGTGCTCAAAAATCTTTATTAGAAGCAGAGGCAGAATATAACAAAGCGTCTGCCGAATTTATGGCTGAAGATAAAAGAATCCATTCAATAGGATTAGACGATGCAGATATATTAAACGACAACGGAAAAAATAACCACAGTAAAGGATTATATTCTATTAAAGCCCCAATAAGCGGAGTTATTACCGAACGCAATGTTGTAATAGGACAATTGATAGATCCGGCAACAAATGCATTTAGAATAATTAACACCAGTAAATTATTGGTGGAAGGACAAATATTTGAAAACGATATAAATAAAATTGCCGGTTTTCCGGAAATTAAAATAAGCACCACAACTTATCCAAATAAAACTTTTACGGGTAATGTAATAAGCATAAGCGATGTAATTGATCCCAACACCAGAACAATAAAATTATTGGCTAACGTAAACAACGGCAATAAATTATTAAAACCGCAAATGTTTTGCGAAATATCCGTACCAATATCGGGCACTGCCAAAGGTATAATAATAAATGAAAAATGTTTAATCCGTGACGGAAACAACTTTTTTGTTTTTGTGCAGCAGTCGGATACAACATTTGAAAAAATCAAAGTAACCTTAGGCTCTAAAATTAATGAAAAAGTTGAAATTGTAAAAGGTTTAAAACTTGGTGATAAAATAGTTACAGACGGTGTTTTTGATATTAAATCCGAGATGTTAAAAGAAACATTCGGAGAGGAGGAATAAATTTATGCTTGAAAAACTAATTTCCTCATCATTAAAACAAAACAAATTTATAATAATTATTGCATTAATTATAACTGCTGCGGGAATCTATTCTTTTAGTAAGTTATCAATTGATGCTTTTCCGGATGTTACAAATGTTCAAATTGAAGTTGTTATTAATGCAAACGGACTTTCTGCATACGAAATAGAAAAAGCAGTTACATTTCCAATAGAAAACGCCTTGCGCGGCCTGCCCGATTTAGTTCAATTGCGTTCAACAACAAAATATGGTTTATCTGTAATTACAGTAGTTTTTGAGGATGGAGTTGATATTTATTTTGCCAGACAAATTGTTCACGAAAGAATGGCCGAAACAACCAAAAATCTGCCGGAAGGTGTTGATATTGAAATGGGCCCAATTGCAACAGCTATGGGCGAAATATACCAATATACTTTACAAGGAAATGAACCCGGAGAAAAAGAGGCAAAAAAAGAATATTTAACTTATCTGCGAACTTTGGAAGAATGGACAATTGACCCTATTTTAAAAAGCATCCCCGGTGTAAGCGAAATAAATTCGTTTGGGGGGTATCTTAAACAATATCAGGTTATTGTAAAACCGGAATTGCTTATAAAATATAATATTTCGGTTAATGATGTTTTTAGTGCCGTTGAAAACAATAACAGCAATGTTGGCGGAAATACTATTGACAGATATTCGGAGCAGTATATTGTAAGAGGCGTTGGACTTTTAAAAAATATTGAGGATATAAAAACAATTGTTCTAAAATCCTCAAACGGAACCCCGGTTTATATTAAAGACGTAGCAGAGGTTAAAATTGGCGAAGCAGTAAGACAAGGTGCCGCACTAATTAACAGCACCAACGAGGCGGTAGGCGGTGTTGTTATGATGCTTAAAGGCGGTAACGGCAGAGATGTTGTAAAAAGTGTAAAAGAAAAGGTTGAAGAAATAAATGCCAACGTATTACCTAACGGAATTAAGATTGTACCGTTTTATGACAGAACCGATATTGTAAACAGCAGTATTTTTACAGTATTGCGTGCTCTTGGCGAAGGTTCAATACTTGTATTAATTATATTATATTTATTGTTACGTAATATTCGCGGTTCATTAGTCGTATTAATTGCTCTGCCGCTTTCTTTATTTATTACTTTTATTGTAATGAAATTATTTGGCATTGAAGCAAATCTTATGTCACTAGGCGGACTTGCCATCTCAATTGGAATGATAATAGATGCAACAATTATTCAAGTTGAAAACGTTCAGAGAAACTTGAGTTTAGATGGAGGTTTATCTGAAAAATATAAAACCGTTCTTAAGGCAGTTTTGGAGGTTCGTAAACCAAGTATTTTTGGCGAACTAATTATTGCTTTAACATTTATTCCTGTAATTTCTCTTGAAGGAATTGAAGGTAAAATGTTTACCCCGCTTGCCATTACAGTCGGCATTGCTCTTTTATCTTCTCTGCTGATTTCTATATTTATTATTCCCGCCCTCACCTTGTTATTTCTTAAATCCGAAAAGGAAAAAGAAAATAGAATTATGGAGGCTGCAAACAGATTTTATACTAAAAGTTTAACACTTGTATTAAATTATAAAAAAACTGTTTTTACCGCTGCAACAAGTTTATTTATTGCCTCGTTATTTGTTTTGGCAAATTTAGGTACCGAATTTATTCCAATTATGGACGAGGGTGCGTTTGATATGGACGTACAGTTAATGCCGGGTGTTTCTTTGGATAAAGCTATGGAAATAAATAAACTTGTATCTAAAAAAATGAAAGAATTTCCCGAATTAGTTACAATAGTTGGCCGAACAGGACAATCGGGCATTGCTCTTGAAGCACGCGGAACCGATAAAACCGCATTTACCGGAATTTTAAAAGACCGGAGCGATTGGACAACAACAGACGACAAAGAAGAATTAACCAACAAAATGCGTGAAAGTTTATCTTCTATTCCCGGAATTGTTTTTAGCTTTAGCCAGCCTATTCAATGCCGAATTGATGAATTAGTTGCCGGAACAAAAGCACAATTAATAATTAAAATTTTTGGTGAAGATCTTGAAGTATTAAAAGAAAAAGCCGAAGAAGTTGCAAAAACAATTTATTCTATACCCGGTGCTGCCGATATTGTTGTTGAACGTATTGCAGGACAGCCTTATTTGGATATTGACATAAACAGAAACAAAATTTCACGGTACGGTTTAAATGTAAGCGACGTATCAAAAATTATTGAGATAGCAATTGGCGGTAAAAACGCTTCACTTTTTTATGAGGAGAATAAATCTTTTGATATTAATGTCCGTTTTGATGAAAAATATCGCAACAATGTTGAACAGATTGGCAATATTCTTATTCCAACCACTAATGGTTACAATATCCCCCTTAATCAAGTTGCCGAAATTTCTATTGTTGATGGTCCCGTTCAAATTTCAAGGGAGAACGGACTGCGGAGAATTGGTATTGAGTTAAATATTAAAGGACGCGATATAGGAAGTTTTGTTGAAGAGGCAAAACAGAAAATTAAAAAAGAAGTTCAGTTTCAAACAGGTTATTATACAGTTTGGGGCGGACAGTTTGAAAGTCAGCAGCGTGCAATGAATAAATTATTGATTATTTTTCCCGCAACAATTATTCTTATTTTTTTGTTGTTATATGTTACATTCCGATCATTTAGACTTGGGTTTTTGATTATTTTTAATTTACCTTTTGCTTTAATTGGGGGAGTGTTTGCTTTATTTATTTCCGGATTATATTTATCCGTGCCTGCTTCAATTGGATTTATTGTGTTATTTGGTGTTGCCGTGTTAAATGGTGTTGTAATGGTTTCGTATATTCAACAGCTTTGTATTAACGGTATGCCTCTTAGCGAAGCAATTAAAACCGGAAGTGTTGCCAGATTGCGACCCGTGTTAATGACCGCATCAATATCGGCTTTTAGTTTAATTCCAATGTTGTATGCAACAGGCCCCGGCTCGGAGATTCAAAAACCCCTAGCCGTTGTTGTTATTGGCGGTTTGATTACATCAACAATTTTAACTTTGTATTTATTACCAACATTATATTATGTGTTTGAAAATATTGATATAAAAAAAATAAAAGGATTGATTTGGAAATAGAATTATTTTCTTGTTTCATCAACCAATAATTTTTAAAAATGGTGTAAATTCATAAAAACGAACTCACCCGTCTCAAATTCAGTCGGGCAAAGCCTTTTAATCCCCTCTCGTCAAAAAGAGGGGAAAGATATATTTACCATACATATTCTTAAAATTAACTCTGCTATTTTTGCATAAAGCATACATAGTTGGCATAAACCGCAACTCTGCTAAAACAAACAGAGAATTTCTCTGCCGTGCTTATGTGCAATATATATACGTTAACGCATTGTTTTATAATATGTTACAATGGGTTTTTAATCCCGGAGGGATGACATGATTATAGCAAAAGCGAAAAAACAATCGTAAAAACCCCATCGGGGTGACATAATTTTTTATAGCCAAATAAACGTTATTTGATATTTATCCCCAATTTTCACACAGTCTGTTCAGCTTGCCAGCCTTTTTATGACCCTAATTGCAAAGAAAATATAAAAGTTTGCGAACTAAAGTTCGCACTACAAAAAAGAATCATGCTTAATTGTGAGTATTCAGCAATAGCGGAAATCTCGCAAGCAGTTTCGAAAACTTTTTCTGCAATACAGTATTTTTCAGCTAGAACGCCTAATTGTAGCGCAAGCTTCAGCTTGCCAGCGTTTTTTATGTCCCTAATTGCAGAGAAAAGATAAAAGTTTGCGAACTAAAGTTCGCACTACAAAAAAGAATCCTGCTTAATTATAGAGATTTCAGCAATAGCGGAAATCTCGCAAGCAGTTTCGGAAACTTTTTCTACAATACAGTATTTTTCAGCTGGAACGCCTAATTGTAGCGCAAGCTTCAGCTTGCCAGCCTTTTTATGACCCTAATTGCAAAGAAAATACAAAAGTTTGCGAACTAAAGTTCACACTACAAAAAAGAATCATGCTTAATTATGAGTATTCAGCAATATCGAAAATCTTACAGACAGTTTCGGAAACTTTTTCTGCATTACAATATTTTTCAGCTGGAACGCCTAATTGTAGCGCAAGCTTCAGCTTGCCAGCCTTTTTATGACCCTAATTGCAAAGAAAAGATAAAAGTTTGCGAACTAAAGTTCGCACTACAAAAAAGAATCATGCTTAATTGTGAGTATTCAGCAATAGCGGAAATCTCGCAAGCAGTTTCGAAAACTTTTTCTGCAGTACAATATTTTTCAGCTGGAACGCCTAATTGTAGCGCAAGCTTCAGCTTGCCAGCGTTTTTTATGACCCTAATTGCAAAGAAAATACAAAAGTTTGCGAACTAAAGTTCGCACTACAAAAAAGAAACCCGCTTAATTATGAGTATTCAGCAATATTGAAAATCTTACAAGCAGTTTTGGAAATTTTTTCCGCAATACAGTATTTTTCAGCTGGAACGCCTAATTGTAGCGCAAGCTTCAGCTTGCCAGCCTTTTTATGACCCTAATTGCAAAGAAAATACAAAAGTTTGCGAACTAAATAGACTGTGTTAAAACTGGCGAATTACCAGAAATAGAAGAAAAAGAACATGTAACTCCGCTGGAGTTGTGGGGATTGGTGGATGTGCGTGTGGTTACAAATATTGCACGGCTCTGCCGTGCTTTTGTGCAATATATATATACGTTAACATATTGTTTTGTAATATGTTACAATGTGTTTTTAATCCCGGAGGGATGACATGATTATAGCAAAAACGAAAAAACAATCGTAAAAACCCCATCGGGGTGACATAATTTTTACAGCCAAATAGTCGCAGTTTAAGATTTATCCCCAATTTTCACACAGTCTGTTCAGCTTGCCAGCCTTTTTATGACCCTAATTGCAAAGAAAATATAAAAGTTTGCGAACTAAAGTTCGCACTACAAAAAAGAAACCCGCTTAATTATGAATATTCAGCAATATCGAAAATCTTACAGGCAGTTTCGGAAACTTTTTCTGCAATACAGTATATTTCAGCTAGAACGCCTAATTGTAGCGCAAGCTTCAGCTTGCAAGCCTTTTTATGACCCTAATTGCAAAGAAAATACAAAAGTTTGCGAACTAAAGTTCACACTACAAAAAAGAATCATGCTTAATTATGAGTATTCAGCAATAGCGGAAATCTTACAAGCAGTTTCGGAAACTTTTTCTGCAATACAGTATTTTTCAGCTGGAACGCCTAATTGTAGCGCAAGCTTCAGCTTGCCAGCCTTTTTATGACCCTAATTGCAAAGAAAATATAAAAGTTTGCGAACTAAAGTTCGCACTACAAAAAAGAATCCTGCTTAATTATGAGTATTCAGCAATATTGAAAATCTTACAAGCAGTTTTAGAAACTTTTTCTGCAATACAGTATTTTTCAGCTGGAACGCCTAATTGTAGCGCAAGCTTCAGCTTGCCAGCCTTTTTATGACC
>JAZDHY010000070.1:0-19957 GCA_043805435.1 bacterium
TTTTTCTCTTAAATGCATTTGGATAATATTGCTTTTCATTTTCCTCCAATATTGCTTTTTTTCTTGCTTTTTCCATTTTTTGTCCTTGTTTTGGTTGACTTTTTTATCTTTTTCGAGTCAACCTATTTCAGGACGCTGCAGCTTCAAGATTTATCTGATTTCCGACGTTTTCTTGATACATTAAAATATTTTATTTATGATTATTATTTTACAAATAAATAATGATTAAATTATTTGTATAATCCCGCATAGCGGGAGGAATGTTTATAGCAAAATAAAAACCTATGAATAATGGAGCTGCAGCGCAGCGGCATAAAATATTGATAATATAGAAATTATGGGTAAACAATGTCGCTGCGCTGCAGCTTATTGATGTTATATGTGTGGCGTTTCTATAAACATCTCTCCCGCTATGCGGGATTGATAAGTGCAAATGCAATATTTATCTAATTTATTAGGTTTTATTAACACATTAAAATATTTTATTTATGATTATTATTTTACAAATAAATAATGATTAAATTATTTGTATAATCCCGCATAGCGGGAGGAATGTTAATAGCAGATTAATATTTTTTCTTTTTAGCCCAAAGCAGTTTTAATCTTTCCTTGATACTTTTTTCCTGACCATTTTCAGAAGGAAAATAATATTGGCTGTTTTTTAATTCAACCGGCAGGTAATCTTCCTCAAAAAAATTGTTGGGGAAATCGTGCGGATATTTATAATTATTTCCGTAGCCTATTTTTTTCATAAAATTAGTCGGTGCATTTCGTAAATGCAGCGGTACAGGGTAATGTGGTCTGGTACGATTATCTTCAAGGGCTTTTTCAATTGCCATATATGAAGCATTACTTTTAGGCGAAGAAGCTAAATATGCGGCACATTGTGCTAAAATTATTCTTGATTCAGGCATTCCGATTTTTTCAATAGCTGAAAATGTTGATACAGCCAATAATTGGGCGTTAGGTGAAGCATTTCCAATATCTTCCGAGGCAAATATAATCATCCTTCTTGCAATAAATAAAGGATCTTCGCCGCCTTCAATCATCCTTGCCATCCAATATATGGCAGCATCGGGATCGCTTCCGCGTAAACTTTTTATAAATGCAGAAATTACATTATAATGTTCTTCACCGCCTTTATCGTAAATTGAGTTTTTATGCTGTGTAATGTTTTCAATAATTTCTTTATTAATTACAATTTCTTCATTATTAATTTCCTGTAAAACCGCTGCTTCCACAATGTTTAATAAAATACGGGCATCACCGCCGGAGTTGTACATTAAAAAATCCTTGTCAGGAATTGAAATCTTTAACCGTGAAAGGAAATCATCAGATTTTAACGCATGATTTAAAATGCAGTCTAAATTTATTTCATCAAGAGCTTTAAGTATATATGTTCGGGCGCGTGAACGGAGAGCAGGTATTACTTCAAAAGAGGGATTTTCGGTAGTTGCACCAATTAAAATAACATCTCCTTTTTCAACAGATGAAAGCAGGGCGTCTTGCTGGTTTTTGTTAAATCTGTGAATTTCATCAATAAACAGGATGGTTCTTTTGTTAAGCTCTTTGTTTGTTTTTCCAATCTCCATAATTGCGCGAATATCTTTAACTCCCGAAGATACTGCATTAATAATATGAAATTCGGATGAGGTTGAATGCGAAATAATTTTACCTAGTGTGGTTTTGCCTGTTCCGGGAGGCCCCCAAAATATCATTGAACTGATCGAATCGTTTTCAATCATTTTTCGGATTGGCTTGCCAATTCCGGTTAAGTGTTCTTGCCCAAAATAATCATCTAAAGTTATTGGGCGAATTCTTTCTGCCAGGGGAGTGTGTGGAATCTTAATATCCATTTTTATTTTACCTTGATTCTAAAAACCTTTTCGCCCTGTTTTTTTAGGTGATATTTTTCACGGGCAACTTTTTCAATTTTAAAATTATTAGTTTTTAGAGAATCTATTTCGGAATCAAGATGTTCAATTTTAGATTTTGAAGAATCAATCTGTACTCTAATATCTTTTATGTCATTTTGTAATGAATAATAACTCACAATTCCTGTTTCATTAAAAAATAAATATAAAGCTATTATTGCAAAAACAATTGTAAATATAATAAGTTTGATTTTTTTTGTCAAAAAAGATTTTTTCATTTTAGGGCGTAAATAATAATTTTTTCAATAAGTTTTTCAAAACTGATTCCGGCGGCCATTGCCATTTTGGGCAATAAACTATGTGATGTCATTCCGGGTAAAGTGTTTGCTTCCAAACAAAAAATTTGGTGTTTCCGGTTTACTCTAAAATCGATACGCGCATAAGATGAGCAGCCCAATGCATCAAAAGCAAGTTTAGCCTGTTCCTTAAGATTGTTTAATACCTCTTCGGGGAAATTTGCAGGAACCACGTATTCGCTCATTCCATCAGTATATTTACATTCATAATCGTAACAATCTTTTTTGGGTTTAATCTCAAGCGGAGGTAACACAATATTATCTAAAACACCAACTGTTAACTCAAATCCTTCAATAAATTCTTCAATAAGTGCTTTTGACGAAAACTGCAAGGCAAGTTTAATTGCCGGTATCACTTCATCTTGGTTATGACAAATTGACAGACCGATTGTTGAACCTTGGTCGTTTGGTTTTATTACACAAGGGTATAGCAAATTAGTTTTTATTGTTTCCTTAATTTCATTAAAATCAACTGAATCTTCTGAAACAAAAAACCATTTGGGTGTTGAAACATCAAAGTGTTGAAATAAAATTTTTGAAGCGCATTTATCCATTGTTAACGAACTTGATAAAACTCCCGAACCGGTATATTTTATGTTTTTTAATTCAAGCAGCGATTGTATTGTTCCATCTTCGCCATATTTACCATGCAAAGAATTAAAAACCAAATCGGTATTTTCAAATGCCGGTAAATTAATGGCCTTAATATAATTTTCACGACTTATTGGTGCAAAATCTTTATCACAAAAAAATTGCAGATTATCTTTTGGCTGATTTTCGCCGTAAGCAGGGTCAATAATAGTCACATTATAATCAAGTTTTAGCAATGCATTGTATACATTTTCTCCGGATGATTTGGAAACTTCTCTTTCAGGTGAAATTCCTCCTACAAGCAATAAAATATTTTCTTTTTTCATGTTATTCCGTACTAATAGAATTTTTGGTCCATTCTATTTCGTTTATCAATTTTTAAATTATATGTATTTTCAGCAACATCGTATAGTTCTTTTAATTTATATGAGGGTATAATTTTTTCGCTTCCAAAACTTCTAATAACAGAAAGTATTTTAGCGGTATGTTCAAGTTTTTCTAATTTATTATATGCATCATCAATTGAGGTGCCCAATGTAACAGCACCGTGATTTTCCAGCAATAATGCCCAAACATATTCAATATAAGGCATCATTGACTGAGTCACTTGATCGGTTGAAGGTGTAGCATATTTGCATAACGGTACTTTCCCCAAAGTAACCACTACTTCCGGAAAAATCGGTTTAGTAAAACCTTCTCCCATAGCAGCAAAAGCCGTAGCGTATATAGGGTGAGCATGAATAACAGCATTTACTTCCGGCCTGTGTTTGTAAGCAAGAATATGAATTTTTGATTCTGTAGATATGATTCCGCTGCCATCAATAAGATTACCGGATAAGTCAATTAACAATAAATCTTTCTCGCAAATTGAGCCTTTGTTTTTGGCCGAAGGAGTAATTAGTATCCTTTCACTATCAACTCTTGCAGATAAATTTCCGTCAAGTGCGGCAACAAAACCATTGGTATAAACTTTGTTACAAATATCAACTAGTTCTTTTTTTAAAGACATTGTTTTTCCAAAAGTTCCATTACCTGCATATTAATATAACCGTCATAACCGGTAATTGCCGGAGTTTCATTAATTAAAAATGAATTGCAAACTGAACGAAGTAAAAATAATTGTTTGCTTGCTCTGTTTCTAAAAGCTTTTCGTCCTTCTCCGTTTAAATCTATTGTTAATTTTGCAGGTGTTCCGCGTTTTCCAATAATATTATCAATAGCAATACAACCTTTATAACCAAGTATTTCAATTCTATTAAATGCCTTTGGAGTATTAAAGGAAACATTAAATGATCCATATCCTCCATTTTCAAATTTAACAATTGCCGAAGTAAAATCTTCAACTTCGCTTTTAAAAATAATATTATCCATAAATCCTTTAATTTGGGAAATGTTACCGCCAAAATATAAAAGGAGGTCAATCATATGAGTTCCTATATCACGTAAAACTCCGCCGCCGCTTAATTCTTTTTTAAAACGAAAATTTTCATCCGGCATAAATTCGGTATTATAACTTGTTGAAATGGAAACAATTTTTCCAAGAAAATTTTTATCAATTAATTCTTTTGCTTTTTGTACAAGGGGATGAAATCGGTTTACATAATTTACAGCAAAAAGTACATTATTGTTTTTGCACGTCTCAT
This sequence comes from bacterium, assembly GCA_043805435.1. Lineage (GTDB taxonomy): Bacteria > Bacteroidota > Ignavibacteria > Ignavibacteriales > Melioribacteraceae > JAEXOD01. The sequence goes on from JAZDHY010000070.1 coordinate 4,465, forward strand.
ACATCTCTAAAGCTTGCGCGGAATTTAAAGCTAACGGTTTATCGCATAAAATATTTTTGTGCATTTTGGCAGCTTCAATAACTTGAGCATAATGGTCGGAATTTCTGCTGCCAATATATAAATTGTCAAAATCGGACTTCAGAAATTCAGTAAAATTATTAAACGAGTTAGGAGCTGCAAATTTTGTTGCAATATATTTCGCTCTGGTTATATCATTGCTAAAGATAGAAATTACTTTGTTTTTATTTATTTGCAACAAAGTAGGTAGTAATACATCTTCCGTAAATTTCCCGCATCCGGCAATTCCCCATTTTAGTTTTTTTGTTTTACGATGAGGTAAATGAATCTTTCCTTTTAATTTCATAACCACCTTTTAAAATTTTAGCTTTGCCATTAATTTATTTATAGGTTTTGAAGTTTGCATAACATAAAAATGAATTCCGGGAACGTTATGGTTTAGCAAGTCTTCAACTTGTCGTGCCGTCCATTCTACTCCAATATCCATAGCATGTTCAGGCTTTTCGGTTGTTATATTTTCAGCTAATTCTTTTGGTATATCAATATAAAAGTTTTTAGGTAACGAATTAACATGTGTTTTTGACGTTAATATTTTTAAACCCGGAATTATTGGTGCATTTATGCCGGCTTTTCTGCATTTATCAACAAAAGTATAATATTTTTCGTTATCATAAAACATTTGTGTAACAATATAATCTGCACCGGCGTCAATTTTTTCTTTAATATATTTTATATCTATATCTAAATTGGGTGCTTCGTAATGTTTTTCAGGATATCCGCCAACACCAATACAAAAATCAGTAGGTTCGGCATCTAAAAGTGAGTCTTCTAAATATTTACCCGAATTCATTGCTTTTATTTGTTTTACTAAATCTATAGACCTTTGATTAACACTACGGCCAAATTTTAAAGGTTTATTAAACGCACTGTCATCTCCTTTAACCGCAAGTACATTATCAATCATTAAATAACGTAATTCAATAAGAAAATCTTCTGTTTCCTCGCGGGTAAATCCTTGGCAGATTACATGGGGAACAGCATCCACGTTGTATTTATTTTGTATTAGGGCGCAAATTCCTAGTGTGCCGGGTCTTTTTCTTTTAACTTTGGCAATAAATCCACCACCGGTGGTTTCTTCATAAATAACTTCTGCTGCGTGCGAAGTAATATCAATAAAAGGAGGATTGTATTTAATAATATCATCCAACAACGATAATAATTGATGAATATTACCTCCGCGTTTGGGGGGAATTATTTCAAAACTTATTAAAGGGTTAGTTGCTTTTATTAAATGTTCAATAACTTTCATAATATACCTGTAAATTTAAATTACTAATGTAATATTTTTTTTAATTCTTAACTAACTTATTCCTGATTTTTTGATGTAAACAAAAGCTTGTTTAAAAATGAAGATTCTATATTATCAAAATTAGTATTCACTTTTATATACTTTCCGGACAGCCAATTTTTTGTCATATTTTTATAATTTAAGCTAAATATATGACCTGATTGACCTGTTGGTAAGATACAATAAAAATTATCAGGATCGGCAAAATCATAAATATACCGCATAGACGGACCTAAATTATTTGCAAATGGCTTATTAAAAGAATACTCGCCATTATTTATTGTTGTACCATCACCGCCAATTTCAAAAGGCCCAATATTTACAAATTTATCGGTAAAACTTGAAAAACCGCTAAAACTATGCTTAAATGTTACTTTATGTATTGTACCCCATTGCCATAAGTATAATTCATTTCCAAGTTTGTCTTCCAATTCCGATAAAGCATCAATTAAACTTTTTCTAACAATATCATCTCTGTTTTCATATTTTTGCGTTTTTACATTATCAAACCAAATTGACGAATTTTGATATAAAAGCTGAAGAACAACACGATACGGTATATTTGCAATAAAGCTATATTCCTGTAAATAAGTTTTGCCCATTTCATCCGCAAAAATATTTTTAATTAAATGCTGTAAAAAATTTGCATAGATTGTTGGTACTTGACTATCAGCATCCATATTAAAATCCCATTTTTTAAGCAGTTTTAATGCAAGTACTAAGTTTTTTTCTTTAATTTCAGCATTATTAAAAGCACTAATTACAAATGGAACAAGTTCCGATGCATATTCGGAATAATAATCGTTTTGATAGATTTGAAAATCTTTAACGGAATGTTTATCCTTTGATTTAAGAAGACCGGTTATTCTTAAAATGCGTGAATTGGGCTCCCAAAGATTGGAAATATGATAAGGAAAACTTTCAACAACTTTGTTATTTGCTGTGGCAATAAAACCGTTAGCCGGATTATAAATTTTTGGCATTTGTTCGTAAGGAACAAATCCACTCCAATCGCTGTTGGAAGTTGTGCCGTCAAATATTAAAGTTGGTGATGATGTTTTACGAATTGGTAGTTTTGCACCGCATATATATCCAATATTACCATCAATATCGGCATAAACAAAATTTTGTCCGGGTGTGTGAAAATATTTAACGGCTTCTTTAAATTCTCCAAAATTTTTGGATTTGTTTATGGCTAAAAAAGAAAGCAGTTCGTTACTATAATCTAAAGCAGTCCAGCGCATACTTAAAACCGGATTTTTACGATATTTGTTTGGGTAAATTACGTTGAATGGGTGAATATCCGAAATAATAGGTCCTCTATGGGTTTGTTTAATTTCTAATATTTCGGTATTTCCGTCTTTAACATATACGGTATCCTTAATAATATTTAACTTTTTCCAATTACCATCTAATAAATAATTTGATTTTGAGCTGTCAAGCTGTTCAATATAAAAATCGGCATCATCGGCCATAACATTTGTTACTGTCCAGCTTATTTTATCGTTTTTGCCTATAACAACTCCCGGCACACCCGGCAAGGTCAATCCTGCTGTTGTTCTGTTATCGGCTTTAATAACTGCAATAAACCACCTTCCCGGTGCTTGAAAAGCAAGATGCGGGTCGTTGGCTATTATTGGTTTGCCGCTTGCCGAATGAGTACCGTTAACAACCCAATTATTGGAACCAATGTGTGTGCCTTCAAAGCCGACAAATTCTCTGAATTTTTTATCGGTTTCTACTAAACCGGAATTAATTGCCTCCAAAGATTTAATTTGTTTTGAAATTAAATATTCCTTGTTTTGCTCGAAGTTTGGTAAAATATCTTTAATTTTATCATAACCGAATTTTTGAACTAAATGTGTAAAACTAAAATCAGTCCACCAGCTTATGTTTAATTCCCATGCAAGCATTTTAGCAATTAATAAACTATGTGTCGGTTTCCAGTCGTAAGGTCTATAATCAAGTACTGCAAATTCCAACGGTAAATTATCCTTGTTTTGGTGGATAAAATAATTAACGCCATTTGAATAAGCTGATAAAACTTGTAATGTCTGCTTATCAATTTGGGTAAAATTATCATTCACAACCCTCTGCAATCCTAAAGTCTTAAACATTTTATCATAAGGAATTGTTTTTTTGCCAAAAATTTCAGAAAGTCTTCCGCTTCCGGCTCTTCTCATTAAATCCATCTGGAACAATCTTTCTTGTGCATGTACATAACCAAGTGCAAAATAGGCATCCAAATCCTTTGGGGCTTTTATATACGGAATTGCTAAAGAATCTCTATAAATTTCCACTTTACTTAATACATCTTTACATTCTATTTCACCATCGTAAGTGGGTAAAGTGTTTTTTATAATATTATAGGAAAAGAATATAACCGATATTAACACTACAATAAAAGTAATACCAAGACCAAATAAAGCTTTTTGCCAATTTTTCATGTTTTTACAACAATTTATTATTAAGATATTAAAAATAAGCAAATTATTGGAAAATTGATTGATTAGGTTAAAATTTAGCATGTTTTTGCAAAATATGCGTAAATCAAACTAAATTTAATGAAGAAATTGTAATAACTGTTAATTCCTTTATTAATGAGGTAAATAGTCTAAATTTATTCCTTTTTTGCATTCAATTGAAATATTTATTCCACCAAAACTATTAAAATATTTGTTTTGTACTGTCATTATTATTATTTTAATAAATAATTTTATGTAAAGTTGGGGAAAGTAATATGTTGGTTTATTTAAATTTAGTGGAAAAAGGCAGGGGTTTAAAACTATAGGTTAAAATTTTACCTTGTCTTTTTTTGTATTGCATACAACATTATTTGCTAAGTTATAATAATAAATTTTACATAAATATAAAATTTAATTATTAATGAGTAAACAATGAAAAAATTGTTTTTATTTTTATTTGTAATATCTTTTAATATTTTGGTTTATGGACAACCCATTACGGTTATAGAGGTATCTCCCGCACAGGATATAATTGGTGCTGCTGTTAATAGCGGTATATTTGTAAAATTAAACAAACCTGTTGATTCGTTGGTCTATACCAATAACCAATTATTTAAAGTATATGGAACAAGTACCGGATTAATAAACGGATCTGTTGAAAAAGATTTGGTTAACAATGGTTTTACCTTTTCTCCTGTAAATGCCTATCATGCGGGTGAAATAATAAACGTTTGTTTTGGACCTTTAACAACCAACAATAACGATACACTTAAATCGTTTAACTGGCAGTTTTCTACCGGTATAACTAACCCGACCAATGCAAAATTTGACAGCTTAAAACGGTTTAATTTTCCTACTGGTAATCCATGGGGATTAACTAACTCGTTAACAATTGACTACGACCATGACGGTTATATTGATATAGTTTCGGGGTATTATGGACTTGTGTTATTTAATAACGGGATGGGGGAATTTTTAAGAAGTGAAAATATTCCTGAATTAGGCGGATTAAAATATTACCGAGACGTTAATAACGATAACATTGTGGATTTAATTATTGATAATGAAAACACCTACGAAGCAAAAGTGTTGTTGGGTAATAATAACGGAGGATATATATTTAATCAAAAATTATATCCGTATATTAACACAGATGGCAGATTATTGGCCGAAGGAGATATTAATGGCGATGGTTATACAGATTTAATAGCCCTTGAATTTGTTGGGGAAGAACAATATTTAATCAGAAAACTTATTAATAACGGTTTAGGTGGTTTTATTAGAGATACAAACTCCATTGACATTAAAGATAAAACAATTGGCAGTAAATTAATAGATATGGATAAAGACGGTGATTTGGATTTTGTGTTTTCAAAACAAAGGGGGATTGAATGCGATGCAGCCGTTATATATTATAATAATGGCAAAGGTGATTTTGATACTTTAAAGTTATTTCCCTTTAGTATTTATTCCCAGGGTTTAGCTGACGTGAGGCAGCTTTTTGTAATGGATTACGATAATAACGGCTTAAATGATTTTGCCGGATTTAGCTGGCAAAGCAGCGGCATGCTTTTATTAAGGGATTCAATTGAGACTTTTACTGCTCATGGATTTTCTTCAGCGGAAACCTCCGGTTTGTTTACTTCCGGCGATACAGATGGTGATAATAGATTTGATATAATAATATCAAATTTCCAAACATGTGTTGAATGCGGCAATTTAGGCGATGTGGAATTTGCCGTAATTAAAAATTATCCGGATAGTATTATTGGGTATTATTCTTCTTTTGGAGAATATTTTTATTTAGGAAAAAGATATGAGGTGGGAGGTTTTATTGATCCTCTTTTAGCTGATGTAGATAATGACGGCGATTTGGATATAATTCATTGCAGTTATCCAACAACAGTAACTTATAACCATACCCACATTGTAGATGTTGAAGAAGAAATGGATGTGCCTATTGATTTTTCTTTATTGCAAAACTACCCTAATCCATTTAATGGAGCTACTAATATTGAATATTATTTACCCAAAGCCGATAACGTAAAAATTTATGTTTATAACATACTGGGGGAACAAATTAAAGTTTTAGTTAACAATTATCAACCAGCCGGCAAACACAACATAACTTTTACTCCTTTAAATATAGGCAGCGGTTTATATTTTTATAAAATTGAATATGCAACGCTAACAAAAACAAATAAAATGATTTATTTAAAGTAAGTTTACAAGATATAAGGGTAAGTAGAAATGCTTACCCTTATTTAAAAAGGTAAGATGTACACATAATCAAGAACTTTATCCTCTTCATGAACTTCTTGGGTTTTTTATCAAATTGGAGAAATAAGTTTTAGTAAAAATTGTTGTTTTATAATTTTATAAACTTAGTTGAAACCAAAAAACTTGTTTTTGCTGTTGGGATGTGGGTTATTTTATATGTTGTTATACTTGCAGAATAATAAATAAACTGGGCAACAAAATAGATGATGTTATTAGAAAAGCATTGTAACTAATCCCGACTATATAACTTGCGTTCAAAAATATCCGGGTATTTTAATACTACTAAAATTTAATATTGTAATTAAATAATTTTTATTTAAAGATCCTGTTTCATTTATAACAGAAAATTTAACAAGATTAAAAGTGTATCCTATTGCAGTTATGCAATAGTAAAATCAGGCATAAATAAATGAAGGATATTTAAATTAAAATAATTATTTTTAAGCAATAAAATAAACAAAAGAGGCAAAATTGGAATCTTTGATTGTTATTGTAATAATATTTACAATATTATCTTTTATTTTGCAGTTAATAAATTTAAATAAGGTTAATGACGGAAATAAAAACCAAGCCGAACTAAAGGCATTGATAGAAAAAACAACAGAAAGCATTATTAAAAGTATTTCTGCCGAAAATACACAAATAAGGACGGAAAACGAAAAATCTGCAAGTAATTTACGTTTGGAAATAAATAACAATATTAAGTTGTTTGGTGATAATATTTCCGGAAGAATGACCGATGTTTCTGTATTATTAAAAGAGCAATTAAATTTATTTTCTAAGGAAATAAACCGATTATCCACAAATTTTGATAATCGTTTGGAAACTCTTACTGTAAAAGTAGAAAATAATCTTAAACATATTCAAGAAGATAACAATAAAAAACTTGAAGAAATGCGTCTTACCGTTGACGAAAAACTACATTCTACATTAGAAAAAAGATTAAGTGAATCTTTTTCGTTAGTTAGTAAAAAGCTTGAGGATGTTCATAAAGGACTTGGCGAAATGCAGTCTTTAGCTGTTGGAGTAGGCGACTTAAAAAAAGTGCTTAATAATGTAAAAGTAAGGGGAACCTGGGGGGAAATGCAGTTAAAAAACCTTATTGATCAAGTATTAACCCCCGATCAATATTCGGAAAATATTGCCGTAAAAAAGGGGAGCCGTGATGTGGTTGAATTTGCAATAAAACTACCGGGGAAAAATGAAATAAAAGAAGATTTAGTTTATTTGCCAATTGATTCAAAATTTCCGCTGGAAGATTTCCAAAATTTAATAGAGGCTGAGGAAAAAGGTGATATAATTAAAATTGAAGAGTATAAAAAAGCACTTGAAAGCAGAATAAAATCCGAGGCTAAAAGTATCTCTATAAAATATTTAGATCCTCCGGCAACTACCGATTTTGCAATTTTATTTCTTCCAATTGAAGGTTTATACGCTGAAGTTTTAAGATTAAGAGGAGTATCCGATTTTATCCAACGCGAATATAGGGTTGTAATAGCGGGGCCTACTAATTTATTGGCACTGTTAAATAGTCTGCAGATGGGTTTTAGAACTGTAGCTATTCAAAAAAGGAGCAGTGAAGTTTGGAGATTACTTGGAGCAGTTAAGACGGAGTTTATTAGATTTGGTGACATTTTGGAAAAAACTCAACAAAAACTTGATTCTGCAAGTAAAGAGATTGGTGAAGCTTCAAAACGATCAAGGTCTATTGAAAGAAAATTACAAACGGTTCAAGAAATGCCCGCAGCAGAATCGATAAAGGTTTTAGCCGAAAACGAATTGGAAGAATAGTCTTTTAAGAACTTATTTTTATATATAGTTGTTGATAATTAAAATTGAAAGGGAAAAATGGTTTTAAATTTTGCTATAATTGACATTATTAAAGAAACAAAAAATACTACATCATTAATACTTAAAGAAATTACAAATCAAATTAATAATTTTTATGCCGGACAGTACCTTACTTTTTTAATAAATGAGGAAAATTCTATTGTAAAAAGAAGTTATTCAATCTCTTCATCACCTTTAGTCCTTCCTTTAATACGGATTACTATTAAAAAAAATCAAAATTTCCCAAGTTATACAAATTTTGTTGATTACTTAAAAATTGGAGACATTCTTGTTTCAGAACCGGTTAACGGAAATTTTTATGTTGATCCTTTTATAACCAACAATAATAATTATTTGTTTATTTCCGGCGGAAGTGGAATAACTCCTCCTTTTTCGATGATTTCAACAATTTTAGAAACTGAAATAAACAGCCAAGTTATTCTCCTTAATCAAAACAGAAACGAAAACTCAATTATTTTTTATAATGAACTTAAAAAATTATCAATAAAATTTATTGATAATTTCAAATTGATAAATATTCTTAGCAAACCAATTGAAAAATGGGATGGTTTAGCAGGCAGAATAACATTTGAATTATTGGAGAAGTTTTATTTAGAAAATAGACAGTTTATAAACAATTGTGATATTTATGTTTGCGGACCCGGTGGTTTAATAGATACTGTGTATAATGTTTTTAATTATTATGAAGTTGACAATTATAGAATACACAAAGAAGTTTACAACCTTAAAAAAACAACGGTCATTTGATTGTAAAATGCTTTAAATATAAAAAAAATTGAAAAAATTATTTTTTTTTATTTGTTTTTATTAGATAGTAATTATTTTTTAGTAACTTACACATTGTTAATTTTTAATTCTATTTTTACCGGAGTTTTAATGAAAAATGTTACTTGCCTTTATACGTTAATCTTATTTTTATTGTTTGTTAATTTAGCCCAAGCTAAAGGGTTACGAGATATTATTAATCCTGTTACAGTTTATGCGGGTGTTAAAGATTCTTTGGTGATAGATGATTTGTTTTATTTAGATAAATACGATGTTAACTTTTTACCAAATAAAGACTTAAATGTTAATTTTGATATTAAAAAGCATTTATTGTTTATTACACCCAATAAAAATTTTAACGGAACAACTTTTTTAGATTTTGAATATGACGGACAAAAATATTCAATTTTAGTAATAAGCAAATTAAAATACGACTATACTTTTAGCTTTAAACCAAATTATAAACCAAAAAAAATAACAATTTTTGGAAATTTTAATAATTGGAATCGTCAAGAACTGGATTTGCGAGAACAGCAAGATGGATGGTATTCGTTAACTTATTCTTTTGATCCGGGCAGATACGAATATAAATATTTTGTTGATGGTATGGAATTCCTAGACCAAAAAAATCACGATTCAATTCCTAATGGTATTGGCGGTTACAACACAAATTTAAATATTATTGATAAAGCAGCCTCAAGCTCATATTTGTACATTCTTGATAAAAACGATTCGGGGGATTTTTTAGAGCTGAATTTTAAATTTAAAGGCGATTCAAAAGAAACCAATGTTGCGTTTAATAATATTTATTCGCTTTTGGATAATAAAAAAGTAAAAACCTTTATTGAAGTTGAAAATAATAATATTAGCGTAAAACTTAACAAAAAAGAAATAAAAGGCGAGCATACATTTAGAATATTGGTAAATATTGAAGGCAAATTAACAAACCTTCAAACAGTTATGCTGTATGATGGAAATGTTAAAGATTTGAAAAGTGCTTTCAACTGGTATGACGGTATAATATATTCTTTGATGACAGACAGATTTAGTAATGGTGATAAAAATAACGATAATCCAATAAAACAAGATTCGTTGTTTGACCAAGCTAATTATAACGGTGGTGATTTTAAAGGAATATTGAATAAACTTAATACCGGTTATTTTGACAGCCTTGGTATAAATACAATTTGGCTTTCACCAGTATATGATAATCCTAATAATGCATACAGAGAATATCCAGCCCCTAATAGATGGTTTTCCGGATATCATGGATATTGGCCGATAAGCGATAATATGGTTGAAGAGCATTTTGGTACAATGGATGATTTAAAAGAGATTGTTAAAACCGCCCATTCAAAAGGAATTAAAATTTTATTGGATTTTGTTTCTCATCATGTTCATATTCAGCATCCATACTTTAAAAACCATCCCGAATGGTTTGGAAAATTGGAATTACCCGATGGCCGATTAAATTTAAGATTTTGGGATGAATATAGATTAACAACTTGGTTTGAACCTTATCTGCCTTCTTTCGATTTTTTATCTTCCCCTGTAGGAATGGAAGCTGTAGCTGATAATGCAATATGGTGGTTAAAAGAAACAGGCGCAGACGGATTTAGGCATGATGCCGTAAAACATGTTCCTAATGAATTTTGGAGAACACTGACAAAAAAATTAAAAGCAGAAATTGAATATCCTAATAATTGTAAAGTATATCAGATTGGGGAAACATTCGGATCTTACGGATTAATTAGTTCTTATGTAAATAACGGGCAATTAAGCGCCCAGTTTAATTTTAATTTGTTCGATAGATCAATTCCTGTATTTATTGATACTACGGTTTCCTTTAGTGCTTTGGCTAATGAATTAAAACAGACTGAAAGGGTTTACGGCAACCCTCATTATATGGGAAATATTATAGATAGTCATGATAAAGTAAGATTTATGGCTTATGCTGATGGAGATATCAAACCGGGTGGTGAAGGTTTAGGTACGGAAATTGGCTGGAATAATCCCCCTAAAGTTGATGACCCAAAAAGTTATGATTATGCTGCCTTATATATGGCCTTTTTGAATACAATACCCGGATTACCTGTTGTGTATTATGGTACGGAATCGGGGATGACAGGCGCAAGCGACCCTGATAACAGAAGAATGATGAAATTTGAAGATCAATTGGATGTTTATCAAAAATCTTTATTAAATAAAACACGTAAGATTATTAATATCAGGAAAAACACTACTGCACTAAAGTATGGTGATCTTTTACCCGTGTTAGTTAAAAAAGACCAATTCGCATATATTCGTTCCGATTTTAATGAAAGAATATTGGTAGTATTGAATAAAGACCTTAATGTTTCTAATGTTGAAATAAACATACCTGCTGAATATTTAGAAAAAGAAGGGGTTGATTTAATTGATGGGGCTGTTTATAAAATAAATAATAACATGCTGATGTTAAATTTAACAGGGAAAGGATACAAAATAATTAAATTTAAAAAATAAAGTACATATGGAATAAAAATTTTGTTATTTTAGTGCCGTTAATAATATCATGTTAAAAAATTGTTATTAAATTATTAATTATTTGAGAAAACTTGTAATTTACAATAAAAGTACGAATATTTGGGAATGAAAACTTTTTTTCTAAACACATATCAAATAACAAATCGGAGAAGAGCATGAGACTTGCTTCTTTGTCTTTTATAATTATCATTATCATGGCAATGTTGAGTATTAACACGCAACAGGTATTTGCACAGGGATCAACAACGGCAGCATTAAATGGTGTTGTTAATGATGAAAACGGGGCATCTTTACCGGGTGCAAATGTAGTGGCTGTTCATATACCATCGGGTACACAGTATGGTATTACAACTCGTTCAGACGGTAAATTTAATATTTATGGCTTAAGAACAGGCGGCCCATATGAAATAACAGTATCATTTGTTGGTTTTTCACCAAAAACCGTTAATGATGTGTTTTTAACATTAGGTCAAAATTTGAGAATGGATTTTGTATTATCTGAAAAATCAATTCAATTAAATGAATTAACAGTTACTGCAGAAAGAAATGCTATCTTAAGTGAAAGCCGGACAGGATCATCTCAAAATATTTCTTTAAAACAAATTGAAGAAATTCCTACAATCAGCAGAAATTTTCAATCCTTTGCAAAGTTATCTCCAATGTTTTCGGGCACAAATATGCAGGCAGCCGGCAGAAGCAACAGATATAACAATGTTCAGATTGATGGTACTCAATACAACGATTTATTTGGTTTAGGCAGTTCAGGAACACCGGGTGGTCAATCCGGAACAAACCCAATCAGTTTGGATGCTATTCAAGAATTTCAAGTTGTGGTTGCTCCGTATGACGTACGTGAAGGCGGTTTTACAGGCGGCGGTATTAATGCTATTACCCGCAGCGGTACCAACAATTATAGCGGATCTGCTTATTTTTTTGGTAGGAACCAAGATTTAGTTGGTAAAAGCCCTAATAAAGATGAAGCTTTAAGAAAAGATTTTGAAGATTTTAAAGATTATCAATACGGTTTCCGTGTTGGTGGTCCAATTATAAAAGATAAATTGTTTTTCTTTGTTAATGGCGAATTAACAGTAGATTCACGTCCTTCGCAAAATTTATCTTTAACGCAAGGAACTAGCATTGCTAAAAACGATAGTTTAGCAAGAACTATGTATAATATCTTAAAAAATAAAGGTTTTGATGCCGGTACTTATGGAGAAAGCACAATTGAAAGACCAAGCTCAAAATTATTTACTCGTTTCGATTATAACTTGTCAAACGAACATAAATTGACTTTACGTTACAATTTTGTTGATGCAAGACAAGATATTTTAGGAAACAGAGCATATTCAAATGCATTAAGTTTTGATTCGTATGCATACCAAATTAAAAATACAACTCATTCTCTTGTTGGCCAAGTTCATAGTAACTTAGGCAATAATATGTCAAACGAGTTTATTGCCGGTTTTACAAGTATTAGAGATAGAAGAACCGGATTAAATGGTACATCTCCTGAAATTAAAGTTAAAGAATCGGGTTTATCTATGAGTGCCGGTGTTGACCAGTATTCATCAGCAAATGAATTAGATCAAGATATTCTTGAAATTTCCGATAACTTTACTTACTTAACAGGTGACCACGTATTTACTTTTGGAACACATAACGAATTTTTCTCTTTCCGTAATTTGTTTATTGGCGCATTCCATGGATATTACGAATTTGCAAATTTAACAGATTTGGAAAATGAAAAAATATCTTTTTATTCACATAAGTATTCAAGAACAAATGATCCAAACCAGGCAGCTGAATTTAGTGTAAGCCAATATGGATTTTATGTTCAAGATGAATGGTCGGTTTTACCTAATTTAAAAGTTACTATTGGTGCACGTATTGATATACCTTTCTTCCCTGAAACACCGGCAGCAAATGATTCATTAACCAAATATCTGCCTAATTACAAAACTGATGAAGTTCCTAGCGGTAATATCTTATTTTCGCCACGTATCGGTTTTAACTACGATGTAATGGGTGATAGAACAACACAAGTTCGTGGTGGTTTTGGTTTGTTTACCGGTCGTGTTCCTTATGTATGGATTTCAAATGCATATACAAACAGCGGTATGCTCTATGGTGAAGTAAGAAACTTGTCAAGTTCAGTTTATCCCGGTTTTAGTTTGAATCCTAATGCTCAATGGTATCCTGGTGATCCTGGTACAGGCAGTCCGAAATTACAATCAGAAATTAACTTAACTGATACAGATTTTAAAATGCCGCAAATATTAAGATTTAACCTTTCTGTTGATAGACAATTACCGTTCGGTTTTATTGGTACAATTGAATTTTTATACTCAAAATCAGTTAATGATTTAAATTATGAAAAAGTGAACTTAAAACCAACCACAGGTACAGACCCTAATGAAGCCGGAAGAGTAAAATGGGGTGGAACTGAATCTTACAATAATAATTTTTATGATATCTTAGTATTAAAAAATACAAGTGAAGGTTATTCGTATAATTTAAGTTTCCAAGTTCAAAGAAATATGGCTCGTGGATTTTCAATTAACACAGGTTATGTTTATGGAAAATCTGAAGATTTAAATAGTGTGGCTTCTTCGCAGGCTAAATCTCAAGTGAGATATAATCCTATTTCTAATGATCCTAATAATCCTGAATTATCCACATCATTGTACGAAATTCAGCATAGAGTATTTGCTTCATTATCTTACACACATGAATTTTTAGAAAATGCAGCTACTACGATTTCTGTATATTATAACGGTCAATCAGGCCAGCCATATTCGTTTGTTGTTTATGGTGATGTTAATAACGACGGTTTTGATTCTAACGATTTGTTCTATATACCACGCGACAATTCCGATATTCAACTTGGTAAAATTGTAAGTGGTGCTTTTGTAAAGGGAAGTGACGCAGATTATGCAGCTTTACAAAAATTTATTGATAATAATGATTATTTAAGCGAAAATCGTGGTACAATGTCTAAAAGAAATGGTGCTAGAAATCCTTGGAGAGATGTTTTTGATATAAGAATTGCTCAAGAAATTCCTGACTATTTTGGATTTGGTAAATTCCAGGTTACTTTAGATATATTAAACGTATTAAACTTAATCGATCCTGAATCAGGATGGGATAAGAGCGTTTATAGTACCTATCAAATAGTAAAATTAGCAGGTCGCGATAATACGGGCCGTGCAGTATATTCTTTAAATACTAACAATGCAGAAGATCCTTTTACAGCCGATAACGTTAACTCGCGTTGGGCTATGCAGTTTGGTATTAGATATTCTTTCTAATTTTTTATTAGAGAATTAAATTGAAGCCTTTGGAGAAATCCAAAGGCTTTTTTAATTTTAAATTTAGGTTAATATTAAATTTTGGCATAGAAATATTTATCTTATTTTTGAGATCTTATTTATAAATTACAATATTTTATTTGATAAAAATTTTTTAACAAACAGATAACGATTAAATTGAATGTATCATCCCGCATAGCGGGAGGAATGTATATAGCAAAACCAAAACCCAAAAATAACAGAGCTGCAGCGCAGCGGCATAAAATATTGATGATATAGTAATTGGTAAAACAATTCCGCTGCGCAGCAGCTTGGTGTTGTTGGGCGGCATGGGTTTCTATAAACATTTCTCCCGCTATGCAAGATTGATAATTGCAATTGAAATATTTATCTGTTTTTAAATGTCTTAATAATAATTTAAAATATTTAAATTTATGACGAATATTATAACAAACAGATAATGATTAAAATTTAGTATTATCCCGCATAGCGGGAGGAATGTATATAGCAAAATCAAAACACGGCAATATTGAGCTGCAGCGCAGCGGCATAAAATATTTATGATACTGAAATTGAATAAACAATTCCGCTGCGCTGCAGCTTGGTGTTGTTGGGCGGCGTGGGTTTCTATAAACATTTGATAAGTGCAATTGAAATATTTATCTGTTTTTAAATGTCTTAATAATAATTTAAAATATTTAAATTTATGACGAATATTATAACAAACAGATAATGATTAAAATTTAGTATTATCCCGCATAGCGGGAGGAATGTATATAGCAAAACCAAAACCTGTAGCGTCCTGAAATAGGTTGACTCGAAAAAGATAAAAAAGTCAACCAAAACAAGGACAAAAAATGGAAAAAGCAAGAAAAAAAGCAATATTGGAGGAAAATGAAAAGCAATATTATCCAAATGCATTTAAGAGAAAA
>JAZDHY010000071.1:0-33640 GCA_043805435.1 bacterium
AATAAATTATATAATTTATAATAATATTTATTTTGGAAAGTAAATATTATTGCTTATTTTATTAATTAGTTTAAATATTTCAACCGGAATAATTTTGCCAAAGAAATGTAAAATACCGCTATGCTGTTGAAATGATTTTATTATTTTATAATTAATTAGAAGGAAATACTATGAAGAGACTTGTACTTGTAATTTTTTCTACTCTGTTGTTTATTTCGGGTTGCGATAAAGAAGCACCGACCACTAATACAGATGCTTATGGATTTAAATTTAATTTTATTACCGAAAACTACAAACCATTAAATTATCAAGAAGGAACCGAAATTAAAGGATTAGCACCCGATGTATTACGCGAAATATGCACTAGCTTGAATATCCCCTTTGAAGTTTCCGTTTTACCATGGGAAGAAGGGTACCGGACTACTTTAAATACCGGTAATGCTGTCCTTTTTTCAACTATACTTAATTCCACTAGAAAAGATTTATTCAAATGGGCAGGTCCAATTGCATCCCTTGACTGGACTTTTTATTCATTATCCACCTCAACAATTACTATTAGTTCATTGGATGATGCAAAATCTGTTTCCAAAATAGGTGTTATAAAAGATTATGCAATTGAGCAATATTTATTAGAACAAGAATTCACTAATCTGGTTTATGTCGAAAATAATATTGAAGCATTTACCAAGCTTCTAAACGGACAGATAGATCTCTTTCCTTCCGATAAAATAACCGCAGAAGCAGCATTGCAATCTCTAAATAAAAGCATCTGGTCAGTAACACCTTCATTAACAATTCTTACCGATCTTGTCTATTTTGCATTTAATAAACAAGTTCCTGATGATGTTGTTGCCGATTTCCAAGCTGAAATTGATATGTTAAAAGATAATGGGAAACTTCTTAAACTGTATCATAAACATATGCAGCAGCAAAATCCTCCTGCAACTATTCAAATTTATACCGAACAGTATCCTCCTCTTACATATCGCAACAGTTTTGGAGAAATTACCGGATTTGGTACTGATTTAGCAAACGAAATAATGAAGCGTACTCAAACATATGCCCCTATTACTCTTTCACTTTGGAGTAACGGATATTCGATGATACAATATAATCCTAATTTTTGTCTATTCACAATGGAACGTACTCCTGCAAGAGAAACATTATTTCAATGGGTAGGCCCTTTGGGAACAAACAGTACATATTTCTTCACAAAAGCCGGTTCCGGAATAACAATAAGTTCAATTGATAATGCAAAAAATCTCTCAAAGGTAGGTACGGTAACATCATGGTTTTCCGACGAATATCTTAGAGAACTTGGTTTTAATAATTTAGTATCCAATTCAGACCCTGCTGTTATGACCAAAAAACTAATGCTGGGCGAAATTGACGCTTTTGTGTGTTCTGCCGTAACTTTTCCCGATATACTTAAAGGATTAGGTTATCAATATAACCAAGTAGTGCCGTCATTAGAACTAATGTCGAGTGATTATTATATAGCATTTTCTAAAAATACACCAGTCGGTTTAGTTAGTATGTGGCAAAATGCACTTGATGCAATAAAGCATGATGGCTCATATAATGCAATTTATAATAAATGGTTTAATTGATTAAGTATTAATAATCTACTATATAAAAAAGGAGTTAAGATGAAACCTCTATACTTTTTTTTGTTTTTATTTATTTGCATTAATTGCTATTCTCAAAATCCTTGCCCCGGAATAACAACTGTTGATTATGCCGGTAAAATTTATAATACTGTTCAAGTTGGCAATCAATGCTGGTTAAAAGAAAATCTTGATTTGGGAACTAGAATTAATAGCAACTCAGTTCAATTAAACAATAATATTATTGAAAAATATTGTTACAATGATGATACTGTTAATTGCCATACTTATGGTGCTTTGTACGAATGGGCAGAAGCAGTTCAATATTTAAATGGTGCAACTAATTTTAAGTCGCCATCTCCAGATTTTACCGGAAATGTACAAGGCATTTGTCCAAGTGGCTGGCATATACCTACAATTCCGGAATATCAAACTATGATTGATTTAGTTAATAATGACGGAAACGCGCTAAAAGCTATTGGACAGGGAACTTCATTAGGTACAGGAACCAACACAAGCGGTTTTTCTGCAATGCTTGGTGGTTATAGTGATGCAGGTGGATACTTTTTTAAATTTGGTATTGCTACTTACTTTTGGAGTGTATCCGAAAGTGGTTCAGCTTATGGCCGTTATTTCAGTTTAGACTGGGATGAAAGTGCAACCAGCATTAATAGCGATTTTAAATTAAATGGTTTTAGCGTACGCTGTTTAAACGATAATTTTACTGAGGTTGGCTATAATTTTTCTAATCCAAATTCGTTTTTTTTGGATCAAAATTACCCAAACCCTTTTAACCCAAATACAACAATAAAATACTCTATCCCCTCTTCAGATATTGTTACATTAAAAGTATATGATGTATTAGGAAAAGAAGTAACTTCCTTAGTAAATGGGTTCAAAAATACAGGTAATTATGAGGTAAATTTTGACGGTTCTAAACTTTCATCAGGTACTTATTTTTACCAGTTAAAGACTGCTGAATTTTGCGAAACCAAGAAATTAATATTATTAAAGTAGTAAAATATAATTTAACAAACTGCTAAGTTTTTATAATTATAACTTAGCAGTTTGTTACTTTTATTTTATGACACCTTAGTAATTTACAAATAACAAAAACCGAACCTTTGCCAAAAGCCTTCTGGGCGAAATAAAAACCCAAACTACTAGTTTGGTTTTTGCAATATTCCTTTCCATTTCATATTATTGATTTTTCGTTTGTTTATTGTTCCCTTATTGAAATTCGGAGAATTTCCCTATTTGTAACAATTCGAACCTAACACAAAACTCCAGTAAAACTATATTTTTACACATATTCAGCATTATCAATCTAATGGTCAATTGTATTATCCAGGCTTAGCTATTCTGCCATTAATTAACACAAATAGTATAAAAAAAATACTATTTCACTTTTTCCATCCTAATTAAAACATAATCTTTGTTTTCGCTTACTTTAAAACTTTTTGGTCTCTCTTTATTTGCGGTGATAAAGCAGACCGATAATAATTCTTTGGTCTTGTCAAAATAATATATAGCCTTGTATTTATTACCTTTTTTAGATCCATAAACAATATTTAGATCCAGACCATCCTTTTTTTTGTCTTCAAAGACTATTTTTTGATAACCTTTATATAAAACAGAATTGCTTAACGAAACAACAAATTTATTTTCTTCTATTTTTACAAATGGCAATATTTCCAAATTTGTAACAACAGTATCTTTGTTTTGAAAAAAAACTAACTGCCAAATGCCATTAAATTTTTTCATTTCTTTTACTTCATTGAATACATTTTGTTTATTGTTACACGCAAAAACAAAAAATAACACAAAAAGAATTAATGAAATAACAGCAGATGATTTTTTAATAATCATATTTTATCCTCACTGCTAAAAAAGTGTTTTAATTACATAAATAATTAATTTTATGTAATTATTATAAAAACAATTTAAATAAAAAAAGGTTCAACAACAATAATACAAATAAACCATTCTTTTCACCTACCAAAACAAAGCCATACCACCTTCTGATGTTTCTTTATAAATATGTGGCAAATCGTGCCCTGTCTGTTTCATTGTTTTTACAATATTATCAAACGACACAAGATGCCTTCCATCCGAAAGAAGTGAAAAAGTAGCAGTATTAAGTGCTCTTTCTGCCGCAAATGCATTTCTTTCAATACAAGGTATTTGTACAAGTCCGGCAATAGGATCGCAGGTTAAACCTAAATGATGTTCTATACCCATTTCGGCAGCGTATTCAATTTGATATGGGGTACCACCTAATAATTGCGTAGCAGCTGCGCCAGCCATTGCACAGGCAGTACCTATTTCACCCTGGCAGCCTACTTCTGCACCTGAAATTGAAGCATTGGTTTTTACTACATTTCCAATTAATCCCGCAGTTGCTAATGCACGTAATATTTTATCATCCGAAAAATCAAAACTTTCTTGTAATCTTTTTAACACAGCCGGCAAAACACCGCACGATCCACAAGTTGGGGCTGTTGAAATAATCCCGCCGGCAGCATTCTCTTCTGCAACAGCAAGTGCATAGCTAAAAAGCAGAGTTTTTTCCTTTAACGAACCGATATAATTTTTTGCTTTAACATGGTAAGAAGAAGCTTTTCTTTTTACATTTAATCCACCGGGTAACGTACCTTCATGTTCAATTCCCCTATTAATTGAATCTTTCATAATATTCCAAACTTCGGCTAAGTGGAAATAAATATCTTTGCTTTCAACAAATTCTACATATTCCCATAACGAACTTCCATTTTCTTTAACCCATTTAAGGATATCGGTCATCGTATATAATTTGTAAATGTTATTGGAATTATCATCATGCAAATCATCAATTATTTTACCTCCTCCTACACTATAAATTATCCACTCGCCTAATATATTATTATCTTTATCAAAACACTCAAATTTTAATCCGTTTGGATGCTTTAGTAAAAATTCGGTATCACACCAAACAATTTCTGTTTCTTTGGGGTAAAATACTTCTATTATTGCTTTATCCGTCAAGTGTCCTTTGCCTGTTGCGGCCAAACTGCCATATAAAATAGCTTTGTATTTTTTTGCATCGGGATATTTTTCTTTAAATATTTCGGCTCCCCTTCTGGGTCCCATAGTATGGCTGCTTGAAGGACCATGTCCAATTCTATAAATTGCTGTTATTGATTCCATAAGTTTTTCATATTTAAAATTAAATTGCTGATTTAGGATAATTAAAATATTGTATTCGTGCATAATTTAAGAGACTATAAACGAGAAATGAAACAATTATTCCGGTTATTGGAGGTATAAAGCCCAAAAAATATGCTGCTGCAGAACCAATAATATAAGAAGCAATACCTATGTAATTGTATTTTATTTTAATATTTTTCTCTAATTTAGGATAAACAGATTTATATTTTACATAAAAATCAGCCATAATAATTCCACCTAAAGGAGGGATAAAAGTTCCTAATAAAAGCAAATAAGGCACCAACCAATCATACATTCCTGCAATTGCCAAAACAGTTCCAATTAAAGCACCAATTAATGTAATAATTTTTCTTTTTGTCGAACGAAAAAAATTACAACCGGCAACCGAAAAGTTGTAAATTGTATTATCTTGTGTTGTCCAAATATTAAAAAATAACATAATAATTCCAAACGATAACAAACCTTGTAGTTTTAATACTTCCGAAATTTCAGCTTCATTATAGACCAATGCACCAACAGCACCAATAAATATCATCAGCCCGTTTCCAATAAAAAATGCTAAAAGACTTGAAAAAACAGCGGATTTAGAACTGGCCGCAAATCTTGTCCAATTAGTAGATTGAGTACCGCCACTAACAAAAGTACCAAAAACAAGTGTCAAACCCATCCCGTAATCCATACTTTTGTCGGGAATAATATTTAAAATTCCACCCAATTTGCCTGCACTTTTAAAAGATACTATTATACTGATAATAATTAATACAAACATAAGCGGAACAGCAATATATGAAAGCATTTTTAGTCCGTTATAACCAATAAAGGCGGTAATACAAAACAATCCTCCAAAAAATATCATAAAGATGATATTGTAAGAAGAATCTAAATTGAATAACTTAGCCAATACTATTGCAATTGTGGCAGTACCCCAGGCATACCAACAAACTTGGGTTAAGCCTAAAAGAATATCAGAAAATTTACTGCCATGTTCTCCTAAACTATATCTGCTTAACAAAACAGTATTTAAACCACTTTTAAAAGCAATAAAGCTTAAAATTGCAACATAAACCCCAAGTAAAATATTTCCGGCTACAATTAAAAAAATAAGATCCGGGAAAAATTTAAAACTTAAACCAAGACTTCCACCAGCCCACATTGTGGCAGAAAAAAAAGTAAATCCCAGTAAAACAGTACTTAACGACCAAAATCCCTTCCTATTAGCATCAGGCACTTCAGAAAGTGGAAAATCTTCCGCTTCTTCTTTATAACTTGTAATTAAATTTTCACTCATATAATTTAATTTCTAATATATTTCTTAAAATGTGAATTATTTGTTATTTTTTTGCTGGAAAGACTATTCCATGGTAAATCATCATAAACTAAGTTTGACAGTATCATAAATATAGACGTTGGGTCAATTCCGGTTCCATCCGAAAAAAACATGTTCATTAAAATAATAAAAGTAGCATTTTTTTGGGGTGAATAAACTGCAATTGCCTGAAAACCGGGAAGCATACCGTTATGCCCAATAAATCCAGCTGCACTCATCAAACCTAAACCATATTTTAATTCATATTGTTGCGATAAAGTAACATATTCCAACCTTTTTAGTTGTGTCTCAGGTAAAACCAAAATACCGGTAGCTAAGTATTTAACCCAAACGGCTAAATCATAAACGTTAGACGTCATAGCTCCGGCAGCCCAAGCCCAGGAGACATCATATAAATCAGTAACGTCCATATCTCCCGTTCCGGGTATAAAAGATCCGTAGCCGTGAGCATGTTCACCCAATAAGTATTTATCAGTCGGAAAATTTGTATTAATTAATCCATATTTTACTAAAAATCTTTTGTTAATTTGATTTTCTAAAGAATCGCCCGTTAATATTTCAATAATTTTTCCAATAATTATTGTATTAGTATTGGAATAATAATAATCGGTACCCGGAGTAAAATAATAAGAATATGATGTTGTAAAATTAATCAAATCATCAGGAGCAAGATAACCATTTGGATTACTAATAATAGTATTTGCAAATTCGGTAGTTTCTGCGTAATTATAAATACCACTAGTCATATTACATAATTGACTGATAGTCACATTTTTTGCATTAGGATAATCCGGTAGATATTTATTTAATTTATCATCCAGTTGTATTTTCCCTTCATCAACTAGCTGTAAAAGAGCAGTAACCGTAAATGTTTTTGTAATACTCCCAATTCTAAAAATATCACTAGTTTTAAGGATTGAACCAGAATTTTTATCTGCAAAACCAAAAGCTTTAACATAACTAAATTCCTTATCTGGGGCAACAATATAAACAACCATTCCCGGAATTTTATAATCAGTAATACATTTTTTAATAATAATATCCATATTTGCATATATTTCATCATTTTTTGATGAATTGTTCACAATTTTATCATCGGAACAGCAAGGAGAAAAAATAATGACGGAAAGTATTGATAAATAAAATAAATAATTTTTAATTCTGTTTATAATTTTCAGCATAATACGTAATCCTAAAAGTATACAAAAATATTAAATTTTTGAACTAACAATCTAATAAAATAGTTACAATATATAATAAAAATAAAACATTACATGCGTTAAATATAGTTATACTTGACAATTTCAAAGCAAATTGATATATTAGCACTCGTAATTAAAGAGTGCTAACAACAATTTTAAAATAATAAAAAAAGGAGAAACAAAATGTCCGAATTCAAGATTAAACCCTTGCATGACAGAGTAATTGTAAAACCAAGTGAAGCCGAAGAAAAAACCAAAGGCGGAATAATTTTACCAGATACTGTAAAAGAAAAACCTATTGAAGGCAAAGTAGTTGCAATAGGTACAGGGAAAGTAACGGAAGAAGGGAAAGTATTACCATTAACAGTTAAAGTAGGTGATGTTGTTTTATATGGTAAATATTCAGGAACAGAAATTCGTGTTGATCAAGTAGATTATTTGATTATGCGCGAAAGTGATATTTTTGGAATAGTTAATTAGTAAATATAAATAAAATTTGGAGGAATACAAATGGCTGTTAAATTAGTTGAATATGGCAGTGAAGCAAGAAAAGGATTATTAATTGGTGTGGATAAATTAGCTAATGCCGTTAAAGTCACTTTAGGACCAAAAGGTCGTAATGTAATTATAGACAAAAAATTTGGTGCACCAACTGTAACAAAAGATGGTGTTTCTGTTGCAAAAGAAATCGAATTATCAGATCCGATTGAAAATATGGGAGCCCAGATGGTTCGTGAAGTAGCTTCTAAAACAAGTGATGTTGCCGGAGACGGAACAACAACAGCTACCGTTTTAGCTCAAGCAATTTATCGCGAAGGTTTAAAAAACGTTACTGCAGGTGCAAATCCAATGGATTTGAAAAGAGGTATTGATATAGCAGTAACAAAAGTTGTGGAATATTTAAAATCAATCAGTAAAATAGTTGATGGTAGAGAAGAAATTGCTCAAGTTGGTTCAATTTCAGCAAATAATGATTTTACTATTGGTCAGTTAATAGCTGATGCAATGGAAAAAGTTGGTAAAGATGGTGTTATTACAGTTGAAGAAGCAAAAGGAACTGAGACAAGTTTAGAATTTGTTGAAGGTATGCAATTTGACCGTGGATATTTATCACCTTATTTTGTTACCGATTCAGAATCGATGGAAGCAGTTTTAGATGATCCTTATATCTTAATCCATGATAAAAAAATAAGTGCCATGAAAGACTTATTACCTATTTTGGAAAAAGTTGCACAAGCAGGAAAATCTTTATTAATTATTTCCGAAGATTTAGAGGGTGAAGCTTTAGCTACTTTAGTAGTTAATAAATTACGTGGCACATTACGTATCTGTGCAGTAAAAGCTCCCGGATTTGGTGATAGAAGAAAAGCTATGTTAGAAGATATAGCAGTTTTAACTGCTGGAACTGTAATTGCAGAAGAAACAGGATTTAAATTAGAAAATGCTACAATAGGTTATTTAGGGCGTGCAAAAAAAGTTGTTATTGATAAAGATAATACAACTATTGTTGAAGGTGCTGGATTAACTGACGATATCAAAAAAAGAGTTAATGAAATCAAATCTCAAATTGAAAAAACAACTTCTGATTATGATAAAGAAAAATTACAAGAAAGATTAGCAAAACTTTCCGGTGGTGTTGCTGTTGTTAAAATTGGTGCTCCAACTGAAGTAGAAATGAAAGAAAAGAAAGCAAGAGTTGAAGATGCATTACATGCTACACGAGCTGCTGTTGAAGAAGGAATTGTTCCGGGCGGTGGTGTTGCTTTAGTTCGTGCAATTTCTGTTTTGGAAGATTTAAAAGGTGAAAACTTAGATCAAACAACTGGTATTAAGATCATTAAAAAAGCTCTTGAAGAACCTTTAAAACAAATAGTTAACAATGCAGGTTTAGAAGGTGCAGTTGTATTAAACAAAGTTATGGAAGGTACAGGAGATTTTGGTTTTAATGCTGGTAACGAACAGTATGAAAACTTAGTAAAATCAGGTGTTATCGATCCTACAAAAGTAACAAGAACCGCATTAGAAAATGCAGCTTCCGTCTCTTCAATGTTAATTACTACCGAAGCAGTAGTATATGAGAAAAAAGAAGACGATAAAGGTCCTTCTATGCCACCAAACATGGGTGGAATGGGCGGAATGGACGGAATGTATTAATAGATTTGCATTAATGTACAAAAAAAAAGCGGTCAATGACCGCTTTTTTTATTTATTCACAACAGACTTAAAATAATCTAACGTAATTTTTAACCCTTGTTCTCTATTCACTTTTGGCTCCCAACCTAAAATATTTTTTGCACGTGTAATATCGGGCTGCCTAACTTTAGGATCATCTTCAGGTAAATCTTTATATACTATTTTACTAGTAGTATCAATTAATCTAATTACTTCTTCAGCAAATTCTTTAATAGTAATTTCAGTCGGATTTCCTATATTAACCGGATCAACTTCATCAGATAATAGCAACTTATAAATCCCATCAACTAAATCACTAACATAACAAAAACTTCTTGTTTGCGATCCATCTCCAAATACTGTAATATCTTCACCATTTAGAGCCTGTGATACAAAAGCAGGTAACGCTCTACCGTCATTTAAGCGCATCCTAGGGCCATAAGTATTAAAGATTCTTACTATTCTAGTCTCAACTCCATGATATCTATGATAGGCCATTGTCATTGCTTCAGCAAATCGTTTAGCTTCGTCATAAACACCCCGAGGGCCAATTGGATTAACATTACCCCAATAAGTTTCTTTTTGCGGATGGATTACGGGATCGCCATAAACTTCAGAAGTGGAAGCCAATAAAAATCTGGCTTTTTTTTCTTTCGCAAGCCCCAAAACTTTATGTGTTCCAAGAGAGCCAACCTTTAAAGTTTGAATCGGTAATTTTAAATAATCTATTGGGCTGGCAGGTGATGCAAAGTGTAAAATATAATCTACCGGGCCCGATACATGAATATAATTAGTTATATCGTGTTTAATAAATAAAAAATCATTATTACCAAATAAATGCGAAATATTATTAATATTTCCGGTTAACAAATTATCAATACAAACGACCTTAAATTCTTCAGTTAACATTTTTTCACATAAATGAGAACCTAAAAAACCGGATCCTCCCGTAATAACAACAGTTTTTTTCATATTAAACAATCTCTTTTTTATTTTTGTAAATAAAAATTAGCGACATAAACAAAAATGAAAATATCGCAAAAGTAAAAGTACTAAATATTAATCTTGGACTCTTTGATTTTTCAGGCTCTATTGCAGCATCTAAAACTTCTATATTTGATACATCTTTATTCTCTTGAATTTTTTCCTTAAAATATTGTTTTTGTAAAAACAAATAGACCTCGTTATATATTTTTACATCTCGTGTTAAAACAGCAAACCTTAAAATCATTTCAGGTACATCTGAAAATACCGGAAGATAATCAATATTTTTACCATCTCCATATTCAGACTGGTAATACTTATCATTCAGAACATCAAGTTTTTTTTCCAATGACTGCATAGCTAAACTTTCTTCTGATAGACTATATTTCATAGTATTCATCTGGATTTCTGTAGTCACAATTTCACTTTTTAACTTGGCTGCATTTTCAATAGCTGCTGTTAACTGCTCAGGTAAAGATATTGCTTTATATTTATTTTGGAATTCTTTTAGTTTTGTTTCGGCTGAATCTAATTTTTGTTTAATTTCAGTTATTTGAATTTCAATATATTCGCGAGAATTTTTAGCCTTTTGGTTCATTTTTTCATTATTGATTTTATCTAATACTGCTACATACTGGTTAGCAACAACTGCAACAAGTTGCTTTAAAGAGTCATTTTTTGCAGAAAATCTTCCAAAATAAGGTGTAGTTAATTCAATTGTCAAAGATAATATCCCTTCTTTTGATACTTCAACATCAATTTTTTGTTGTAACATTTGAGCGGCAATATGTAAATTATTAATCTTCAAAAAATTTAGCAGGCCGCATTTTTTAATAACCTCTTCAGATGCAGATCTACTTTTAAGAATTTCAGCATTTAGAAGAGCATTTCCTTTTGCTCCGCCGAGGCCTAAAAAGCTTGGAAGTTCGCTTCCCCCAATCAAAGTGGAAATTGAACCGGTTTCTTGTTCCGAAGGAGGTAAAATTGTTACAACTGAAGAATATGTAACAGGATAGACGAAATATAATAATAAAGCGAATATTATTGTTGAAATAACTGCTGGTATAAATATTTGTTTACGGTTAAATAATACAATATTTAACATTCTATGAAAAGTCATATCAATTCCTTGATGAGATAATAATTGCAACAATTGCTGTAATTAATGCAGCCGCCTGTCCAACAATTAACATCGAATCCTTGAATACATCCCAAAATTTTGGAGGAGGAGTCTCCTCAGGTATCCAAATTACATCACCCGGCTCAAGAACAGAAACATCATCAGCATCCAACCATTCGCGAGTATTAGCTTTAATAACTCGTACATCTCCTTCTACCGCACGCCAGGCAAAGCCGCCTGCTAATTTTATGTAATCATCAACCGAAAAAGATGAATTAAATATAATATTTCCCGGATTAACTATTTGTCCTACTAAAGTTATATAATTTTTAGATTCTGGTACATAAATCATATCTTCTTCTTTTAAAACAATATCTTCCGAATCATCATTATTTAAAAATAATTTTTCAAAGTCAATAACCATCTTTCCTTTCAATTCTCTGGAACGAGCTTTGAAATAATCGTATTCATCATCCGTCATATCAGTTCTTGGAATACTTTTTAATCTCTCATACTCGTAATCAATTTCTTTGCTTCCAATATTTCTAATAATATATGAATCCTTCAAAGATGCGTTCTCAACAAAACCACCAACTTCATTAATCAATAAATTTTTCAGATAAGTTTTGTCTTTCTGAATTCTATATACACCCGGATATTTAACAGAACCAATTACTTGAACAAATCGATCTATCATAAATTCGGATTTACTTCTAACAATAACTTTATCACCGGATTTTAGTTTAATATTTGAATTACTAATTTCCGAAATATTGTAATACGAAATTTTAGTATTAATATTATCAGAGGTAAAGGATATTAATTCAACACTATCCAACCTTGCTTTTGAATCTATACCGCCGGCTAATGTTATTATCCTTTCTAAGTTATCTCCTTCAATAAATTCATATGTTCCGGGATAAGCTACGTTTCCATAAACAGTAACAGTCTGATCCACTTTTTCAATCACAACCCTGGAACCTTCACGCAAAATTGGATTTACACTTTTATCCCCAAGACGCATAAACCGAAGCAAATCGTAATATTTTATACTATCATAATTATCAATAACTTGTATTTGACGTAAATTAGAGTTTGAATATAATCCGGAAGAATTCATTATCAAATCTAATAATCTTGTATTTCCGTTAACAGTATAAGTAAACGACTTAAAAACGTTCCCAACCAATGATACTCGAATCTTTTTATATTCTGCTAAAACAACGTCAATTTTTACGTTTCTAAAAAACTCTTTTAACTTTTTTATAATTGTTATTTTTGCTTCGTTTAACGACATATTATTTACATTAATCAATCCCGATTGTTCAATAAAAACATATCCTTCATAATTAATAATAGCAGAAAAAGATAACGGAGTTATTCCTTGTATATTAACTAAAAGTTTATCGCCGGGTCCAACATAATAATCGTCAGCATTAATTATTCCATCGCTGGCAGAAGAGTAAATATTTGCAGATAAAAATTGTCGTGAAGAGTCAAAGCCAAAAAATTTATTCCTACCGTTATAGTCAGGCACGGTTTGTGCCAGACTATTAACAAATAAAGAATAACAGACAATAAAAAATAAAATAAATGATTTTTTCAAATTATTAACTTGATTTAATATTATTTCCGGAAGTTAATTTTTTATCCGGTTTATTTGTTGCCGCAGGTCGTGAATAATAATAATAGTACTTGTAATACGACCCATAACCGGATTTATAACTAAAATTATTTAATATTACCCCAACAAAAGAACCATGATCGTGACTTAACAACTCAGTTGCTTTTGTCATTAATTCAACTTCTGTTTGGTTTGCCGAAACGACAAGCAAAGTAACATCAACTAATCTAGACAATATTTCCGAATCTGTAACTGCAATAACAGGAGGTGAGTCAAGAACAATAATATCAAATTCTTTTCTTATTTTTTCAATAAAATCAAGCATCAACTGCGAACTCAATATTTCTGAAGGATTAGGAGGAATTGTTCCGGCAGTAATATAAAATAAATTAGTAACTTCCGATTTTCTTAAAATTTCTTCATAAGTTGCTTGTCCAAAGAAATAATCTGTCATTCCCGGAAATCTTTTTACTTTAAATACATTATGCATTCTAGGTTTACGTAAATCGCAATCAAGAATTAATGTTCTTTTTCCTGCATTAGCAAAACTTCCGGAAAGGTTAACCGAAATAGTCGTCTTACCTTCACGAGGTGTTGAAGATGTAATTAAAATTGTTTTAATTGAATCTTTTTCCACTTTTGAAAATTGAATTCTTGTTCGTAAGGCTCTAAAAGCCTCACTTGGAATCGAATCAGGTCTTTTTGCAACAATAAACTCAAATTCATTATCTTTTAAATCAATACCCTCAATAAGTGGCACCCAAGCTAAAACATTTATATTTTTCTTTTGAATATCTTCAGGCGTTTTAACCGTGTTATCAAAATAATTTTTCATAAAAGCAAAACCCAATCCAAGTCCAATTCCTAAAACAAGTCCTACAATTACAATCAAATTTCTATTTGGTTTGGAAGGCTCGTCTGCTCTACGAGCTACATCAATAATTAAAACATTGCCCGGTGTGGATTGCTCGTTAATTAATACCTCTTGGTATTTTTCTTCAACTAATTGATATAATTTTTCAAATGCTGTTCTTTCTCTTTCCAATCTAGCATAATTAATTGTACTTTTTGGTAATTCGTTAAAGTTTTTCTCATATCCTTTAACAATAATATCAAGTTGTTTTACCATAGAAACCAAACCTTGATATTTTAATTCTTCTTCAAGTATCTGTTTAGAAAGTTCTTTAATTTCAACAGGGCTTGAAGCAAAAAGCCCGGCTTTATAAACAGAAATCTTTTGATTTAATTTTTCTTTTAATTCTTTAATCCGTTTATCAAAATCCGAAACAGTGATAGCACTATTTTTAGAAAGTTGGTTATTAGCAAGAGCTAAATCACGTTGAGCTTCCAAAGTTGCAATACTTTCTTGTAAATTTTTTAGATATGGTTCTGCAGCAAAACTTTCCAGATAGTCGTTTAATCTTGGATCTTGTTTTTCCATTTCCGATTTAAGTGACTTCAGATTTCTTTCCGATATTATAAGCTCTATTTTTGCTGCATTTTGTTTTGATTCAAAATCAGTTAACTGTTGAATTAAAGCAGATGCTTGAGCCGGTAATTCAACTATTCCCTTTTCTTCCTGAAATTTCTTTAAAATCTCTTCCGCATTACTAAGTTCATTTAACTTTTCATTTCTTTGGCTCGATAAAAACTCTTTAACGCTTGTAAGTTGTGCCCTGTTAATTTGCAAATTTAATTGTTTATATGCATCGGCATATAAATTTGCTATTAAAGAAGCCTCAAAAGGAGAAGGAGATTCAACAGTAATTTCAACAATATCCAAACCACGTTTTTGTTCAATAGCCACTTTTAATTCAAGGAAAGAAATAATTTGTTCGATGCTTTTTATCTTTATCGATTTATTTTCGGCTACTTTAAAACTTTGGTCTAATATTAAATAAAAACTGTCTCTTTCACCAATCGTATTAAATTTTTCAATTAAAGCATTTGCAACTTTTTCTTTAATTGTATAACTTTTTAAAACTTCAATTTCGTTAGCAATAAATCTGTCACTACCAAAATCTTGAAATTCAGGTATTAAAGGAGAATCTAAGATACTTCCTTGTGGTTTTGCCAATTTTAAAATAGTGGTAGATTTATATATATCTCTTGCATTAACAGCATATACAATAGATACGACTAATCCGGTAATGGCAATTAATAAAATTGGTAATAAATTAAGTCTAATTATATTTATGTAATCTTTTAACGAATTTGTTTCAAAATCACGCGAGTTTATATTATTTGAATCCAATATTTGCCCCTATCTAGTAAGTAAAATTGCTAAAGAAATTAATGCGGAAAAGATTGAAAGTCCAATACTTAACCACTCCCTAAAAAAGTATCGAGGAGCACCGGGAACTAATAAAATATCCCCTGCTTCCAAAGATGGAACAACTTTATGGTCAGATTTGAGATTCTTTTCCCACAACAAATCATTTAAATCAAATTTTATCATCTGTTGCAAAGAATCGGAATCCAATCTATAAAGTCGTAAATCTTCAAGCTCTGCATCAGTAGTTGGTCCACCGGCCAACGACAATAAATCGCTTGGAGTAGTTTGAACAGGAACAATATATTTACCCGGATACTTCACATATCCCCAGACTGCAACTTTTATATTCATTGTTCGAGGATCAGAGTAATCGAAATATCCACCCGGTTGTCTATATTGAGATTGCGGGGCAGAACCTAATTCATAGTCTGTTGTTTGTGCGTTTATTTTTATAATAAACAAAAACATAAAAAACAATATAAATGATTTTACTTTCAAGTTTCATACCTTAAGTTAAGTTAAAAATTATAGGGCTCTATACCCTTTCGATGTTCAAATTTATATTTTTTGTCGAAAAAACACCTCCCAAAATACCAAAGGAGAGTCCTAATATTGGAATTACTACATTAATAATAATAATTATTCGTGTAAAATTAACAATGTTAAACAAATTAGTCAACCCTAATAATAAAAAATTAACAATAATAAGACAAATTGTGATCGAGATCATACTTAATATGCTTCCATTTAGGTATATTGGCATTTTAATCGAAATTAACCGTGCTCCAACAAGCTTCATAATGTTATAAATTTCAACTCTTGATTTATAAATTAGCCTATTTGTAGAATAAATTAAATATAATGACAAAAAAACCGTAAAAAAACTAAATATAAAAAGAAAAATTTGAATTGAAGAGATAAATTTAAATAATTTTAAAATAAATTCATAATCATAAATAATGTCATTAATTCCATTTATTTTATTTAATTCCTTAATTTTAACGTCAAAATCTTTAATTGATAATCTTTGCGAATTTAAAGTTATTTGAAACGATTCCGGTAAAGGGTTTATTTCCAGTAACTCACCAAAATCTTCTCCCGTTTCTTTAATAAAAATTTGTTTGGCTTTTTCTTTGTCAATAAAATTTATTTTATTAATCCATTTTTTATTTTCAAGAAAATTTTTAATAGCCGTTTTATTTTCCTGTGGAATACCATCATTTAAGAATAAACTTACAGTAAATTTTTCGATTAATGACTTGTTAAACTCTGTTGATAAAAAAATAGACACAATAGACATAGTACAGATAAAAATTGATATTACTATAGCAAAAACAGTAATAAGAGAAGCACCTTTTTCTCTTTTTAAAGATTTGTAAGCTTCAGAAAAGTATAAACTAATCATATATTTTTAATAATTCGATTCATCTAGCCATTTATAAATTTGCCATTTATTATTTATATCCTTTTTTAAGGATAAATTCACTCTACCTTCAATAAAAATAATATCAGTAGGATTAAATGTAATAGTTAAATTAAAACTTCTAACAATATTTGTTGAATCAGAAGTTGCAGAAATAATATTATTCCATATTAGGTCTAATCTCTGAGCATTCTGAAATAATCCGCTTGTAACTCTCAACTCCTCATCTCTTCCCCACGAAACATCAATACCTCTATCATAATCTCGATAAGTAAATAAAAAATCCGATGGTAACAATTCACCATAGATAGTACTATCTTTGAAAGTATAAGCATACTGTAGATTTTGAAATACACCTTGAATATTATCCCTATTGCTGATAATTGTATTATTATCGGTTTGTTTTTCATCTAAAGCAGGGGCAAAAGGATTTGCGCATCCCACTATTAATATTACCAATACAGCAGCAATATAATAAATCTTAAAGATAATACCTCCCTTTTAATTCACTCCAACTCGAATATCCCTGAATACTAATATCTGTCCATTCTGCAATAACCCAAGTATTATTTCTATCAATTCGAATTTTAAACTGGGCATTTCCCTTAAAAATTTCTTGATTAGTACCTGTTAACCGTAAAGTAATAATGTAATCAAATTGATAAATTGCGCTGTCGCCTTGCATATTACTATTTTCATTTAACAAAGTTAAAGTTATGGGTTGATTTTCAATAACTGCAGTTTTTAGATTGTTAAAATACCTTCTCTCCGAATCTTTTACCCACTCCGATAAAACAGAATATTTATTTACGGCACCCGAAGCAGGAAAAAATTTATATATTGTTGAAGATAATGAAGAATCTGCAATACAACTTAAGTAATTTTCTGTTACTTTTTGTGATAAAGATTCAACTAAATTATTAAACAAAATTTGCGGAGTTGTTGCAGGAAAAAGTGTTGTTCTGGCTAATTCCGGCTTTTCTGGTTCTCTAGTTGTTAAAATATCACAGCCCAAAATTGTTACGGCCAATAAAACAGATAATAAAATATTTTTATGCATGCTTAAGCACTAATATTAGTCGTTTGGAAAAATTTGTATCAAATTCTTCACCGTTATAACCACCATATTTACTAACAATTTTATAACCTAATTTAGTAAACAAAACCAATAATTCATTAAACGAATAAATTTTTACCGATTCGACAAATTTATACATCTGATTACTGGAATTAGTTATGGTAATCTCTTTAATAATTCTACTATCAAAAATGTATCTATGTTCCTTAATATTTAAGTTATCTTGAATTCTTTCGCTAAAAGGATTTAAATTTAACAATAAAAAATTACTATTAAAATAGTCAAAGATAATATATCCGTCTTTTTTCAAAAACAATTTTGCATTTGCAAAAAATGCAAAATTTTCTTCATCATTTTCAAAGTAACCAAAAGAAGTAAATAAATTTAAGATAACATCAAATTTTTGTTTAAAAAAGACACTCCTGATATCTGAATTTACAAAATTCTTTGTTTTAGAATTTTAACAAGCAATTTTTAGTAAAGTTTTGCTTAAATCAAACCCAACAGCATTATAACCCATATTACTTAAAAAATTACAATGCCTGCCTGCACCACATGCAGCATCCAAGATAGTAAAATTTTTAGCCAAATTTAATTCTTTTAACATAAATAATAAAAAACTTTCTGCTTCTTTATAATCTCGATGTTTGTATACCTGCAAATATAAATCTGAGGCAAACCAATCCTGATACCATAAATTTTCGTTTTTCATATTTCTATTCTATTAAGAACAGCTCTTCCAATTGTAGCTTCATCTGCAAATTCCAAATCACTTCCCATAGGAAGACCTCTGGCTAATCGAGTAACACGTAAATTTAAAGGATGTAAAGTTTTAGCTAAAAATAATGATGTTGCTTCGCCTTCCGTATCCGGATTAAGTGCAAGAATAATCTCTCTAATATTAACGTCATGAAGACGTATTAAAAGTTCTTTAATTCTTATCTGCTCTGTACTTACACCGTTTAGTGGCGAAAGGACACCGCCTAAAACATGATAAAGTCCATTAAATTCGTTAGTTTTTTCAATTGCAATAACATCACTAATTTCTTCCACAACACAAATAATTCCTTTATCTCTTTTTGTGCTTTTACAAATATCGCAATAATCATCAGTTGATAAATTAAAGCATATACTGCATAATTTAACATTTTCTTTAAGCGAAATTAAAGCATCTGTTAAACTTTTAGTATAGGTTTTATCGTTTTTAAGCAAATACAAAGCTAATCTCTGAGCCGTTTTTTTTCCTATACTGGGAAGTTTACTTAACTCCTCAATTGCAACTTGCAAAGGTTCTGCAATAATCAATGTTAAAAGCCCGGAATATTAAAACCTGGAGGAATAACACCCTTTGTAACATTACCCAACTCATCTTCAGCCATCTTTCCGGCTGCTTCTAGGGCTTTGTTAACAGCTGCAACAATTAAATCTTCCAACATTTCTTTATCGCCTGAATTTATTACTTCGCTTTCAACATTAATTGAAACAATTTCTTTTTTACCATTTGCAACCGCACGTACCATTCCACCGCCGCTTTCTGCCGATACAGTTTTATTTCCTAATTCACTTTGAACTCGTTCCATATCCGCTTGTAATTTTTGAATTTGTTTCATCATTCCATTCATGTTTCCTTTCATTCTAACCTCCAAATAATTTAAATCTATGAAATTTTAACTTTAAATTGTATCTTTGAATTTATTTTTAAATATTTAAACTATAAATTTAACATTTTTTTTTTCACAAAGAAATTCAATAAAAAAAATATTAAATTAGTGGTAGATTTATTCATTTTTATTTAATTTGGTTAAAATGATGACAAAATACGGTTATAGCACTCTTGGAATTATTGCCATTGTTGTTTTTATTCTTTTTATAATAGCAATTTTTGTAAGTAATACATATTTTAAATACATATTATTTAGTTTAGGTATATTTTTATTAGGATTTTCGTTAAATTTCTTTCGTGACCCTGATAGAACGACACCCACAGAGGATAATTTAATTATTTCTCCAGCTGATGGAAAAGTGTTAATTATCAAAAAAATAATTCCTAATGATTTTATAAAAGAAGAATCGGTTCAATTGTCTATTTTTATGTCCCCATTAAACGTACACGTTAACAGAATTCCAATTTCCGGTAAAATTGCTTTTTTAAAGTATATCAAAGGTGAATATTTAGTTGCATATCACGATAAAGCTGACCAAAGAAATGAAAGATCCATGATTGGCATCAACGGTTTATACGGTAAAGTTTTATTTACTCAAGTTGCCGGTACTGTTGCCCGAAGAATAATTACGGATTTAAAACAAGATCAAGATGTTAAAGCAGGAGAAAGGTTTGGCATGATTAAATTTGGAAGTCGTGTTGATGTAATAGTACCAGCTAAGTGTAAACTTAAGGTTAAGGTTGGTGATAATGTTTTTGCCGGTGAGACAATATTATTTGAGTTTATAAAATGAAACAATTTACTTTTTCTAAAGCTGTTATTCCTAATTCCTTTACTGCAATGAACATTATTTGCGGTTTTTTTTCAATTGTTTATGCATCGATGGGTTCATTTAAGGTTGCTGCAATTTTTATTATTATTGCATCAATTTTTGATGCACTTGATGGAATGGTTGCACGATTCTTTAAAACCTCTAGTAAATTTGGGGTTGAATTAGATTCATTATCCGATGTTGTAAGTTTTGGTGCAGCACCTTCTTTTTTAATTTACAAAAGTTATTTATTCCACTATGATTTTTTAGGGATTGTATTAAGTTCATTTATTCTTGTTTTTGGTGCATTTAGGCTGGCAAGATTTAATGTTCAACTAGAAGATCTTGAGACAAAACACGATTTTAAAGGACTTCCAATACCGGTTCAAGCTATCACTCTTTCAACTTTTATTATAAGTTTTTCTAGAAACGGAGAAATCCAAACACCATACCACAACCTTATTATTCCTTTAATTCTATTATTATCATTTTTAATGGTAAGCAATGTAAAATACGAAACCCTTCCAAATCTTAAAAACAAAAGTTTAAGAGATAAACTTATTTACCTTGGTGTTTTAATTGCAGGATTAATTCTTCTTGTAGCAACTAATGGCAAGATTCTTTTTTATATATTTATTTCGTTAGTTTTATTTGGTATTTTTAGAAGTTTATATAATTTTTTATTAAATAGTTTTCAACATAAAAGCGAGTAAAAATTGTATCAGGTAACAGTAATAGTTAAAAGAAGACCTACAATTCTTGATCCTCAAGGTAAAGCAGTTGAACAGGGTGCAAAGTTATTGGGTTTTAATAATGTTTCCAATACGCGAATTGGAA
This sequence comes from bacterium, assembly GCA_043805435.1. Classification (GTDB taxonomy): domain Bacteria; phylum Bacteroidota; class Ignavibacteria; order Ignavibacteriales; family Melioribacteraceae; genus JAEXOD01. Next base: position 21,332 of record JAZDHY010000071.1, read on the forward strand.
AATATATTCAATTTATTATTAATACCGATGATTACGAAATAGCTAAAAATGAAATTGAAGAGTATTGTAAAAAACTTTTAGCTAATTTAATTATGGAAGATTATGAATATACGCTGGAAAAAGTACAATGAACCCAAAATTTGGTGTAGTCGTATTTCCCGGTTCTAATTGCGACCATGACGCATATTATAGTTTAAAAAAAGTATTAGGTTATGATGTTGAATTTTTGTGGCATAAAGATAAAGACCTTAAAAATTGTGATGTTATTGTGCTTCCGGGAGGTTTTTCTTATGGCGATTACCTCAGAACAGGTGCTATTGCTAGCCTATCGCCCATCATGCAAGAAGTTATTGAATTTGGACAAAGAGGCGGAATTATTATTGGCATTTGTAATGGATTTCAAATTTTATTAGAATCGGAACTTTTACCGGGCGTTTTAATACAAAACAAGTCTCTTAAATTTATTTGTAAAGATATTTATTTAAAAGTAAACAATACTACATCAATTTTTACTAATTCTTTTACTAACAATATAATTAAAGTTCCAATTGCACATGGCGATGGCAATTATTTTGCCGATTCGGAAACTATTACCGATTTAGAAACTAATAATCAAATTCTTTTTCAATATTGTTCGTCCGAGGGTATAATTTCAGCGGAATCTAATCCTAACGGATCTATTTTAAATATTGCCGGTATAATTAATAAAAAGGGAAATATTTTAGGAATGATGCCGCATCCTGAAAGGTGTTGTGACCCTTTATTCAATAATATTGACGGACAAGAGATTTTTAGATCAATTGTTACAAGTATTTTAAATTAATAGGAGTATTATATGTTTAATATAGGCACTACAGAACTAATTTTAATAATTATTGCAATAATTCTTTTATTTGGAGCTAAAAAAATTCCCGAATTAGCACAAGGTATTGGTAAAGGATTAAAAGAATTTAAAAAAGCAATGCGTGATGTAGAAGAAGAAATAAAATCTACGGATTCTGACACTAACCAGAAGAAAAGTTAGGTTTTAACCGGAGAATTTAATTTTGATGTATAATAATTATTCCGAAAAATTTGAGCTGTTAAAGAATAAAAAACTTTCTCTTTTAGAAAATGTACAATATTTTTTAAATCAAATAGAGGTTAATTTTAATTTAAATGCTTTTAATTTTGTAAATCCAAATATTTTGGATGAAGCTTTGCTTATTCAAAAAAAAATAGATAATGGTTCCGGCGGCAAGCTAGCCGGGATGGTAGTTGCTGTTAAAGATAATATTTTGCAAAAGAACCTAAAAAACACTTGTTCTTCAAAAATACTTAATAATTACACAGCCATTTATGATGCAACAGTTATAAAAAAGCTTAAGGAAAGTGATGTTTTATTTATAGGAAGAACAAATTGCGATGAATTTGCAATGGGTTCTTCAAATGAAAACTCTTGCTTTGGTCCTGTATTAAATCCATATAACAATCGATGTGTTTCAGGTGGTTCCAGCGGTGGTTCTGCTGTTGCGGTTGCTGCCAATCTATGTGATGTCGCTTTGGGTTCTGATACAGGCGGATCAATTAGACAACCTGCATCTTTTTGTGGTGTTTTTGGAATAAAACCTTCTTATGGTTTGGTTTCACGCTTTGGTCTTACCGCATTTGCCTCATCATTCGATTCAATTGGCTGCTTTACAAAAAATACAATCGATTCCGCACTTTTACTTTCAGAAATAGCCGGATTTGATCCTAATGATTCGACTTCTGTAAAAACAGAAATTTTAAATTATTCAAATGCAAAGGACAAAAAATATAAAATCGGAATTCCTGTAGAGTATTACAAAAAAGGATTAGAACCTGAAATTGAAATTGCAATTAAAAAAGTAATTTACCTTTTGAAATCTGCAGGGCATGAAATATTTGAAGTTAGTTTACCACATACTGAATACAGTATAGCTGCTTATTATATACTTACAACTGCAGAAGCTTCGTCAAATTTAGCAAGATTTGATGGAGTTAGATATGGTTATCGATCAAAAGAATCGTCTAACTTATTGGATCAGTATATTAATTCTAGAAGTGAAGGATTTGGTCAAGAAGTTAAACGAAGAATTATGCTTGGTACGTTTGTTCTTTCAACCGGCTATTATGATGCATATTATAAAAAAGCACAAAAAGTAAGAAATTTAATAAAAAAAGATTTCGATAAAGTATTTGAAAATATTGATATTATTTTAACTCCTACTACTCCTACAACAGCATTTAAAATTGGAGAAAAATCGACTGACCCTCTCCAAATGTATTTAAGTGATGTTTATACTACTTCTGCAAATTTAGCTGGAATACCCGGGCTAAATATACCAATTGGTTTTAATTCACAAGGTCTACCTATTGGTGCACAGATTTTATCTAAACAATTTGATGAATCAAATATTTTCAATTTAAGCACTCAAATAGAGTGTTTATTAAAATAAAATAAATACAAATTTATTTGGAGATAAGATGAGTATTCTTCTTAACGAAAACACACGTGTTTTAATACAAGGCATTACAGGTGGTGAAGGTTCCTTTCATACAAAACAGATGATTGAATATGGAACTAATGTTGTTGCCGGTGTTACGCCGGGTAAAGGTGGTTCTTTTCATGAAAATACACCTGTTTTTAACACTGTTAAAGAAGCAGTTAAATATACACAGGCCGATGCAGCAACTATTTTTGTTCCTCCTGCTTTTGCGGCTGACGCAATAATGGAATCGGCACAAGCAGGTATAAAATTAATTGTATGCATTACCGAAGGTATTCCTGCAAACGATATGGTTAATGTGTATAATTTTATTAAAAACAAACCTATTAGGCTAATTGGCCCAAATTGCCCGGGGGTAATTTCACCGGGGAAAGCAAAAATTGGTATCATGCCGGGCTTTATTCACCAACAAGGGCATATTGGTGTTGTATCGCGCAGCGGGACTTTAACTTATGAAGCCGTAAAACAACTTTCCGATTTAGGAATTGGTCAATCAACTTGTGTTGGAATTGGCGGTGATCCTATTATCGGTTCCAGATTTATTGATATTATAAAACTTTTTAACGAAGATATGGATACCGATGGTATCGTAATGATTGGTGAAATAGGTGGTTCTGCTGAAGAAGAAGCCGCAGAGTTTATTAAATATAACGTCAAAAAACCGGTAGTTGGATTTATTGCAGGCCAAACTGCTCCTCCGGGACGCAGAATGGGCCATGCAGGAGCAATTATTTCCGGTGGCAAAGGTACTGCAAAAGAAAAAATGGATTTTATGCAAACATGCGGTATTCACGTTATTGAATCCCCTGCTGAAATTGGTATTACATTAAAAAAAGCAATTGATTAATTATAATTGAGGACATTTTGAATAATAGAACATTAGCTATTTTAAAACCGGATTGTTTAATTAATAATCATGTTGGAAAAGTAATTACCAAAATAACTGAATCGGGTTTTAAATTAATTGCATTAAAATCCGTTAAACTTACAATCGATTCTGCAAGTGGTTTTTATGAAGTACATAAAGAACGTCCTTTTTTTAACGATTTAGTTAAATATATGACTTCCGGAACATGCATTCCAATAGTGCTTGAAAAGGAAAATGCTGTTGAAGATTTTAGAAAACTTATTGGAGCAACTGATCCAAATAAAGCGGATGAAGGAACAATTCGTAAACTTTTTGCAAAAAGTATGCAAGAAAACACAGTTCATGGTTCAGATTCAGACGAAAATGCTAATAAAGAAATATCTCATTTTTTTAGCAGAAAAGAACTTTTGGAATTAACCGGGTTTTAGTTTGTTAAAAAAATGGGAAAAAATTTCTGAAAGAACAATAATAAAAAACGACCATTGGTCATACAATGTTGATAATTTTATTATTGATAAAAAATTTAAAGGAGAATATCATTATGTTCATACTTTAGGCTCATCAATGGTTATTCCCCTTTCACCCGAAAACAAGATTCTTCTTACAAAACAATTTAGATATTTAAATAATAAAGAGAGCTGGGAATTTCCGTGCGGTGCGGTTGAAGAGGGACTTACAATTGAAGAAAATGCAATTAAAGAATTACGTGAAGAATCCGGTTATACAACTTCAAAACTTATAAAAATTGGTGAATTCTCTCCATATACAGGTGCCGCTGATGAAATTTGCACTTTGTTTTTAGCCTCAAATTTAATTCATTCTCCCCTTCCAAAAGATGAAACAGAAGATTTTGAGACAGATTTTTTTAGTAAAAAAGAAATACAAGATATGATTGATGGAAATATTATTTGGGATGGACTTACTTTAGCCGCGTGGTCTTTGATTATCAACAAAATATAGGTTTAATATGATTCGATTTACAGCTTTGCTTTTATTTACTTTAATTATTTCGGTAAATTGTAAACAAAACTACAATTCTAAACCAATCAATAAGGTAATTTGTGGTGCCGACATTCTTATTTCGGACAGCTTAAATTTAATTAAAGGAAAAGGAATAGGAATTGTTACAAATCATACTGCTGTTTTAAGTAATGGAACTCATTTAGTTGATTTGTTATTTAATATTGATGATATAAATATTGTTGCACTTTTTGGACCGGAACATGGTATCCGCGGGGATGCCCCTGATGGACTTACAATAACAGATGGCAAGGATTCTAAAACAGGCATACCGGTTTATTCGTTATATGGTAAAATTAGAAAACCAACCAAAGAGATGCTTAAAGGAGTTGATGTATTAATATTTGACATTCAAGATATTGGTGCTCGTTTTTATACTTTCATTTCAACAATGTACTATACTCTTGAAGCTGCTGCCGAAAACAATGTACCGGTTATTATTTTAGATAGACCAAATCCAATAGGCGGAATTAAAGTAAGCGGCAACATAAGAGAAGAGGAATTTAAATCTTTTGTCGGCATTGCTCCTATTCCAATTATGCATGGAATGACTGTTGGTGAACTTGCAATTTTATTTAATGAGCAGCATTATTTGGAAAACAATTTGCACGCCAATTTAACCGTTATTAAAATTAAAAACTGGAAAAGAGAGCATTTATATAATCAAACAGGTTTAAAATGGATAAATCCTTCTCCAAATATGATTAATCTTGATGCGGCTATGGTTTATCCCGGATTATGTTTATTGGAAGGAACAAATATTTCAGAAGGACGAGGTACACAAAAACCGTTTCTTACCTTTGGGGCTCCTTATATAAATTCAAATCAGCTGATAACCGAATTAATTAAATACAAAATACCCGGTATTAGTTTTTCACCTGTTGAATACACTCCTTTTGAAATACCAAATATGGTATCAAACCCAAAGTATAAAGATCAAAAGTGCAATGGCATTGAACTTAGTGTAAATATTATTGATAATTTTGATCCAGTTAAATTAGGAATTATTATTATTTTTGAGATACACAAATTATATCCAGACAATTTTGAATTTCGCAGTTCAATAGAAAGATTATATGGCAGCAAATTTTTAAGAAATTCAATAAATGAAAATAAAACTCCGGAATCTATATTTCAGAGCTGGACGCAAGAATTAAATAACTTTTTAAGTGTACGAAGTAAATATCTTTTATATTAGAAATGTGAGTAAATAAAATGAAAAAAATATTAATATTGTTTGTTGTAGTATTGTTTGTTTCCTGCGGGAAAAATGAAAGCAATAAAACGAACAATCAAAAAGCCGATGTTGTAAATATTGGTAAAGAATCAGTATCCATTCAATACAAATTTAAAAGGGGCGATAAGTTTTCTTATAAAATGACTACCGTTGCAGCTACGGGTCAAACTTTAAAAACTGACACAACAATGTCAACCGAACTAAATCAGACCGTTGAATATGTATTTGATTTTGACATTGTTGATGTTGATGCCGATAAAATTGCTGAATTTAATGTTACCATAAGAGATATAAAAGTTGATGCAACTGCAAATGGTAAAAAATTCAGCTATAAATCGGGTAATGAAATTAAAGAGGAAGACAAAAAGAATTTTGTTGAATATGAAGCCATGTACAAGATACCTTTTAGGATTAGAGTAAATAATATTGGTGAAGTAGTTGAAGTTAGCAGAACAAATAAAATTGTTGATAACATTATTAAACTTCAAGGTGCCGGTGATTCAATTTCTGTTCAAGAAAAACAACAATTTGCAGCCAACTTAAATGAAGGTGCAATCAAACCTTTAGTTCAACAGTTTTTTAGAAGAATACCGACAACTAAAATAAATGTCGATTCATCATGGGTATTTAAGTATCCTTCTTCAATAATGGTATATACAATTGAAAATAGTACTGTTTATAAAGTAAAAAACTTTGAAAAAATTAATGATGAATTAATTGCCAAAATTAGTTTGGATTTGCAGGTTACTTGGAAAGGTAAAAACAAAATGACAGACAGGGGTGTTAATTATAGTTTTGGAGACCCGAAGATTTCAGGTAGTGGAGCAATTTTATTTAATTTAGATAGAGGTTTGCTGCAAAAATCTAATACAAACACAAAACTTGAAATAAATATTTTAATGCAGGCAAGTGTTCCAAAACCGATGACCGCAACCCGTAAAGACTTTACTCTTAATACAAATTCTATTGAATTAATTAAATAGGATTTTAGCAAGCTGCCGAACATTTCAGTGGCTTGCTCATTTTACCTCAATAACATCCTTAGTAGTGCTTTGTCTTTTTCTCTTATAGCCTTTAAATTTAAATTTACACCAATATATTGCCCTGTTTTATCAATAATTGAGATATTTTTACCTTCAATTTTCGATTGGATACACGTATTATCATTTGACAAAATATAGTGTTTACTTTTATAGTTAAAATCAAAATTAGATAAATCTATATTATTACAGCTATGTTTGGTATTTACAATAGTATTTTGCGTTAATTCAGTTTCAACATCTTTTTCATAATTATATACATCCGAATGGAAAAACCCCAATCCGGAAATGCCCGAATCAAAAAAACCGGAGCACATTAAAAACATACCGTTGTTTATTCCAATAATTTTTTTATTAACAATTTTTAGTACATTACTTATATTAAGTAACTGCATTTTTCGCATGGCTCGTTTTATATCAGAACAATCGGGCAATATAATTGTGTCCGCTTTACAAATCAAAACTTCATCTGTAAGCAGTTTATACTCTAAATTAAATTCAATAAGCATTTCAACTATTTCAGTTGAATAGGAATTTTCATAATTTATTATCGAAATCATAATCTTAAAACAATATTGTGCTAAAAGAGAACATAAAACAATTGGTTTTATTTTTAATCCTGTTCATTATCTCCCCCAATCCCTACAAATAATGAACGAGCCGCATCGGTTGATGCACCAATTTTTATTGCCCAGCTTGTTTTATTTTTAATATCCTCATCAGTTACAAAATGAATATCTAACAATCCATCTGTTTTGAATCCGGTACGGAGATAATTCATTTCACTTAACGAATAACTCCACCCGTCTAACCAATATTTTAAATTTGTTATCTTCTTTTCATTTTTTTCAACATGAATTAATAAATCGATATCACTTGAAGGACCTGCAGAAGCATTTTTTGTACTTCCAAAAATATAAAAACCTTTAACACCAAATATTTCCGCATCAATCCTTCGAGCAATTCTTTCAGCCATTTTATAGCGCCATTTCCAGTGGTCGGTGGAATGCTTTTCAATTATTTCTGTGTATTCTTCAAATTGAGTAATTCCCTTTGAAGGGTTCATTAATATACCAACGGCTTCATCTATTTCTGCATTCATAAGTATTTTAAGGATCATCCCGTCGGTAGAGCTTGGTACATCAATTACTCTAATTGTATCTTTTAAAAAGTAATATTCGGGCAAAATATCAACTAAATGATTTTCACATTCGGTAAAGAATTTTTCGTTAAAAATGATTCCCGGATCATCCGGATATAGAGGCAAATATCTAATTGAAGCTTCAACTAAATCTTGAAAGAAATGCGTTCCAAAAGATAAATCAGGAACATAATTTCCCTTTTTTTTAGCAATTTCAATTAATACTGCCGTATTATTAATATCCGAATAAGTGATATTCACACCTAACTTAATATCTCCTCTACTTCCCCATCTTCCGGGACCCATTAAAATAAACTGTCTTTTGGGTAATAATTTATTCAATTTACTTACTGCTCTTCCAACTGCCAACAAATCTGCTCTATCAGGCAAATTATAATATTTTGCGGGGTCAACATATACTATATGAGTTATATCTTTCACTCTTCCATTGGATATATATTTATCGGCATTAAATAAAATTTTGTCTTCGGGAATATCCTTTGGAATTGGGCTGGGCACAATATCACTGCTGTAACTCTGTGGTCGGCATTGTAAAAGATAAAAATCTGTACCGTCACAAGCAAATTCTATATCAACAGGTGATTCGGTTTTTGCTTCCAAAATTTTTAGCAATTCATATATCTTTTTAACAAAACTTGTGTTGGAAATTAAATTTTCAAAAGTAACTACTAAATTATCAGCCTCAAAGTCTATTTCAAAACCTATAGGATTACGGATATTGTTTCCTTCCACTACTGAAACCAATCTATGTATTGATGGGTATTTATCACCAACCTCCCTCAATAAAGACATCATATCCTTTGTTTCAAATTCATTGGTCTCAAGATTTATAACATCAATTTTTGATGGTGAATATCGGATTTTTTCTTCTAACGATACATTAACAATTAAGTTTGGTTGTCCCGGTGCTAATAAAATCGGAAAATCATCGCTAACTCTATCAACAGCTCTTGTTCCTAAACCCGGCACTAATCTTACTAAGCCGTCTTCACGTCTAATTCTTGGAGACCATCTAAATTCGTTATTACTAAATGCAACTCCCGCAAAAGACGGGAAATAATATTTACCTACTTCTTTTCCAACAACTTCTTGAATCATTATTCCCATCTCTTCGTCAAAATCAATAAGATGTCTTTCTGTTCTGTATTCAATAGGGTCCGGACTGAATACCGAGGAATATACTTCTGCAATTGCATCCATTAAAGCTATTAGTTTTTCCTGTTTTGTCCCTCTGTTGGCTAAAAATAATGATTTATACTTGCCGGAAAATGCTGCACCAATTTGATCTTCTAATAAACTCGAACTTCTTACTACAATTGGTCTATCACCAAAATCATCCAATGCTACAGATAATCCTTTGACTATTTCAGGTGGGAATTCCGAATTCTTAAATACTTGAACAATGTGGGGGTATTCGATTCTTACTTCATCAATTTCTTTATATTTCTGTTCAATAACTTCTTCTAAATTATTATACTGAATAAAATAAATCATTCCATCACTTGTAATATACCAAGTTTTAGGGGTTTTAATATTACCAAGCAGCCCCATATCAATGGCTTGTTTTTTTACTATATGTGCAGCCAAAAACAAGCCGGCACTTTTACCGCCAAGTTTACCATGACTTTTTGGCGGAAAAATAATTCTATCAATCAATTCATAAAAATCAGTCAAATTTACAAATTCTTGTGCTATGCTAATATACGTTAATTGTTCAGTAAAAAACCTACGTAAAAGTGATACTCTTAATCCTTTATCTGCAGAAGCCGATAGTTCAATTTTTTCAGAAGTTAAATGGTAATATTTTCGTAATGCATCCCCTATTTCGGTCAATGATGAATCCAAACTTTCTACAGCTTTTACTAAGGCACTGCTTTTATCTTCCTGAATCCATTTTTGAATTTTATTCATTATTTCGGAATCACTAAGATAAGAATTTGTAAGTTTTAATACGGTTTCAATATATTCTTTACTATTAATAGGTGTTTTTTTTAGAGGTTTATTGTCATCTGAAGAAGAACCATCTTTGGAAGTAACCTGGCTGCTGGTCATTTTCATTAATTCTTCAGCTTCTTCAATACCACTCCAACAAAGTTGAAGTAATAATTTACGTAAAATACTTTTAAATAATGTTGGATCTGTTTTTCTTAACATATCTAATATTATCCGCCACTCTGACCGCAATTCATTTACAGAACGATTTTTTACCGAATCCAAATCCCTAAACACGGATTTTAATTTATTATGCAAAATAAAATGACCAACACGCTGCGCAATAGTATCAATTAATTTTCGTTCATCTTTATTGAATGGGCCTTCATCAGCATGGGGCATCTCAATAGTATAATAAACGTTAATTGACCCGATAATTTTATCCTGAACCTGTATATCACTAGAAATAACCCAAGGAGTTTCTTTAAAATCACTACTAGCATAAATTTTATCTTCATAAAATATCATCGATTCGGTCATTGCAGGATATTGCCAGCCGGTCAATAAAACTTGCACTAATTGTTTAAATGCTTCATCAACAGATATTTCATTTTTATTTAATATTTCTTCAACATTAAATAAACAATTTAATTCTTTTGCTCTTTCTTGCAAATCATGAATAATATCATCTAGATTTTGATTACTAACAACCATTAAAAGCTCCTTAAGCTACTATGATATGTAAAATGAATTCTTTAAAATAAAAATACCGGTTATATCTAAAACTCTTATTTTAATATCTATAATTTATCAAAATAAAACAAGAAAATAATATAACCGGTAATATTAAAATACTCTATTAAATAAATAGATAATCAGTTTTATACCCAGCCTCTTTCTTTACATGCTTGAGCAACTCTGCTGATTGAAATGATATAAGCAGCATCGCGCATAAACAAACCACGTTTTCTTGCCAATTCGCTAACTGCTAAATAAGCTTTAGTCATTTTTGTATCTAATTTAGTAAGAACTTCTTCTTTTTCCCAGAAATAGTTCATATTACATTGTACTTGTTCAAAATAACTGCAAGTAACACCGCCGGCATTTGCTAAAAAGTCCGGAATTACAAAAATCCCTCTTTCAAATAAAACTTTGTCAGCTTCCGGACGTGTTGGGCCGTTAGCTCCTTCAGCAATTATTTTAACGCGTGGAGCAATTTTATTAACATTATCTTCACGTATTTGATTTTCAATTGCGGCAGGAATTAATATATCTACATCTTGTTCAAGCCATGCACCGGCTTCCAGAACTTCATAATTTAATTCTTTTGCTTTGTTTTTATCAATACCACCAAATTTATCAGTAATTGACATTAATTCGTCTAATTTAGCACCCGATAATTTTCTGTAAGTATATGATAATTGATCTTTTTGATCCCAGCAAGAAACTGCAACAACTTTGCCGCCTAATTCGGTATATAACTTTATTGCATATTGAGCAACATTGCCAAATCCCTGAACACTTGCTGTTGTATCTTCAATTTTTAAACCCATTTCACGAATTGCTTCGCGTAATGTATAAACCACACCATAACCTGTAGCTTCTGTTCTTCCAAGTGAACCACCCATTCCGACTGGTTTACCGGTAATAAAGCCGGGATATTTTGCACCGTGTATTACTTCATATTCATCCAACATCCATAACATATGTTGTCCGTTAGTCATAACATCAGGAGCCGGAACATCACGTAATGGCCCAACGCTATTTGCAATTTGACGTATAAAACCACGACATATTTTTTCTTGTTCTTGCATACTTAAATTATGAGGATCACATACTACTCCACCTTTTCCACCACCTAACGGTATATCAACAACTGCACATTTCCATGTCATCCACATCGATAAAGCTCTAACGGTATCCACAGTTTCTTGAGGATGGAATCTAATACCACCTTTTGCAGGTCCTCTTGCATCATTATGTTGAATTCTAAATCCGTTAAATACTTTTACCTTACCGTCATCCATGCGAACAGGAATACTAAAATGATACTCTCTTAATGGATTTCTTAATAATTCACGCGTCCCTTCGTCCAACGAGAGTATTTCTGCTACTTTGTCAAACTGTACTTGAGCCATCTCGAAGGGATTGAAGTCTTTACTACTCATATCTTCTCCAAATAGATTTTGTTGTTTTTTTTAGGATATCTTTTGGTTAATTTTTATGCTTAATAATATAATAAGCATACTATATCCTTTATTTCACAAGGAAAAAATATTGAAAGTTAATGTAAACTGCAAGCCTTTTAAAAAATATATATTTTAAATAAAAACCGCAAACATTTGGATGTCTGCGGTTTAAAATATTTCAGCAAAAAATTATTATTAAATAAAGCAAATAAAATTATTTATAGTTAGTCTCATTTGATACCGAAGGAAAAGTTAATTAAATTACAAATAAAATTCCGAGGTACTAATGAACTCAAATTTTCAAGAACGGATGGAAAGCAAAAGCATACGAGCATCCATCATTAACAGTAT
>JAZDHY010000072.1:0-19002 GCA_043805435.1 bacterium
TAAATCTAAAAATTGGTTTATTATTATAGATAAATAAATTATTTTTTATGGATAGGTGATAAATGAAGTTAATAATTTTATTATCACAATTATTTATTTCAACAATGTTTTCTCAAATTTCTGATACTTTGAGTGTGCATCTTCAGGAAATTTCAGAAAATACATATCGGTTAGCCACAATACTAATTAACACTGAAAAAAGAGAAATACAAATACCCGGTAAGGTAAATATTAATACCGGTTTAATTGAAGTCTTTGCTTGTGCCCCTTTTGGTAAACTTCACGAATCGGTTTTAGTTTTGGATGTAGTTCCTTATTATTTGCAGGTTTCACTTTTATTATTGGGCTTAAATTCAACTGAACTTAACGAATATTTAGAAAACAAAGAAAAAGCTGATTTGGTTGAAATTTATGTCGAATGGGAAAAGGATGGAAAACAAGTTCGTTTTAGTGCAGAGGATTTAATATTTAATATAAAAGACAGCTGTTCAATGAAGCATACAAAATGGGTTTTTATTGGCAGTAAAATTATTAACGGCAGGTTTATGGCTGATGAAAACAGATCGTTAATAACTACTTATAACGATCCTTTTACTATTATAGACAATCCATTAAAAGATGGCAATAATGATGAAGTATATTTTGCAAATTCGAAAATAATTCCACCTAAAAACACATCGGTTAATTTAATTATTAAGGCAACTAATTGAAGGTGATTTATGAAAACAATCTCTGCTGCTATTTTTATTTGTTTTTTTACTAATTTACAAGCGCAGAATTATTTAGACTCAACTAAGATTTATCATATAAATCAGATTACTGTAACTGCTGATAGATTTGAGAATGATTTGCTTAATAGAACTTCTTCGATAAACATTATTTCCGCAAATGATATTAAAAACTTTGGCGGCGATAATTTGGTCTCGGCTTTAAATCAAAGTTCGGGGTTAAGTTTTAGCAATATGGATGGATTAGGCAAAATTCCGGTTTTAACAACAAGGGGTTTTTATGGGGGAGGAGAGTCGGAATATGTTACACTATTATATGACGGAATGTTGGTAAATGATGTTGAAAATGGGATTATTAACTGGAATTTATTGCCAATAAATAATATTAATTCAATTGAAATAATTAAGGGCGGTTCTTCATCGTTATATGGTGATTTTTCAATTGGGGGTGTAATTAATGTAATTCCATCGTTTAACGACTCAATTTTTAACAGTTTATCTATCGGTGCCGGAAACAATGGATTTTTTCGAGGCAAGTATATACTTAATAATCATTATAAAAAATTAGATTTCGGAATTTATTTTTCTAACGAGCAAATTGACGGTTACAGGAATCATTCATCGTGGCGCGATGTTTCTTTTGGAGGTAAAATAAATTATCAAATTAATTCAAACTCTAAAATAAAACTATTATCTATAAACCAAATTAATAAATACGATATGCCCGGACCAAATACCGAGTCCGCAATTATAAAAGACAGAATAAATATATTGCCATATTTCAATAAAGATAATAAAGACGAAAAACGTTTTTTTACAAATATTGAATATAAATACTATTTATCAAATGAATCGGAATTTGCATTTGGTCTTATGTATAAACATAAAACGGCTAAAGAAATTGAAACATTTATAAACATTGCACCCATAATTGAATTACCAACAATGCAGGTTATAGGCCAATTTGATACAACTTTTTTTGGTGACACAAACGAAAGAGAGTTTATATTTAACGAATTTGGTTTTAATGTTAACAGCTTTAATAATATTAAAAATCTCGACTTAAAATTTAGTATAGGAAGCGAATTAAATTATTCTTTATTTTCTAATAAATATTATAATTGGTTTAGTGGATTTAAAACAGATTATGTAAATAATCTGCTTTCACGGAGTGAAGAAACTATAAATACTTCGGGAAATAGGTTCAAAGGGGCACTTTATCTAAATAGTGAACTTCAAATATTTAAACAAATAAATATTAATTTGGGAGTTCGATTTGATTATATAAATGATAAGTTAAATGGTACTAAACCGGATACTTCATTTAATATTTCATCAAATGCTTTCAGCCCAAAATTTGGAATAAATTATAAGTATAATAATATTGGGAGTATTTATTTTAATTATACTCGGTCATTTAAATCGCCTACGGTAAACCAACTTACGGATTTGAGCAGGCTTAACTTTGTAATATTTGTTCCTTATTGGGGAGGATATTCTAAAATTGTTTACGATGTTGCTCCTTTTAATAATACCGAATTGAAACCGCAATTTTCTAATAATTATGAAATTGGGTTAATTCAATTATTTAACATTATTGAAAATATAAAAAATCGTTTTTCTGTTACCGCATATTATAGTACGGTCAAAGACGAAATAGATTTTGATCTAAAAAGTTATAGATATCAAAATTTGTTAAATACTATACACAAGGGTATTGAATTAGATTTGATTACATCAATTAATAAGTTTAATACATATTTGAATTTTACATATAATTCAGTGAGGTTTGATAATGGAGAATACAAAAGCAATTATTTGAAAGGTATTCCAACCTATTTTGGAAATATAGGCTTATCATATATGTTTAATGAAAATCTGCAAATTAGTGTGGGTGCAAACTATAATGGCGGGACATATTTGGAGGACGAAAACAAATATACACTTTCTAGCTGTATTCTTTTTAATTCAAATTTAACTTATAAATATTCGTTTTTTAAAATTTCTATTTACGCAAGCAATATTTTTAATAAACATTATTTTTTGCAGGGATATATTCTGGGAGAAAAAAAATTGCTTTATCCTTCTGCCGGAACAATTATTAAAGGGGAGATTACTTGTGAATTTTAAGATCAAATTCTTTGGTTTATTCCTTTTTATTTGTTCTAGTATAATATTGCCAAATAATAATTTTTTCAATGAGGACTCTGATTCAACAAAAGTATATCAAGTTCAACAAATATCTGTCTTTGGATCCTCAATGTTTATGTTTAATATGAATGATAATTTCTCGGTTATGACAATTTCTGAAGAAGGAATCAAAAATCAATCGGTTTCAATGCTCCCTGATTTGTTTTTAGGAAATTCAAGTGTTTATATGCAAAAAACAAATTTTGGAGGCGGATCACCAATTATTAGAGGTATGATAGGTAACAGAGTATTAATTTTAATTGACGGCATTAAAGTTAATAATTCAATTTTTAGATATGGACCAAATCAATATTTAAATACAATTAATCCGCATATAATTGAGCATGTAGAGGTAATAAACGGGCCGGGAAGTGTTATGTATGGTTCGGATGCTTTAGGAGGAGTTGTAAATATCATTACAAAATCGAACTTAAGTAAAAATAAAATTGAATCTTATTCAAGATATAGTACGGGTGATAATGGTATTTATCAAAATATCAGTTTAAGTGGAAATTTTAATCCTGTTTCATTATTATTTAGCGGGTCGTATAAAAAAATAAAAGACGTAAATTCAGGTGGTAGAGATAATATACAAAAACCTTCCGGTTATAATGAATATAGTCTATTTCTAAAAGCGGGCTACCAAATTAATTTACAAAACAAAGTGAATTTTAATTATCAAAAGAACTGTTCATTCGACGTTCCGCGTACGGATAGATATGTGGCAGGAAATGATATTAAATATTTGTTTAATCCCCAGTTAAGGGAATCTTATATATTAAGTTATAATTTTGATATTAGTGATTCATTTCTAAGTTCTATTAAAACGAGATTATTTTATTTAAGAAATCACGAGGGGAGGGAAAATATAGGTACTAAATCACCAACAAGTCAAACAAACGATTTGGATGCTGTAAATACATTTGGTTTTACAAATAATGTTGCTTTTACATGGTTGAATAATTTTAACAGTATAATAGGAATAGATTATTATAACGATAACGTGTATAGCACAAGATATTCAACTAATTTGTTTACCGGTATTAGTAAAGTACAAAAACCGCAATTTGCCGATAGTTCGGAAACAAATATTTTGGGTATATTTTTGCAAAACTATTATAATTATTCTCGTTTTACTTTTTCACTCGGGGGTAGATTCAGTTATAATAGAATTTCAGCAGAACTTGGGGAACCATTTTACAAATTCATTTTGTCAAAATATTATTTATCTTTTAATGCGGGTGTTTTATATAAAGTTATAGAAAACAATTTAAATTTAGTAGTAAATTTTTCGCAGGGTTACAGAACTCCAAGTTTGGAAGATATTTCCACTTATGGCAAATCCGGTTCCGGCAGCGGTGCACGTTTTGATGCACCAAATACTAATATTAGTGCCGAATTTTGTGATTCGTACGAAATTGGTGTTAAATATCTAAACACTTATTTAAACACCTCATTATTCTATTATTATAATAGAGTGAGCGATTTTATTAATCCTGTTTTAGGTTCATATCTTGGGCAAAATACAATTGAAGGTTATCCGGTTTATGTTCGCAAAAATATGGAAAAAGGTTATATTTATGGTTTTGAGTGGTTTTTATCTTCGGTATTCCTAAACTGTATTAATTTACAAAACCAAATTAATTATACATATGGTCAAAGTATAACTCTTGATGAACCACTTTCACGAATACCTCCTTTAAATGGTAAATTTAGTTTAAGTTTTTGTGAAAATAATTATTCGGCAGAATATTATATATTATGGTCGGATAAACAAACGCGACTATCAGCAAGCGATAAAAAAGATTTTAGAATTGGAATGAATGGAACAAAAGGGTTTATTTCGAATAATCTAAGTTTTTCGTATTTTATTAGTAATTGGTTGTTTTGTTATTTGAAATTAGAAAATATTTTTGATGAATACTATAAAACACATGGGTCGGGAATTTATTCAGTTGGGCGAAATCTAATTGTTGCAGTTGATCTAAAAATCTAAAAGATAGAGGTAATTATGATAAAAAAAATTATTTTAACAATTTTATTAACAATATTTACCTGCAATTTATTTGCTCAAAAGATTGATATCTCTTTGCAAAAAGAGATTGAACATTCTGTTGTAAAAGGGTTAAAGTGGTTATATGCCCAGCAAGACCTTGATGGATCGTGGAATCATTATCCTCCTATTACTGCCCTTGTGTTATCTGCTTTTATACGATCACATCCTAATATTGGAATAGAAGACTCGATTATTGTACGCGGGTTTAATTTTTTAAGTAAATTTGTAAAACCTGACGGTGGTATTTATGCCGATGATATGAAAGCATACAGTACGGCAATTTGTTTAATGGCTTATGAAGACTTAAATTTATTGGAACATAAAACAATAATAAATAATGCAAAATCATTTTTAATTAGTCTTCAACTTGATGAAATTGGAGGTTATTCTGTTGATAGTATTTATTATGGAGGGGTAAGTTATGGAGAAAAAGATAAAGACCCCGATCTTTCTAATCTTCAATGGACAATTGAAGCCCTCCAAAGAGATGTGGAATTATCTGACAATCCAACAAATAAAGGAGAAAAAGAACTAAAAACTAAGCGAAAACTTTTCTTTCATAAAGCGTTAAAATTTTTAGAACGAACCCAAAATTATAAAACTAATGATCAAAAATATGCAGGGAATGATGGTGGTTTTATGTATAGGCCGGGCGATAGTAAAGCCGGTGGTACACTTTCATACGGGGGAATGTCGTATGCAGGATTAAAAAGTTTTATTTTTGCAGGATTAAGTAAAAATGATGAAAGAGTTGTTGCTGCTTTTAAATGGATTACAAATAATTATACCGTTACTGAAAATCCGGGTATTGGTGAACAGGGATTATATTATTATTATCAAACTATGGCTAAGGCATTAAATAATTATGGTCAAGATATTATTATTGACAAAAATGGAAATAAAAATAATTGGCGTAACGATCTTTCCAATCAATTATTAAAACTACAAAAAAACGAAGGCTTTTGGTTAAACGATAATGGAAGATGGTGGGAAAACAATCCTGTTTTAGTTACTTCTTATACTATCTTAGCTTTAGAAGAAATTGCAGAACTTAAAATAATTAAATAAATTAATAATTAGGGGAGAACATGAATTTTAAATGCTACAGATTTAGTTATTTTCTAATTCTTGTATTTTTATTTAATAATACAATGGCCCAAAATAATAGCTATCTAAAAAGAGCTCAAGACTTGTTAAGAGATTATACTGTTAAAATTCCTAATCAGGTTGAACCGAAAGAGTCTCCAAAACAAATGTGGGAGAAGGAGAATAAAAAGTATACTGAAAAATTGACCACTATTCACTATTGTGATTCAATAATAGCATTTAGTTCAGAATATTCAAGCGGATCATATTCGGCTAATCAGGTAATAGGCCCTCCTAATGTATATCCGGCGTATGGTGATAACGGAAGTGCATGGGCTGCAAGCAGTGCCGATAACCAAAGAGAATTCCTTGAACTTCATTTTGGAGGTATGCCAATTAGCAATATTGCTGTTTACGAAACTTTTAATGGCGGTACAATTGATACTGTTTATATAAAAAATCCTAATACAGGAAATTGGGAAATTGTTTGGCAGGGGGATGCTATACCAATTTATACAGCACGAGTTTTTGAAGTAACATTTCCATTAACATCCTTTAACGTCTCCGAAGTTCGATTGGCATTAAATTCGCCGGTTATTTCAGGGTGGAATGAAATTGATGCTGTTGCAATTGCAAATGGTGAGATTAATCCGTTTTATATTTGCACCATGCCAAGTTATAGTGCAAGCCAGCAATATGCTAATGCATTAATCAATCAAGATATAACCGTATGGGGTAATATAAATAGTGGAACCCCGCCTTATAATTATATTATTGATTTTGGTGACGGAACTGCTGATAGTGGTGCAGTTACAGATATGCACTTTTTTGGTGTAAATCATCAGTATGTTAATTCCGGGGTTAAAACTGTAAAATTTACGGTAATTGATGCTGACAGCTTAATAAGAACAAAAGAATCCTTAATTAGAGTTTTTGCAGCGGCCTCTCAACAAACAAAAATTAACATTGCAATTGAAAAGGGTTTATTATATCTTTATCTAAATCAATTCCCCGATGGATTTTGGTCCGGTGAAGATTACATAGCTACAACAGGAATGGCAGTCCTTTCATTTGAGGAGAATGGACATTTACCGAATAATAATTATTTTGACGATGTTTATGCAAAATATGTAAGAAACGGATTGAATTATATTTTATCACAGACATATACAATGCCCATTGATACTCAGCCGACAGGGAACCCGGATTCTGATGGTGATGGGTACGGTGTTTATCTTGCGGGCGGCAATACATATTCAAACGGTATTGGCTTTCTTGCAATAATAGGTGCACACAGAAGTCAAATTTCAGCAAAAGCCGATACTATTGCAATTGGCACATACGTAGGACAAACTTATTACGATTTGATAACTGATGCTATTGATATGATTGCTTACAGTCAAACAGATGCCGATGCGGGTGATCAAAGAGGAGGCTGGAGATATAATATTAATACAAACAATGCTTTTTCTTCCGATAATTCTGCTGTTCAATGGCCTGTATTAGTTTTGGAAGCTGCAGAAAACAGCTGGGGAATGAGTACTCCGCAATTCGTAAAAGATGAATTGACATTATGGCTAATTGCCTCTCAGCAGTCTGATGGCGGATTTGGATACCAATATCCATGGATGTATGTAAATATTGCCAAAACAGGTGCAGGTATAGGTTCGTATGCTTATTTAGGGTACAATACAGATTCCGCAGCAGTTGCAAATGCACTAATATATACAGATGTTCATTGGTTAGATACATCTGATCCTTATGGGTGGCGTGGACAATTTTATGGAAATTTGTATGCTTTATATGGAATGGCCAAAGGATTGCGTATTATCAATCATCGTGTGGGTATAAATAATATTGCTTCGCATAATTGGTACGAGGATTATTCCAACTTTTTGTTAACTGATCCTACTTTTAGTCAGCAAAGTGATGGCCATTGGTACAATTATGAATTCTTTTCATCGGGTACATTAAGTTCTGCATTTGCAATTTTGGTGCTTACGCAGGGTGTTGTTATTCCACCTCCGGTGGCAGTTATTGAACCTATTGGCTCACATCCAATAAATACTTCCTTTGAAGTTAATGGGAGCGGTTCGTATCATCAAGATCCTAATAAATCAATAATCGAATGGAAATGGGATTGGGATGCCTCTGATGGTATTAATTGGGATGCTCCTGATGCTTTTGGACCAAACCCAATTAATCCCGGATATGCCGATAGTGGGAAATATACAATATCATTAAGAATTATGGATAATAGTGAACCACCAATGTTTGATATTGAAACAGCTTTGGTTCAAATTAATGATACAACAACCAATAACCCTCCGGTTGCAGTTGCAATCCCTCCAAATATGGGAGCAGGATATGCAGGTAAAATAGGCGAACCCATTAAGCTTGACGGTAGTTATTCTTATGATCCTGATTATCCTCGAGATTCGGTTGTTGTTTATAAATGGGATACTAATGGCGATGGTACCTTTGGCGATTATACAACTCCGCAAGTAACTTTAGTTTTTAATAATGAATATCAAGGAGAAGTTGGATTAAAAGTTTACGATACACATACCGATAGCAGCAGTAATATTGCATATATTAACATTGTAGCTTCTCAAAAAGATATTTATATAGTTTCTTCCCAAGTTACTTCAACATCGGTTATTAATGGTAAATTAAAAGCTGTTGCCAATGAAGTACCAATTATTCCGGGTGATACACTAAATTTCTTTGTTGTATTTAAAAATAATGATACATCAAATACCGATGTATTTAATGCTTTAGTGCGGTTTTATGATGAAAATCCTTTAACTATTGGAAACAGACTTGGCGGAGATTGTTTTGTTGATTTACCTGTTGGAGGTTATGATACATTAAATGTTTCTTTCCAATTCCCTAATAACGTTCCAATTGGCTTACGAGATGTGTATGTGTTTTTAGATCCTTTAGAGCAAGTTCCCGAATGGAATGAAGTCAATAATCTTTTGGGCACTTTAGTTGATGTTGTGATGATTCCAAAACCAAAAGAATTAATTGCTTCTGCTCCTGCAATAGGGGAAGTACTGTTAAATTGGATTGATCAGTCTGCCAATGAAGCCGGTTTTGCAATTGAAAGAAAACTTGGAATGGAAGCTGATCCTGATACTTTTGTTGTAATAGATTCCGTTTTTGCTAATGCAAATACTTATACAGACGAAAATGTATTGGATAGCACCACCTATACTTATCGTGTAAGAGCATATAATGATTATTTCTACTCAGATTATTCGAATTTGATAACAATTAAAACATTATTCACATCAATTGATGAAAATATTATTCCAACCGAATTTTCGGTTTCGCAGAATTTTCCAAATCCATTTAATCCCTCTACATTAATTAAATATGCACTGCCCAACGAAAGTAAGGTAACCATTAAAATATTTAATGTGCTTGGAGAAATTGTTGCTGTTCTTAAAAACGGAATTGAAAAGGAAGGATATTATCAAGTTACTTGGAATGCAAAAGATATTGCTTCAGGTGTTTATTTCTTTGAACTTGATGCCAAAAGTACAATCAATTCCAAGAAATATAATGAAGTTAGGAAAATGACTTTGTTGAAATAAAAATAATTTTAAGTTGTTAATTTTTAATAACAAACCGTGGCTTTTAAATGGGCCACGGTTCGTTGTAATATCTGAATGTCAGTAAAAACAACCTAAAATTCTGATTATGTTGAACTAATTAAAATGTCACTCTGCTGTGGTTTTTATGTTTTGAAAGATTTTAATGCTGCAATAATTTTAAGGGATTATTGCAGCATTTTTAACTCTTTGATAGCTTATTCAATAACCTGAAAAACTGAATCCAATACGGTTCCATCTACCCATTTAACAATTGCAACTACTTTATCTTTGTTTAAGTTGGGTTTGGTTAACAACTCACCGCATATTTGGTCAACTTCTTTTTTTATTTCTTTAAGTGATTTAAATGGAAGTTTTGAATCTTGAACGGCTTTAATTAAATCTTTGCGTTTGGGATTTATTGCAATTCCTCTTTCGGTAACAATAACATCAATCAATTCGCCGGGACCACATAAAGTAGTAACTTCATTTACAATAACCGGAATGCGATCGCGAAATGTTGGAATTGCTAAAATTGTACACTTGGAAAATAAACAATTCTGCCAGCCGCCAATACCATGTAATAAAAGCCCATCGGAATGAGTTACTACATTGGCATTAAAATTTATGTCAACTTCGGTTGCTCCTAATACAACGGCATCAAGTATTGAAGCAAAATTTCCCTTTCCGTGATAATTATAACTAGTAAAAGGACTGGTATTAACATGATTTGGGTTTTCGCGCATCGAACGAACACCTTCTAAATCGAATGTTTGTCCGTCAAGAATATAATCGGTTAAACCTTCTTCAAGCATTTCAACAAGGTATTTATTGCTGCCGCCACGAATAAAGCGGGCTTTTATTCCTTTAGCTTTCATTTTATCTTTTAAAAATAACGCAAAAGCTAAACTGGTTCCACCTGCTCCTGCCTGAAAAGAGAACCCGTCTTTCATTATTCCTGAATCTTCAATAAATTGAGCAACATATTCGGCAATTAATAATCTATCCGGACTTTTTGTAACTTCGGTTGTGCCTGAAACAATTTTAGAAGAATCACCGAGAGAATCAATTTTAACAACAAAATCTACGTTATTGCCTTGTATTTGCCATGGAATACATGGAAAAGGAACAAGATTATCGGTAACAACAATTACATTATCGGCATATTCGGAATCAGCAAGCGCAAATCCAATTAATCCGCTTGCCGAAGGTCCGTTAACTCCGTTGGCGTTTCCAAATGGGTCTGCAGTAGGGCTGGCAATAACTGCAATATCAATATGCACTTCGCCATCTTGTACCGATTGATATCTGCCGCCATGAGAGCGGAGCACGCCTATACCAGCCATTTTACCATAACTTGTAAACTTACCTAACGGGCCATTCATGCTCCCTTCAATATGATGAATTGTACCATCTTCAAGATATGGAATTAAATGTTCGTGGCAAGGAAATGAAGCACTTGGAAACCATCTGATTCCTTTAATTCCCATCTCTTTTATTATGTCAAATAAATAATTTGTTAAAATGTCTCCGTTGCGTAAATGATGGTGGGTAGATATGGTCATTCCGTCTTTAATGCCCGATTTAATTAAAGCTTCTTTAAGGCTTTTTACTTCTTTATTACCATCCAAAGGGTAGTCAATACAACTTTTTATATTCAACTTTGCCTTGCTCCCTTTTGGTTTATACTTAGCAATACCCATATAAGGAGTTTGTTTTACACCATTTATTACATCAGGTACTAATCTTCCTGCTGCATTTTTTTTCAAATTCATAATATACTCATAATTAATAATAAAAATATTAATTCAAATCGCGCCAATTTTTACAAATTAGTTCGTTTTGAAGAGCCAATTTGATAGTTCTTATAGCTCGTTTTACAACGGGAGCATCAATCATCTTGCTCCCAAGAGATACAACTCCTAGACCCATTTTTTCGGCATTTTCGTAAGCAATAACAATTTTTTTAGCTTTTTCGATTTCCTCAATTGTGGGAGCAAACGCCTTATGTATTACACTAATTTGACGTGGATGAATGCAGCCTTTTCCTTCAAATCCAAGCGATTTTGCTTCAAGAACACTTTTTTCTAAATTATCCATATCACTTACGTCTGAAAAAACAGTATCAACAGCTTGTACTGCTGCAGCTTTTGCAGAATTAATTATTGCAGCTCTTGCATAAAAACTTTCTTCACCGCTAAGTGTTCTCTGTGCTCCAATGTCCGCAGTGTAATCCTCTAATCCAATGGCTAAACTGCAAACAGAATCTGTAGCGGAAGCAATTTGGAATGAATTGATAACACCAAGGGCACTTTCAATTATTGGCATAATAAAAACATTATTTTTAAGATTGTTTTGTTTTTTAATATTATTAATTTCATCATTTACCATTCTAACGTGCTCCGCCGATTCACATTTTGGAATAAGAACGCAATTAACGTTATGGGGTATAATGTACTTAAGATCTTCCAGTCCGCGAGGCAGTTGATTAATTCGTACCATTCTTTCAGTTCCGTAAAAATCAACCGTTCGTAAAGCATTTCTAACAACCAATTGGGCTGCATCTTTTTCAGCAGCAGCAACACTGTCTTCCAAATCAAGTATTATTCCATCGGGGTCATGCAGGCCGGCATTAATAAAAAACTTAGGTTCATTTCCCGGTAAATATAACCTGCTTCTTCTCAATGTGTCTTTTGTGGTTGAATACATATTTTTTTTATTCATCGGCAAAAGATATTCGTTTGTTATATCGGGACATAATCTTTTTACTGCACACTCAAATCGGGCAGCAATAACATAAGGCAAAGCACCGGCATCTTCAATATTAACTAAAACATGTTCAAGATTAAAAAACACACACATTTGTTTAATATTTTCAATAATTGAATTACCATAAAGAACTTTTACTTTACTTTTTAAAACAATTTTTACGCCGCCTTCATTTTTTAGCGTAAGTTCAATAAAACAATCGCTTCTTACATCTTTTCCTTTTTTGCCTGCAGTTGAGTTTGTGAATTGTGAAATCATATTTTACTCGTCATATAAATTCTAAAATTAAACAGTTAAAGCTTGCATAAAATCTTTAGCATTAAAGTTTTCACAATTAAATATCATCTCTTTTACAGCTTTTTGTTTGTCCGGATTTATTAACCCGATAGAAAGGGCATTAAACTTATTTTCCAAATCTTCCATTGTCATAGGTTCACGAGGATCTCCTTTTGGATATTCAAGATATTCGGAATATTCGATGCCGTCTTTGGTTTTTACTACAACTTTAGAAGGTTGTTTTGCAGGGAACATCTTTTCAAACTCAATTGAAGCTTCGCCCTTTATTTTCAAAATTACTTCACGAATTTTTGGGTCGTTCAATTTTTCATCCGAAAATGATTGAGTTGTTATTTTTTTATCAACAATTGCAGCAGCAATACAATATGGTAACGAATGGTCGGCAGTTTCTCTAGATTCGGGATGATATTTATGAGTATCAAATAATATATCACAAGCGCGGGCAATAGTGGTAACAGTAACGGTTTCAATATTAGTATAATCAAGATTATTATTTATCATTGCTTTTAGTGTAGCTGTAATATGTGTGTGTGTTAATGCTTCCGTAGGAAAGGCTTTCATACTGCAGTCAAGGATTTTATAATGTACGCCTAAATTGCCGACTAATTTTTCCACATCCCAAGCCAAATTATGTTTATTGACAGAAATTTCTTTAACACATTGATTGGGAACATCCCAACCTAAAAATACATCCATAAACCCTTCTTTTCCTTCAAAAACCAATTCGGTTCCTACATAACCTTTTTTTGCCATTAATGCAGCAAATACGCCTGATTGTACTGCCATAGGGTCAACTGTATTTTTCATCATTGTTAATTTTCCAGCAGTTGGGCAGCCGATTGTGTGATTATGGCTGCCGTTAATACCTATAGCATATACCATCTGGTCAACAGTTAAACCTAATAATTTTCCTGCAACAATTGGTGATACAAATTGTGTAAGAGTAGCATGATGCCATTTTCGTTCTCTTACGCCCGGTGTTGCAAATTCGCACAATCTTTGTTCAAATTCATACGCTAAAACTATTGCAACAATTACATCTTTCATAGAAAGATTCATCATTTCGCCAACAGCAAGTGCAGCAGGAATAATATCCGATGGATGTGAAGGATCTTCTTTCCAATATATATCGTTAAAATCTAAAGCTCTAATGGCAAGCGAATTAACCAAAGCTGCATTAACTGCCGGTATTTTATCACCAAAACCAATTAAAGTAGATTCCGGTTTACCTCCCATGTCAGTATATAATTCTTTCATTATACTAACATCTTTTGTATTATAAGCTCCATATGCACATCCAATTGAATCGTATAAGTATCTTTTTACTTCAAAAATTACATCTTCAGGTAAATCTTCATATTTTAAGTTAACAGCAAATTCTGCAATCCTGCGTGAAATAGATTTTTCCATATCATATCCTATTTTAAATTAGTTAATTTTATAAATTATATATATTCTGTCTTAATTCCAAAAATTATTGTTGAAAAATGTGGAATAAAATTTATTTGTTAAAAATAATAGTAAATTTTGATCCAACGTCTTTAGTACTTTGAACTTCAATTATTGCATTATTTATATTACAATATTCTTTAACTAAGGCTAAACCTAACCCGTTTCCCTCAAACTTTCTGGAATAACCTTGTTCTTCTTGACGAAAAGCACTAAATAATTCGGGAATAAATTCTTGACTTATCCCAATTCCCGTATCTGAAATATCAACAGCCAGTCTGTTTTTGCTGTTGATGTATACTTTAACTTCTATTTTACCAGACTTTGTATATTTTATTGCATTATCAATAAGATTAACAAAAATTTGACTAACACTATAATTATCTGCCTTAATTATTTTTTCATCGGTTTCGTATAAAACTTCAAATTCCAATCCTTTATTAACGGCTAAAATTTTTAATTCAGAACAGATTGTTTCTAAAATGTCTTTTTTAATATTTAAAGTTTTATAATTAGGTTCATATGTCCCAAGATTTATTTCCGACATGTTTATTAATGAATCAATAGTCCTAATTATTCTATGACCGGCAGAATTAATAATCGGAAATAATTCTTTAATTTCTTCATCCGGGCAGCTAATGAAAGATTCTTTGATTAGCGAAGAACAATTTAATACGGTATTAAGCGGAGATCTAATTTCGTGCGACATTTGGGCAAGAAATTCTGTTTTTAAATTATTTGCTTTTTCGGCTTTATCTTTTGCAGTTTTAAGAGTTTCTTCCTGTTTTTTGGTTTCCGTAATATCCCTTGCTGCAGCATAAATTAATTCGCCTGAGGGTTTACTATTCCAATCAAGAACTTTATAACTTCCATCCTTACAAAGGTACCTGTTTACAAACGACCTAACTTCTAATTGATTGGATAATTGATTTATTGCTTCAATTGTGTTTGCAACATCATCGGGGTGCACAAAATCGATAAAGTTTTTACCAATCAACTCATCTTTAGAAAAACCGATAGTTTTTTCCCATGTATCATTTAATAACAAAAACTCTCCATTTGTGTTTGCTATGCATAACAAATCTAACGATACAGCAAAGAATTTTTCCAGTTTTTCTTGAATTTGTTTCAATTTTGTAATCTCTTCCGAAATAGTAATCCGACGAATAATAATTCCATTTTCGTTTTTGATTGGGAAAGAACGAGAATGTATCCATCTAATTGAACCATCTTTAAGAATTATTCTATATTCAATATTACTCAAATTGTGCTTGTTGGTTTTTAATTGGTTAAAGTCCCTTAATACTCTATCTTTATCTAATGGATGCAGATTGTCAAAAATATGTATAGTATTATCATAAATCTTTTCGCGCAGAACATCCCAAACTAATTCAAACATAGGACTTATATAAAGAATTCTATTGTCTTCTATATTACTTAACCAAAAAATTTCTTGAATATTTTCTGCAATTTGCCTAAATTTTTCCTCACTTTCGTGTAACAATATTTCGGCATTTTTCCTTTTTGTAATATCTCTTCCAACTCCAATTATGGCAATTACCTGGTTATTACTATTTAAAATTGACTTGTCTGCCCAAGAAAGCCATCTCCAACCATTTATTGTTTTTGCTCTTTGTTCCACATTGCAAACGTATGGAGGAATATACAAGTTTTTCATCTCTTCCTTGGTTGCCGCTTGATCATCGGAGTGAACCAAAGGAATAAAATTATTTCCTAGCAGCTCTTTTTCAGTTTTACCAAACAATTCGCAATATGATGGGCTTACAAATAAAAATCGTCCTTCATTATCTACTTTAACCACCAATTCAGTCTGGTTTTCTACTAAAATTCTATATTTTTCTTCACTTTCTTTTAATTCAGCTTCAATGTTATATTTTTCAGTTACATCTCGTATATATCCCCCTACACCATATTTGCCGTTTTGCAATAAAACAGGAAACTTTTGAACTTGAAATACTTTGTCATCAATAATTTCGTGAGAAATTATTATTTCATTTGTACTTAAAGCTTTTTGATCAGACTTAAAACAGCTTGTTGCGGCTTCCATTGGCATTAATTCAAAATCGGTTTTTCCGATAACCTCATTTTCTGTAAATCCTAAAAACAATTCATACGATTTATTAATCATTAAATATCTATATTGATCATCTTTTAGAAAGACGAGATCAACATTCGAGTTAATAAATGTTCTGTATCTTTCTTCACTTTTCTTTAATGCATTTTCAGCATTCCGCATATCTGTAATATCTTCAAATGTGGCATATACTAAACTTGGTTGTGATTTGTTTGGCGTAAATAAAGGTACCGTGCTTATTCTAATCCATACTTGTTTATTTAAAGTAGGATTAAAAACCCCCATTATTACTCCTTTAATAATATTTCCGGTTTTTAATGTATATGATGCCGGATGAGAATATTCGGGAAAATATTTACCGTCTTCATATATTGTATTCAAATCCATGTCAATAGATTTTTTCCCCTGCATTTGTTCTAATGTTAAACCAAGTATCCTCTCGGCAGCCGGATTTGCGGAAATTATTCTGCCTGTAGAATCGTGATATACGACTCCTTGAGCCATAGTTTCAAAAAGAGTGCTATATTTTAACCCTTCAGCTTTTTTTTCTGTAATATCTTCTCCGGCGCAGATAATTTGATTAGGGTTACCAAATTCATCGGTTAAAAAGCTGTTATGCCAGCTAATAATTTTTATATCGCCATTTTTGATTAGTATTTCGTTTTCATAATATTCTTCACAGATATTATTGTTAAATATTCTATCAAAAAAATTCCTCATATCGTTTTTTTTATTTTTTGGTATAAAATTATTAAACCAATTTTTCCCAACAAGTTCTGTTTGGTTAAATCCCAACAAGTTTGCACCAAACTTATTAATTAACACAATTTTTTGAGATTTGTCCAATACAAGAATAATAATTCCAACAATATCAATGTATTGCTGAAAAAGTTCTTTCTCTTTTTTTAATTCAAGAGCAATTTTTTTTTCTGAAGAGTTATCTTTAAGTATGCAATGAGTCTGCTTAAAATTACCATCAAGACTGTATCCAATTTTACCGTTAAATGAAACGGACAAACAAAGCCCGGATTTTTGAACCATTTCAAATTCGATACCGTTAATTTCGCCATTTTTTTTAAAAAGTGGAAAATTTTGACGAAATTTTTCTCTATATTCGGGAGTTAAAAAATCACCAAACCATTTTCCAATAATTTCTTCCTTTTGATAACCTAATGTATTGCACCAAGCCTGATTTACTTCCAAAAAATTACCATTTTCATCTAAAGATTGATATCCAAGAGGTGCTCTTTCATACAACAATCTAAATCTTTCTTCGTTTTCCTTCAACAAATCGTCAACCAACTTAGCTTTAGTAATATCCTCAATGGTGCCTTCAATTGTTATAATTCCTTCTTCATCAATAACTTTTTTGCATATGTTTTTTAACCAAAGAACTTTATTCTCAAAATCATAAATTTTATAAGTAAAAATTGTTTCATTATTTAAAATTTCCAATTCTTTAATTCTTTTGATAATCTCTGAAGGGAATAACAGGCTAGCCACAGATGATAGATCATTAAATTCTTTATCTTTATATAAAATTTTGTTAATATAGTTATTTTTAAAAATAAGAGAACCTTCCTCTGTGGCTTTATAAATTCCAATTGGCAAGTTATCAATAAAACCGGCAGCATTTTTAAATGGAAGAATCATTTTTGTTTCCCTAAATATTATGCAAAAATCCCAATTTATAATTCGGTTTTTCCTAATTATGAAATTATCGGAAATTATTTCAAAATACAATACATTTATTTAATAAAGTATAAATAATTTGTAATAAATGTGCGTAACTTTTTTTATTTTCAAAAGTCTAAATAATAAAACAGGAGACTTAATAATGAAGAAGTATTTATTTACATTAGTTTTATTACTTAGTGCAATTTCGTTATACGCTGAACCGCTAAAATTATTACACGAAAAAACATTTAATGTTAACCCCGGTGAAAAATTATATTTACAAACTGAAAGCGGAGATATAAATATTACTAGTTGGGATAAAAATGAAGTTAAAGTAAAAATACTAGGAAATAGTAAAGCTGAAAGAAAAATGGAATTCACAATGGAAAAAAAAGATAAAGAAGTTTATATTTCCGGTGAAAAAAAAGGTGGTAATATATTTAACTGGTTTAGTAATGTTAGTATTAGGTACGAAATAGTGGTTCCGATTGAGTTTTTTTTAGAACTAAAAACCAGCGGCGGTGATATCTCAATTAAAAAAGTAAATGGATTGAAAAAATTACGAACCAGCGGAGGCGACATTGATTTGATTGACATCTCAGGTGAGGCTAATGCTTCAACAAGTGGCGGTGACATTACTGCTGACAATAAAAAAGGGGAGCTAAATGTTAGTACTTCCGGTGGGGATATTATTATTAAATCTCAGTCGGGTAAAATATCGGCAAGTACAAGCGGCGGTGATGTAAAACTTGAATATTATGGCGAAAATGAAGGAGTTGATTTAAGTACTTCCGGCGGTGATATTGAGGTTTACTTGCAAAGTGGTTTTAAGGCTAATGCCGAGCTTAAAACTTCCGGCGGTGACATTAGTATTGCTTTTCCTACAACAAGTACTGACAAGATGTCTTCGAGTAAATCACCGATTTTCATTATGAACAGAAATACTCAAATCATAGACTGGATCCAATTTTAAATAAAAGTGTGTAGTCAAACAACCAAGGGATTTTGGTTCCACCATCAAACCATTCTGTTTCATGCAGCAAAGAAAGATGCACC
>JAZDHY010000073.1:0-21043 GCA_043805435.1 bacterium
TTACTATCCTCCAAATAATTAATCGAAATTTATTAATATTATCTATTTATATAAATATAAAAATAATTAATTTAAAATCCTTGCAAAACTTTTTTACAAAATTATTATGTAATTGTTTTTTTTTACATTAGTTTAAAAATATTTCAAATATACAAGCTTTTCTATGTCTTTTGAGGTATAGCATATTTTTGTCTGTTTTTAATATTAATTATAAAATAATAATTTTTTTTAATTTTTTTTCTCAAAAAATAAAAAAAAAGTTTGACAAGAAATAGAATTTTTGTATATTTGAAGTGCCCTCAAACCCTCCTTTGCCCATGCGCCTCTAAGGCGCAAAACCAGAGCGAGCCCGATCTAACAAGGTCGGGCTTGTATTTTTTTAAACCGTTTTCCTGTTATAATATATGGTTGTTTTTACTTTTTCATTAAATATTAACACTTGGAAATAGCCGTTCAAGCCAATATTTAATTATTGTTATTTATATAAATCGTATTTCTTTTCTGTTTTTGTTAAACATCTTCAAAAATTGTTTTAAGGCCGGTTTTATAAATCGGGAAGGTTCATTTTTGCCAATGCCAATGCCATGGTTCGTAAGCAACACCAAGTTTATTATCCTTTGGGTAAGACAAATAAAAATTATATTTATTTGCATTTTGGATTAACCATTTGTATTCCAAAGTCAACTCAAAATCTTCGGCTGTTTGGTTTTCGCTAAATCCATTTACGCCTTCTTCGGTTACCATATCAACAGCATTGTTAATTGGTGAACCGTGTTCGCTGTATCCGGGCAAAGCAATCCATTTTGCGTTTTCCTTTAAGCAATAATTGTTATCTTTAACAAGGTAATAAATAAATAAATAAGCTTGTCTGCCGGACGATCTATATCCTGAATCAATAAAAATACTTTTTCCGGTTTCTTCTTTTATAGCCTCACACATTTTACAAAAATCTTTATATGAATGTTCGGGACAATATTGAACACCGGTTTCTCTACCGGTACCTTTTCCGCCAAATAATACCGAATCAACTTTAATAAGATTTTCGGCTTTTTCTAATGAATAAAATGGTCCATTAAACCCAACAGCTTTTGGATGTATTGTTAATATAAGTTTAATAAGATACCTTTCAAAAAAATTAAGTAAATCTAATAATTTCCCATAATCTAAAATTGCATATTCTGTTTTACGTAAATCGTTTATATATTTTTCCCATTTTATAAGTGCATGGTTTATAAAATATCTTTGCAAAAAGTTTAGTCTATTAAACGAAATTTGAGTAAAGCTGAAAAAAACAATAATAAAACCAATAATAACAAAAATTAAAATATTCATAATCAATCCATAAAATATTATCATAAATTTAATAAACATACTAATTTAGTATAAAATAGCAAATAATGATATACTTTAGTTTATTAATTTGATAAAAAATCTTATTTTATATAACTCAATAAAAAGTTCATAGGAGTTGTAAATGAAATTAAAGGGGGATAACTTTATAATACGCAATTATGTATTAGAAGATATACACTCGTTAGCAGAAAATGCAAATAATAGTAAAATATGGATTAATCTACGTGATGGATTTCCACATCCATATTCCATTGAAGATGCAGAAAAATTTATTAGTGTTGTAAATTTACTTGATCCCGTTACTAATTATGCCATTGATGTAAACAAAATATGCGTTGGCGCAATTGGCTTTGAATTTGGGAAAAATGTTTTTAGAAAAACGGCCGAAGTTGGTTATTGGCTTGGTGAAGGTTATTGGGGTAGGGGAATAATGACCAAAGCTGTCAGTTTATTTACGGATTTTATGTTTGAAAATTTTGATATTGAAAGAATACAGGCAAGTGTATTTGACTGGAATATAGCATCTGCCAAAGTTTTAGAAAAGGCAGGATTTACTTTTGAAGCAAGACTTAAAAAACATGTTCTAAAAAACGACATGTTTGGTGATGAGTTAATATATGCAAGGTTTAGAGAATAAATTATTTATAATTAATTAGGAACGAAGATGTTTAACAGAAAATATTTATTTGGATTGCTTTACTTTATTGTTTTTATATGTGTTAATGCCCAAACAGAGCAAAAATATGCTGATTTGGGAGATTTTAAACTTGAAAATGGAGATACAATAAAAGATTGCAAAATAGGATACAGAACTTACGGTAATTTAGACAAAAACAAATCAAACATTGTTCTTTTCCCAACATTTTTTAACGGTACAAGTAAAGCCAACGAACGTAATTTAGGTGCCGGAAAATTAATTGATACATTAAAATATTATGTTATCTCAATTGATGCAATTGGCAACGGAATATCAACTTCACCAAACAATAGTGTTCGACAGCCAAACAATCAATTTCCGTATTTTACTATTACGGATATGGTAAACAGCCAATACGCAGCGTTGACAAAATGTTTAGGAATTGACCATGTTTTTTGTGTACTTGGCGGTTCGATGGCAAGTATGCAAACTTATGAATGGTTGGTAACTTATCCAAGTTTTATGGATAAAGCTATTCCTTATGTCCCCACTCCTTATTTGACATCACATGATAAGTTTTTATGGAGTATTGCATTGGAAGTTATAAAAATTGGCGAAGAATATAATGTGCCGGATAAAAATATTGCAAAATTATTAATGATGATGATTAGTTTTTCTGCTCATACTTCAGCCAATTTAAATAGAACGGTACCGGTTGAAAAATTTGATGATTATTTAAAAAGATTTGACGGGGAAGCATCAAAGATATTTCCTCCAATTAATTGGAAATATCAGTTGATTAGTATGATAAACCATAATATTACTAAAAAATTTAACTTCTCAAAAGAAGAAACAGCAAAAATAATTAAGGCTAAAGTGTTAGCAATTATCGGTTTATCGGACGATATCCTTAATCCTGCTTCGGCAATTGAGTTTTCGAAAATAGCAAAATTGGAAACACTTCTGTTGGATAATGATTGCGGGCATGGTGCGGTAGGCTGCGAAATGGAAAAAGTAAGTAACGCAATAGCCAAATTTTTAGATGAAAAATAAATTTAATAGACGTGGTTATTTATTTAACCACGTCTATTTTAAAATAAATTATTTTAAAGAGAGTCTTCCAAATAAGCTGTTTCGCCCAATAACGATTGATCTAATCCTGTGTGTTCGTGTGCTTCTTCAACACGAACCACTGTAATTTTGTTAATTATCCATAACATTCCATATGTAAAACCAAAAGCCCAAACGGAAGACACAAGTACGGCAACTAATTGTTTTACAAAAAAGGAAACATTTCCTGCCAATAATCCATTAACACCTGCCGGATTAAATTCGACAGAAGCAAATACACCAAGTAGTATAATACCAATTAAACCGCCAACACCGTGAACTCCCCAAACATCCAAAGCATCATCAAGTTGTAATCTGTTTTTTAACGCAACGGCAAAGTAACATACAACACCGGCAATAATACCAATTATAACTGCTGTTGCAGGGGAAACATAACCGGCCGCAGGTGTTATTGTGGCAAGTCCCGCAACGGCACCTGTTAATAATCCTAAAAATTTTGGTTTCTTCGAATACATCCAGTCAACAATTAACCATGTAATAGCTGCAAAAGAAGCAGCAATATCTGTGTTTAAAAAAGCTATTGCCGTAACAGAATCTACACGAAATTCACTTCCTGCGTTAAAGCCATACCATCCAAACCATAATAAACCTGTTCCAAGAGCAACTAAAGGAATGCTGTGCGGACCGCTATCAATTGATTTTCTTTTTCCGACAAATATAACAGAAGCAAGAGCTGCCATACCTGCAATATTATGAACTACAATACCACCTGCAAAATCCAAAACTCCCCATTGTTGTAAAATTCCACCACCCCAAATCATATGTACAAACGGGAAATAAACTAATAATAACCAAAAAGTCAAAAACCACATATAGGCTTTAAAGGTAACACGATTTGTAAATGCTCCGCTTATTAAGGCCGGAGTAATTATTGCAAACATCATCTGGTATGCAACAAACACAATTAGCGGAATGGTGTTATTTACCGGAGATGGTGTGTCTAAACTTACACCGCGTAAAAAAGCCATATCCAAATTACCTATTATTCCTCCAACGTCCCCGCTAAAACATAAAGAATAACCACATATAAACCATAGTACAGTCGTCCAACCCATTGAAACAAAACTTTGAATCATTATTGTTAATACGTTTTTCCGTCCAACCAAACCGCCATAAAAAAAGGCAAGTCCGGGTGTCATTAACATAACAAGACTACTGCATAACAACATAAACGCCGTGTTACCGGTATCAATCTGCATATTTTCTCCTAAATCAATAATTTAATTAAATAATATTTGCAGAATGAAATTATGATATATTAAAATTATTTGATATACGGTAAATGATGATTTATTTGTAGGGAATAACCTACAAATAATAGAGCCTTTAGAAAAATTTAAGCGTTTAACGCAAATATGATGAATTATTGAATAACTATCACGTGTATTATTAAAATGGAATGTTTGGGGGAGTGTAAATTAATCTTTGGATTGTTTTTTTTTATTTTGGAAGTTTTTGCTCTCTTTTTTAAATCCCTTTTGTTCCGAAACATCCAATAAGTTGTTGCAATTGGGGCATAAATATATATAGGAATTTAATTTGATGCTTTGTATAGTACACAACCATACAAAATCAATTGGTGTAAAGCACTGAGGACAAACAATTGTTTCAATCAGTTCTTTTTCAATTTCTTTTTGAAAATTTTTACTATCCAAATTTATATATAATAATTAGAAAAAAATCAAGCGTAAACCAACAAAAATGAATAAACTTTTATATTATATCTTTAAGTTATATTGTTGATTTTAAATAATGTTTCCGGTTCTTAAAAAATAAACTTAAATAATGATATTTATTAATTATTTAACTATAGCAATATAAATATTTATGCACAAATAACAAATATACTTTGGCAGATTAACAATTTTTAACAATGGCAGTAAAAACGTTAAAATATTAAATTTAAAATACTTATCTTATTAGTTAATTTAAAAATAAGTTTATTACTAATAATGCAAAAAGCCTTTTTTATAGTATTCTGTTTTATATCTTTTTTATCTGCTGTTAGAGCGGAAAATAATGTTGATTCCTTAAAATTTAATAATTTTGCGTCTGCTGATTCGGTTTTACAAAAGGATAAAGATACTTCAAAATTAAAAATTATTGTTGACACATTACGTCCTTTAAATTATTTACCAATTAGTTCAAGTTCAGAACATTCGGTTTTGCTGAACAGCAAAACATTTGAATCGTTTGATTACAGATATTC
Source organism: bacterium (assembly GCA_043805435.1). Classification (GTDB taxonomy): domain Bacteria; phylum Bacteroidota; class Ignavibacteria; order Ignavibacteriales; family Melioribacteraceae; genus JAEXOD01. The sequence goes on from JAZDHY010000073.1 coordinate 5,331, forward strand.
GGGTGATTTATTTAGTTATCTGCCATTCGGTTATTTGCAGGATCTTGGATTTTTGGGACAACCGAACGAAGCTACTGTTTATGGTGGTGGATTTAACAATATAAGTTATTTAAGCGACGGGGTTCCTGTAAATAATAGAATACAAAACTCGCTGAATTTATACAATATTCAGCTCGAATCGGTAGATTCAGTAGAAGTTTTACCCTTGCCTCGCGGATTTTTGGGCGGGTCCTTTTTGAATTCTGTCTCTGTAAATTTTATTAGTCGCAATGTGTTTCCGGCAAAACCATACACAAAAATTCGTTTTTATCAGGGTGATACCGAAGAAGGATATGTGGATTTTTTATTTCATACTTATGTTACAAAAAAGCTTGGTGTTAAGTTTGATATAACAAATTATTCTATTGGAAATAAATACCTTAATACGGAATATGGAAATTGGCAGGCCTCTATTTCTGCAAAATATAACTTTACAAATTACATTAATTTTATTTTATCATATAATTATTATAAGTTAGAAACAAAATTAAACGGCGGGGTTGAATTAGAAGAAATTAAATCAAAATATCCGAATGATCCTATTAATTCAATTATTTATGACAATATTTTTGCTAGTGTTAAATACGAAGATAGATATCAAAAAACAACCGGGCATAATTTGAATTTTACAATTCTTGCCGAAGTTATTAAAGCACTGCCAACTAATGTAAATTTTTATTTGCAAAATAATTTAAACGAATTTAGGCAAAATGAATTAAATAAATTATCAAGTGAAGAATCGATAATGCATGATAATAAATATAATCTTGTTGGTTTTAATATTAATCAAAAAGTGTTAATACCATATTTTAATTCAAATTTTACATTAAATGTTGAAAGAACTTCATATTATGCAAATGTTTTATCTTCTAAACCTAAAATAAACTCAGTATCTTTTTCAGGAATAAATAAATTATCCATATTAAATAATATTGTACCTGCTGTTTTTTATAAGTTTTCTAACTATAATAATATATCGCTATTTGGTTTAGGCGGTGATATTAATATTAAGGTTTTGGATTTTAGTATATATGCAGGGCTTGCAGCTTTTCAAAAGCCATTTAATCTTATTGAAAACGAATATCTTAAAAATATAGCGGATTATCAAACAATTAATAATTATGAAGCAGGTATTTGTTATAAAAACTCGGGGTTTAGCATTTCGACGGGATATTTTTTATCTTATAATAATAAAACTCCATATGCTGTTATAAATAAATTGATAGATACTGTTAAAACAGATTATGTGACAGATTATTTTTTGGAAGAAACAAAAACACATGGTGCTAATTTAAGTTTTAGTAAAAAGATATGGAAAATATTGATAACTAATAATGCAACATTGTTTTTTACAAAGGCAAACCAAAAAAATCAACTATTGCCAAAATATGCAATAAATGCAGGTATTTATTATGTGGATACATTATTTAATAATAATCTTAAACTTAAAACGGGTGTAACTTTTAGGCTGAGCGGAAAACAGGACGACAGAATCTATGATTTTGAAAGAAGCGTTGCAGCTTTTTATATAAACACGGAAAGTACGGGATTACAGAAAATAAATAACCAATTATCAACATCTTCATTTCAAATGGATTTTTTTATGGCTGCAAAAATTCAAGATGCAGCAATTGTATATTTTGTTTTTCAAAATATACTTGATGAAGAAAATTATTATGTTTCAATTTATCCTAAACAAAGCAGAGGTATTAGATTAGGGTTTAATTGGGAGCTTTTTAATTAGATTATTGTTTGTTCTATTAAGTAATTTTTATATATTCTAAACTGTAATTAATGTTAATAAAGGTCTAAAAGTAAATAAGTTTAATTATTACTTTTATTTATTAAAGTATTTAATATAAAATAAGTTTTTTAATCTAAATGAAAGAGGACAAAATGAAGTTAAAAGCACTAATATTTTTTATTCTTTTTGTTGCAACTACCAAAGCACAAGTTGTAGTATGGGAACCGGCTTTTCCAACCGATACGGATTCCCTTGTAGTTATTTTTGACGCAACTTTGGGCAGTGCCGGTTTAGCAACAGCAGGGCCGCCAATTTATGCCCATACGGGAGTTATAACCAATTTAAGCACTTCGCCATCAGATTGGAAATATGTTAAAGCTGCCTGGAACCAAAATATACCCGCATGTCAGATGACGTTTTTGGGAAATGCAAAGTGGAAAATTGCTTTCAAAATTCGCGAGTTTTATAATGTTCCGTTAACAGAACAAATATTAAAAGTTGCCTTTGTTTTTAGAAATTCGGCAGGCACATTGACCGGCAAAAATGCTGATGGAAGTGATATATTTGTACCTGTTTATGAAGCCGGATTAAACATAAGAATTGTAAAACCTTATTCTTTCCCAATTTTAGTAAACTTAAACACTCAAATTCCTGTTTTAGTTGTAACTAAAGATGCTGTTAATACAAAATTATATATTGATAATAGTCTAAAAACTGAAACTACAAACGATACACTCCAATATTCAATTAGTGTTACGGAATATGGCACTAAATTGTGTAAAGTTGTTGCAGAAGATATCTCCGGTAATACAAAAGTTGATTCTTTTTATTATACTGCAAAACAGCCGGTTGTAATTGAACCTCTTCCTACCGGAATAAAACCGGGGATAAATTATATTGATGACCATACAGTAACTTTGGCATTATTTGCGCCCGCTAAGGAATATGTTTATGTTATTGGTGATTTTAATGACTGGCAAATTAATGCCGATTATTATATGAAACAAACTCCAGATGACTCAACATTTTGGATTACTATTAACAATCTAACTCCGGGTGTTGAATATGGTTTTCAATATTTAGTAAATGCAATATTGCGTTTACCTGATCCTTATACGGAAAAAGTTCTTGATCCTTGGAATGACCAATATATTGATGAAATAACTTATCCGAATTTAAAAAATTATCCATCCGGTAAAACAAGTGAAATTGTTTCGGTACTTCAAACCGGGCAACAAGTGTTTAATTGGACTGCTGTAAATTATACAAAACCCGACGAGAAAAATTTAATTATTTATGAATTGTTACTTAGGGATTTTTTAAATACACACAATTATAAAACTTTAACAGATACACTTGATTATCTGCAAAATTTAGGGATTAATGCAATAGAATTAATGCCGTTTAATGAATTTGAGGGGAATAACAGCTGGGGATATAACCCTTCGTTTTATTTTGCGCCGGATAAATATTACGGACCGGCAAACGATTTAAAAGTATTTATTGACGAATGTCATAAACGTAATATTGCTGTTGTTATGGATATGGTATTAAATCATTCATTCGGTCAATCTCCTTTTGTAAGGTTATATGCTTCGGGAACCTATGGTCCGCCGACTGCTCAGAATTTATGGTACAATATAAATGCAACCCACCCTTACAGTGTTGGTTACGATTTTAATCATGAAAGCGTTTATACAAAACAACTTGTTGATAGAGTTCTTAAATATTGGATTGACGAATATAAAATTGATGGTTATAGATTTGATCTGTCAAAAGGATTTACTCAAAAAAATTCGGGAACAAATGTAGGTTTGTGGGGAAATTATGACCAGACCAGAATTGACTTATGGAAACGTATAGGTAATAAAGTGTGGAGTTATGCGCCTTCCACGTATATGATATTAGAACATTTTGCCGATAACAGCGAAGAAACCGTTTTGGCAAATTACGGTTTTATGTTGTGGGGAAATATGAATTACGCTTACAATGAAGCCACAATGGGTTTTACCGGCAATCTTAATAACGCTTCATATAAAAACCGCGGCTGGAACGAACCTCGTCTTGTTACATATATGGAAAGTCATGACGAAGAAAGACTTATGTATAAAAATTTAAATTTTGGCGGTTCTTCCGGTACGTATAATGTAAAAACTCTTTCAACTGCTTTAAGCAGAATGCAGGCGGCAAATGCTTTGTTTTTGACTATACCGGGTCCAAAAATGATTTGGCAGTTTGGTGAATTAGGTTATGATGTTTCTATTACTTATCCCTGCATGACAAGTGACTGCCGTACGGATCCAAAACCAATTATCTGGGGATACAATACTGTTTTAAATAGAACAAAACTTTATAAAGCCGTGAGTGCCTTAAACAAATTAAAAACAACTTATGAAGTTTTCAAAACTACAGATTTTATTTTTGATGCTGCAAATAAAACTAAACGAATTAATCTAAACCATTCGTCAATGTATGTAACGGTTATTGGAAATTTTGATATGGTTTCGCTTGACATTAATCCTCAATTTCAATCAACCGGTAAATGGTACGATTATTTTTCGGGTGACAGCATTACGGTTTCAAATACATCGCAGCTTATTAGTTTACTGCCCGGTGAGTTCCATGTTTATAGTACCGTTAGAATGGGTTATCCCGGAGACGATGTTCTTGTAAATGTTGAAGATAATTACAATAACAATTGTACTATTATTGATTTTGAATTAGAACAAAATTATCCAAATCCGTTTAATCCCGAAACACAAATAAAGTATAATTTACCAAACGCTGATTTTATTAGTCTTAAAATATATGATATTTTAGGAAATGAAATTAAAACGCTGGTAAACGGATATCAATATTCGGGTTCATATACTTTAACATGGTCGGGTGATAATAATAGCGGCACAAAAGTTTCAAGCGGTGTTTATTTTTACAGTTTACAAACCAACAATAAAAATATTACCCGTAAAATGATGCTGGTAAAATAAAACAATGTTAAGTGTTGAAGGTTAAATTTTAAGTGAAAAGAGAAAATTAATTTTAAATTTTTAATTCTAAATTTTTAATGATTGTTAAAACCGCCGAGGAAAATACAAACCGGCGGTTTTTTATTTTAAAACGGAAAAACGCCTAATTGTAGCGCAAGCTTCAGCTTGCAAGCTTTTTTTTTGTTCTTAATTGCAGAGAAAAGATAAAGGTTTGCGAACTAAAGTTCGCACTACAAAAAAGATACCAGCCTGATTTTAGAGTGTTCAGCAATTGCGGAAATCTAATGCTACAATGTTAAGTGTTGAAGGTTAAAGTTTAAGTGAAAAGAGAAAATTAATTTTTAATTTTAAAACAGAAAAATGCCTAATTGTAGCGCAAGCTTCAGCTTGCAAACTTTTTTTTGTTCTTAATTGCAGAGAAAAGATAAAGGTTTGCGAACTAAAGTTCGCACTACAATTATGCTTGACAGCAAATAATTAGAATTTGTTGGGCGTTAGGCAATAAATTATAGCTATTAAAAAAAATATTTAGGTTTTAACTTTACAGTACAAACGTCTGTCCAATATTATCAAGTCCAATCTTAATATTAAAATCTTTAGCCGCATTTAACATGCGTTCTATCGGTTCGCTAAACGGCTCGCGGCCCTGCGCAAAGGTTTTTGTATGTATGGGTATAAAATATTTAGCCTTCATATTAACGGCCATTTGTAATGCTTCTTCGGGGTTGCAGTGGTTAAACTTCCAGGGATAATAAGCACCAATTGGCATAATTGCAATATCGGGTTCTTTTTCGCTTAAAATATCTAATTTGTTTGAATAAGCCATATCACCGCCAAAAAATACTTTTTTATCTTTGTACTCAATTAAATATGAATTAAAGCTCCTTCCGTCTTTAAAAAATCCGCGTGATCTGTCTTTTTCCCAAGGGTAACGCCAGCCAAAATGTTTAACTTCGTATGCGGTAATTTTCATTTCATTAATAACAGCAAAATCTTTCCAATCCAAAACGGTTAAAGATTTCCATGGCAGGTCTTCAATTACATCTTTTGTTAAATATGCAACAACCACATCAATTTGATTAGGAAACTTTGCTGTAATTTCATCAAGTGTTGGGTAATCCATGTGGTCCATATGTGCATGACTTAACAAAATTATATCAGGTTTAGGCATTTCATCAATAGTTAATGCGGGTGGTGTTAAACGTGCGGGACCAATGCTTGAGCCAAAAAAATATACACCAATGCGGTCAAATAAAACCGGGTCCGTTAAAATTATTTTACCGTAAAAATTTATTAATACGGTTGATTGTCCAATCCATGCAAGGGAAATTTTATTATTATCCCAAGATGCCGGATCCGGTTTGTATTTTAGTTTATAAATTGGCTCGGCATTAACGTCTAAAAACCCGAATGTCGGCAATATCGTTAATCCGGCTAACCCGAGTAAACTTTGTTTTATAAAGGTTCTTCTTGTTGATTTCATGAATAATTGACAATATTAAAATAAATATTCTAAATTTAATTAATATACATAAATAAAACATATAGTATAAGCTTATTATTCTGATTTAACAATTGAAAAAATCAAAAAGTTCTTAGCAAAATAAATTAGTCTTTTAAAGATATTTGGTAATATTAAATTTTTAATTCCAGGAATTAACTATTTACATTTTTTAACATGTATATTATATTGGTTAAGAAATTATTAATGATAAGCAAAAATTATTTTTATGATTATGAAAGGTTTTATTATTAAAATTTATTACTTTTATTTATAAATTGAGAAAACCATCAATCTAAAAATAATATAAATAATAAAAATAATATTTACATAATAAAAATCTTTGGTAACTAAAAAAATAACAAATAAAACAAGTCTGTTGTTCAGTAGACTAAGTAATAAGTGAATAATTAAATTATTTTTTAGGTTAGAATATGAATTATAACAAATTTGATAACATGGTAATAGAAAAACTACAATTTTACGTTTATTTTTTAATTGATCCTCGAAGCAAAAAAGTTTTTTATGTTGGAAAAGGGAATGGTAATAGAATTTTCGATCATCTAAATCTAGCCATTGAGACACCCAAGGAAAGCGATAAATTAGAAATAATTAGACAAATAATTTATGAAGGAAAAGAGGTTGAACTTTATATTCTTCGCCATGGATTAGATGAGAGTACTGCATATAAAGTAGAATCAGAAATCATTGATTTTATCGGACTTGAAAACATCACCAATAAAGTAAATGGGCATAATTCCAATATAAAAACAATTGATGAAATTAATATTCTTTATAAAGCAGAAGAAATAGAAATTTCAGTCCCTGCAATGATTATCATTGTAAATAAGCACTTTAATAAAAATATGCCAGAGGACAAAATTTACGAAATAACTCGAAAAGCATGGGTGGTTGGGAAGAGAAGAGAAAAAGCCAAGTATGCATTTTGTGTTTATAAAGGTATAATTAGGGAAGTCTATCAGATTAATGCTTGGTTTAATGTAGAAGGGCGGCGATGGGGTTTTGATGGTGTTAAGGCCGAGCATAGTATACGTGAATTGTTTATTCATAAAAAAATTCAAGAACAATTACTTAAGAAAGGGGCCTCAAATCCTATTAAATATGTAAATTGTTAGAAGAATAAAAAAAACAAGATATTATTTCACTATTAAATTACGCTTTTAACATTATAATTAAATAATTAACTAAACGGAGATAAAATGTTATTAAACGAATATGCTGATTTGGCAGTAAAGGTACTTGGTAAAAACACTCCGTACTATAAATACAAAAATATAATTAAAGAAATATTTGCAAAAACCATTGAGTCCGAAGAGAAAGCAATCACGCGCTTAGTTGTAATCGATAGTTTTTACTCAACGAATATGAGTAAAAGAAATTGGGGTATTGATGAAGTTGCCAATGCAATTAATAATTTTTCGAAAAATGATACCGAACTATCGCAAATGGCCTTAGATTTTATAAAGGATCCAGATGGCGAAACCGAAATATTTAAAATACTCAACAATGTATATGGTTACAGAAAAGATGGGGAACAGTTTGGAAAGGCAAGTTCGTTAATAAGCAAATACTTTTATTTTATAACCAGCTTCCAATTTCCAATTTATGACAGGCTTGTAAAAATTTCATATGGAAAACTTCAGAAACGTTTTCCGGAATATAATTTGGTGGATTTGGAAAAACAATGTAATGTACAATTCTTTAGTTCAATTAAAAATCTTAATTATTTATCATCAATAAATGATTATAATAAATTAGACAACCTTTTATGGTTATATGGTAAAGTTACTACTGGTAGCTTTTCATTAATATTTTCAAGTGAGATTTATTTGGAACTTACTAAATATATTAAAAATAGTGATTCAGAAAAGGAAATTGACAATAAATTACGGAATTCTATTAAAGACAATTTATATAATACTGAAATGACTGAACTTTTGGGTGTGGATTTCATAAATTTTTGTAAGTTTTGTTTTACATAAGATTATATTAATTTTGCTATTTGTAATTATTAGTATTATTATTATTTACGATATTAAAATTGAGTAAATATTTTAATAAGGGTATATATAAAGATGAAACATAAAAAGATCCAAAAAGAAAAGTTACTTGAAAAAGCAACCTCAAAGATCTTATTAATTGCACTTTCGGGTAAAGCTGAAAAAATGGCGGATTCAATAAAAAATGATCCACAACTACAAAAATTACAGAGCCAATTAGATACAGATATAAAAAAATACAAAGAACATTCAAATAATGTTGTAATTGATGATGATGAGTATATAAAAACTTTTTTTAATTATTAATATGTAATATTAATGAGCAGTCGAATTATTTTTAATTTGGTAGTTTCAACTTGCTTAACAAATGATCTTTTCAACGATGTAAAAAATCTTTAATTATATAAAAATTGTCCGAGTAATCAAAAGAATTAAATTATAGCGTAATAGGAGATGTATGGCAAAAGTATTTGTGGTAGATAATGAAAGCAGAGCGGATTTGAAAGTATTCCCGGTTAATAGTGAAAGCAGAGCAGATCTATTGTATTGTGAAACTAAATCAGAATCTTCAGCAAAGGGCGATGCTATTTGGTGTTTTGTGAATTCGGCCAGCCGTGCAACTGTCAAAATATGTTGGGTTACTAATGAATCAAGAGCTGATTTAAAAGTATATAAAGTTTCTTCTACATCTTCAGCTAAGTGGAAGAAAAGTCATAAATTTGTTAACAGGCTTGGATAAATAAATCAATTAACTGTATAAAACATTAAATGCAAGGTGATGTAGGGTCAATTCCTAAAACTCAACTTTATCTGTAAGTTCATTTGTATCGTCACTTTTACGAGGGAAATGTTTGCTTAAAACTTCGCCAACAGCGTTTAGTCCGTTTAATATACCGTCTAAAAACATTCCTTCTTTAAAACTATTTTGAATATCGTTGCGTATGTTATCCCAAGTGGATTGTTCCACCAACGAGTTTATACCGGAATCGGCACAAATATAAAAAGAGCGGTCTTTGAGTAAAAAGAATAATAATATACCGGTTTTATCGCGTGTATTATCCATTTTTAAGCGGTAAAATTCATCTTTGGCAATTTGAGCAATACTTTTATTCTTTGCAAATAACGATTTTTTTTCGCGGAATAAAACACGAATTTCGCCTGATGTCGTTAATTCAACTTCTTTGATTTTTCCTGATATTCTTAAAAAATCATCATCGGAAAAATATTTATAAACTAAATCGGTGTGTTCCAAATTTTCCTCTTTTAAAAAGATAATATTAAATATAATACATTTTAAATGTAACAACAATTTATTAATTTTTCAAAAATTGCATGAAAAAATAATACTAAGTATATTTAGTATTACAATATTTTAAACTATTTTATAAATAGAGGCTATAATGGAATTGAAACTAAAGAAATCAGATAAATTTGCAGGAAGAAAAGGCCCGGTTTTATTTATTATTATGGATGGCGTTGGTATTGGCAAACAAGATGACAGCAACGCTGTTTATTTGGCAAAAACTCCTGTTTTAGATAGATTAAACGATACGGCAATTAAAACTCAGTTAAAAGCACATGGCCCCGCCGTAGGACTTCCGTCGGAAGATGATATGGGAAATAGCGAAGTAGGACATAACGCAATGGGTGCCGGACGTATATTTGCACAAGGCGCAAAGCTGGTAAACAAATCGCTTGAAACAGGAAAAATATTCGAATCGAAAAGCTGGCATAGTGTGGTAGAAAAAGGCTTGACCGGCGGAACCGTACATTTTATGGGACTTCTTTCCGATGGTAACGTTCATTCACACATTCAGCAGTTGTTTCAGTTGATAAAAAGGTGTGCAGAAGAAAAAGTACAAAAAGTACGTTTACATATTTTATTGGACGGAAGAGACGTGGGTGAAAAATCGGCATTGGAATATATTAAACCAACAGAAGAAGTATTGGCGGAAATTAATAAAAATTACGGTTACGATTATAAAATTGCTTCCGGCGGCGGCAGAATGATTACCACTATGGATAGATATAATGCCGATTGGAGTGTTGTAGAAAGAGGCTGGAAAGCACATGTACTTGGAGATGCCCGCAAATTTAAATCTGCAGCAGAAGCAGTACAAACTTATTACGATGAAGACCCGATAATGACAGACCAATATTTAAATTCATTTGTTGTTGTTGACGAAAACAACAATCCTGTTGGTACAATAGAAGATGGTGACAGTGTAGTATTTTTTAATTTCCGCGGTGATAGAGCAATTGAAATAAGCAGAGCTTTTAACGAGGAAACATTTAGCGAGTTTGACAGAAAACGTTTTCCAAAAGTATTTTATGCCGGTATTATGGAATATGACGGTGATTTACATATACCAAAAAATTATTTGGTTGAACCTCCGGTAATTGAAAGAACAATGAGCGAATATTTATGTGCAGATGGTGTTAAATCGTTTGCGGTTTCGGAAACACAAAAATTTGGTCATGTAACTTATTTTTGGAATGGTAACCGTTCCGGATATATTAATGCCGATTTAGAACAATATTACGAAGTTCCTTCCGATAAAATTGCTTTTGATAAAGCACCTAAAATGAAAGCTTATGAAATTACCGAAAAAGTAATTGAGTATTTAAGATCGGGTAAATATAAATTTGGCAGATTAAATTTTGCCAACGGCGATATGGTTGGCCATTGCGGTATAGTTGAAGCTGCCGTAACTGCTGTTGAAACAGTTGATGAATGTGTAGGTAAATTATTAAAAGTTGTTGAGGAAATGGGCGGTATAGCAGTTGTAACCGCAGACCATGGAAATGCGGACGAAATGTTTACAATCAGCAAAGGGAAAAAGGCCGTTAAAACTGCTCATACTTTAAATCCGGTTCCTTTTTATATATATGACCCTAACTTTAACGGTGAATATGCAATTGCCGATGTGCCAAATGCAGGGTTAACAAATATTGCGGGTACATTATTTAACCTTCTTGGTTATGAAAATGTTGAAGATTACGATAAATCACTAATTAAATACATGTAAAAATTTATATCTTTAAATAAAATATGGCTTTTTAACTTGATTTTTACAGTTAAAATAACAATTTTATAACACAAAATTTTGGGGAAAAGCACTTTATGAATAAAAAATTAATTTTGGTACTTTTAGTCCTTTCTATTAGTGAAATTATTAATGCACAAACCGTAATTGGCAAATATGCGGGTGAATTTTTAGCTCTTGGTGTTGGTGGACGTGCGCTAGGTATGGGTGGTTCGCAAATTGCAATTGTAAACGATGTTACATCGGGTTATTGGAATCCGGCCGGTTTAGCAAAAATGGACTATCCGCAAATAGCATTAATGCATGAAGAACATTTTGGAAATCTTGTCAATTATAATTATGCTGCTGTTGCTATCCCTTATGGCAAAGATATGAGTTTTGGAGTTAGTGCAATAAGGTTAAGCATTGACGGAATTCCCGATACACGTGATGCATTAATTAACCGTGTTACCGGCGAAGTGATTTACGATATAACCAATCCTTATGCGCGTATAGATTATTCTAAAATTACCGAATTTAACAATACCGATTATGCTTTTTATTTAACTTTTGCAAAAAGACACTCCGACGATTTTTATTGGGGAGCAAATGTTAAAATAATTTCAAGAAGTATTGCAGAATATAGTGCAATTGGAATAGGTTTTGATATTGGTGCTTATTATACTCCAATTGAAAAATTACACCTTGGCGCAAACATACAAGACGTAACTACTACCCTTGTTGCCTGGTCAACCGGAACAAACGAATTAATAACCCCTACGGTTAAACTTGGTGCTGCATACGGAATAGATTTTTTAGGCGGTACTTTTTTACCATCGGTTGATTTTGACGTTCGATTTGAAAACAGAAGATACGCTTCAAACTTTCACGTTGGACCGGTTAGTTTTGATGTTCACAGCGGTATAGAGTTTAGCTTTAAAGGTTTGTTTGCAATACGTGCAGGGTATACCGACGTACAACAGTTTACTGTTGGTGCGGGTGTAAAATTGCCTAAACTAAACATAGATTATTCTTTTGCACGTTTTAATCAGTCGGAAGTAAATAGATTAAACGACTCACATCGTATATCAGTAATGCTTACTTTAGAAGAACCTAAATTTATGAGAAATTCAAACTAATGAATCTCATGTGCCGATGAAAAAAAATAAATATTTATTTTTATTGTTTTTGATTTTTATAATTAGCTGCTCCCAAACGGAGCAGTTATTATATGATACATCATTTCCGCTTACAAACGAATCCGCTTATTCAAGATCCACTCAATTATCGGTTAAAATTCCGCAAGGGTGGTTTACTACCGAAGATAACGATTCCAAGTTAATAGATTTATGGCTGGTTGAAGATAATTTTTCTTCTCAAATAGCTTTTAAAATTATATCATTCCATAACTTTGAAGAAAGTGCCGATCTAAATTCAATTGTAAAATACAGCAAAAGTTTAAAGAAAATTGAACTTGGCAAAAATTATTCCGAAGTTATACCGGATGAAACTTTTTTTATTAATGCTATTGAATTTAAATGTTATCAATTTTACGAAAGTAATCAATTGCCTTCAAGATTTGTTATTTTTAAATTTAATAATAAATATTACGAATGTATAGCCTCTTTTTCGCCTCAAGCAGTTAAAGAAAAAGCCTCACCAACCGTTTTATTTAAAATTCAAAATTCTGTTTTAAAAAGCCTATCTATTAAATAAGTTTATCTGCAACAAAATGTCCGGCATAAAAACAAATTAAATCCCCATGCTTTTAATGTAATGTATTGCAGTTGATAGCTGATTGTATGTTTCTCTCAACAAAAGAGTGTAAAAGCCTATTCGTTTACAGATAGAAAAAATATTATAAAATACCCCATCTCTAAAGATGCTGTGTTAAAATTAAAAAACCGAACTCACCCCTTTTTCCCCTCTCTTTGAAAGAGAGGGGAATTATATAACGGCAAGTTATTGTGCTATATGTTTTTACAATCACTCCCCTTCTGTTTTTAAGAGAAGGGGTTGGGGGATGAGTTCCTTTTTATTACAACTATTCCCCAATTTTAACACAGTCTCTTTACGGATGGGACAAAATGCACTTTGCGGAATGTAAACAGAACATGCATCTATGCTGCAGTTGTGGTTCTTTTTGGTGTTGGCGTGTTACAAATAGGCACCTGCGCTGCAGGTGAAAACATTGTCTTGAACTGTGATTTGTGTGATTAAAATGATTGATGTTAATGAAAATTAAATTATTAGTGTAATCCCATCGGGATGACACGTTAATAGAAGCGTATAAGCCCATTCGTTTACGGATGGGAATAAAAAACACAACCAAAAAGCGGAGGGTAAACAGAACATGCATCTATGCTACAGTTGTGGTTCTTTTTGGTGTTGGCGTGTTACAAATAGGCACCTGCGCTGCAGGTGAAAACATTGTCTTGAACTGTGATTTGTATGATTAAAATGATTTATGTTAATGAAAATTAAATTATTAGTGTAATCCCATCGGGATGACACATTAATAGAAATAAGCCCATTAGTTTACGGATGGGAAAAAATATAAAATAATTTGTATATTAGGCTTCTCTTTTTATAAAACAGCTTGCAAAAAAGCAAAAAAAAAACATAATTTAACTTATTAAGGATTTAACTTATTTAAAATTGATTTTAAAATTATTTTGATAAAATTTACAAACTTTTCGTGGGAGGAAAGATGAGAAAATTACTTACAGTTTTGTTATTTGTTTTTAGTATGCAGCAATTATTGTTGGCTGCTGATGTTTGGACCTTTTTATCAACAACTGGTAAGCCGGTTACTTTTATCCCTGCAAAAACATTGTATGTTGGCGATTTACTTAACGATGCCACATGGTACGTCTATTTTACAATAAATCAAGGTGGTTGGGATCCAAGCGGAATACATGTTGGTATTGGTCAAAGCACAAATGATGCAAACCAATTGACTTGGATTGAGGCTGTATGGTCTTCGGATGATGGGAATAATAGAATAGTTAAAGCTGATATTTCCAATTTTAGATTTACTGCTTCAGGGAATTGGTATTATGCTGGACGTGCTAAATTTGGCGGTACTTCTTACTATGCAAACAAAGATACTTGGACAGGACTTCCAACAAGTTATCTTGGCGAAAATTATTTTACAGTTAATTCATTATCAAATCCAGCTGATGTAGTAAGTGACAGAGACGGAACAAATCCTAATACACAAGTAAATTTAGGCTGGACTTTGTGGAATTCTAAATCTGTTATGATAGTAAGAAAAGCCGGCAGTTATTCAACTGCCCCCACAGATGGTACACTTTATAATGTTAGTGATGCCTGCGGTGGCGGTATTGTTGTTTATAAAGGTTCTGCCGAATCCTATCAAGATACGGAACTAGAATTGAACACAACATATTTTTATACAGTTTATTCGAATAATAATAATTATTATAGTATTGGTGCCCAAACAAGTGCAGGTACATTACCAGTAGAACTTTCCTCTTTTACGGCAAGTATAACCAATAATACAGTTAATTTAAATTGGGCTACTGCAACCGAAATTAACAACTACGGTTTTGAAGTAGAAAAATCGTTAGATAAAACAAACTGGAACAAAATAGCTTTTGTTGAAGGACACGGAAACAGCAATAATGTTAATAATTATGCTTATACCGATAACCAAATAGCAAAAAGCGGTTATTATTATTACAGATTAAAACAATTAGATAATGACGGTGCTTTTACATATTCGGATATTACCGAAGTGAATGTAAATATGCCTTCAAAATTTGAATTGGCCCAAAATTATCCAAATCCGTTTAATCCTACTACAAAAATCAGTTACAGTATTCCTGAAGCTTCTAGCGTAAAGATGACTATATATAATACAATCGGTCAAATTGTACGCACAATTAACCAAGGTTATAAAGAAGCCGGTTCCTACACAGTAGAATTTAACGGCAGCGATTTAAATAGCGGTATTTATTTTTACAAATTAGAAGCCGGAAAAAACAACCAAATACGTAAAATGATTTTAATAAAATAAAAAGCAATTATAAATTATAAATTACAAATTATAAATTGTGAATTAAAATTTAAAAACGATAGTAATAAAAAACCGCATTCCTTTAAAAATGCGGTTTTTGTATTTTAAACCCAGATTTTGCAATAGAAAGCAATAGAGTTGAAATTTTTAATCATCCAAGCCAATAAGTGAGGAAAAAACTCAGGGCTGAAGCCCGTTTTATTTGTTTTGTTAGCCCCCAGCATGAATGCTAATGGCACTAACTTAGGAAATAATAGAAATAATGATTATATTTGTGAAAACAAAAGAGAGACGAAATGACACCAAATGAATCATTATTAAAAAGTAATCAAATAAAGGAATTTCTTCGTGTT
>JAZDHY010000074.1:0-23530 GCA_043805435.1 bacterium
TTTTCGAAGTTCTTCTGTGGCTTTTTGAATTAATGCATCATCAACTGATATCTTTGGACGTGACATATTTCCTCCAATTAGTTTTATTGAAAGTAAATATACGCATTATTTTATGTATTTACAACATTAATTGTGTATAATTTATTACTTGCTCATCAACGTTTGATTTTAAGTACTCCGGAATAATCGAAAAAGCATCTTTTAGATAGTGTTTTTCTTTTATATATAATAAACTTAAATCAACAGGGGTAAACATCCACTTATGCGGGTTAATAACAATTGAATCGGCTAAGTTGCAATTGTTTAGTATATGACGGTACTCATCCGCTATTGCCGCAATTCCCGCGTGTGCGGAATCAACATGAAGCCATATGTTATGTTTAATACATAAATCCGATACCGACTTCACATCATCAATTGAAGTCACGGAGGTAGTTCCCACCGAAGCAACAACGGCCATAGGGATAAAACCCGATTTCAAATCATCTTCGATTTTGTCTTTTAATTCGGTAATGTTAATTTCAAAAACTTTGTTTGAAGAAATTTTACGTATTTTCCGTAAACCTAACGCAAGACAGTCTTTTTCAACAGATGAATGAGAATGTTCGGAACAATAAACTGTAAATGTATTAATATTTAGATCGTAATTATTATTGTCTTGAAAAACCTTTTCTCTTGCAGCGGCCAATCCGTGAAAAGTGCTTACCGATGCGGTATCATAAATAATTCCAAAAAAATTATCCGGCAACCCAAGCATCTTTTGCATCCATTTAATTACAATAGTTTCAAGTTCGGTATTAATAGGGGAGGACTTCCAAACCATTCCGTTTGTATTTAATGCTGCTGACAAAAATTCGGCAAGTATTCCGGGCCCGCTGGAAGTGGAATTGAAATACGCCATAAAACCGGGGTGATTCCAATGAGTAGCATTTTTAAATATTTTTTCATCCAATGAATTGAGAAGTAAATGAAAATTGGTGCCTGTTTGAGGAGGCAATTCGTCAAAATGCTTAAAGCAATCCCCGGGCAAAATTTTTGGAAGCACGTCGTAGGTTTCTATATTATTTAAATAATCGGCAATAATTTTAACCATTTTATTGCCATATTCAATAAATTCATCATTACTCATATCACCGGTTAGTCGTAAATTTTCCATAAATACTCCATAAATAATTTAATAAACTATACAAATTTATAAAATTACTGAATAACTTACTGCATAAACAGAAATATGATAATCCCGAATTTTGCATCAGATATTAATATATTCTATAATCTATTAATTAATATAAGGTTATTAAAAATTTAATTTTATTTATTATTTACGTGTAAATAAAATTACTTTGGGCTAAATAATCTAACAATAATATTCTTCAAAACAGGCGCAAAGGCCATACCGTGTGGCTTTTACTCCCCATACCCAAAAAGACGTGCTTATCTAAAGACCTTATAACTTATTATAGATGAATCTATTATATTATTAATTATCCCCGTTTAAATAACCCCAACCTAAAGGTTGGTAAACTGACCTAAAGTTTAGTAAACCGGCTGGGGGCTAACAAAACAAATATAACGGGCTTCAGCCCTGAGTTTTTTTTACTTATCGGCATAGGTGATTTAAAATACAAATGCTATTCCTTTCTATTGCAAAATTCGGGTTAAATTATTATTTGGTAATTATTCCTTGATTTTTTTTATAAATGTTCAAAAAAATACTTCCGTAAATTTTAAATTAGGTATTTTGCATATACTAATTATGCATTTAAAGTACCGGCTATTATGATTTATAGAGAAATTAAGGCAGATGTTTTTTTATCAAACTTCATCAAGTGTTTTTGGGAATTTCAAAACAAACAAGAAGATACGGAACACACCATTTTACCTGATGGATATTTTGATTTAATCCTAGAAATAGAAAACGAATCTCTTACTGATTTATTTTTAACAGGAGTATGGACAAAACCACAAAATGTATTTATAAAAAAAGGCGTTAAACTATTAGGTATTAGGTGTAAATTAATATCGGCTGAATTTTTATTTAAGCAGGAAATAAAGACAATTTTAGATAAATCAAGTTCACTGCCAATAACATTTTGGGAAATAAATGAAATGCCGTTTAATGAATTTGATAAATTTTCTAACATATTATCAAAAAACATTCATCAAAAATTAGAAAGTATTAATAAAATTGACGCTAGAAAATTTAATCTTTTTGACATAATATATCAGCAAAAGGGCTGCTTGGAAGTGGGAGAATTATCAAAATTAATTTATTGGAGCAGCAGACAGATCAATAGATATTTTAACAAACAATTTGGATTTTCGTTAAAAACATTTTCAAATATTTTACGTTGTTTTGCCGCCTACAAGGATATTGCAAACGGTAAAACATCCCCGCCATTAGATTTTTATGATCAGGCACATTTTATTAAAGAAATTAAAAGACATACGGGAAATACACCAAAACAATTATATAACAATATAAATGACCGATTTTTACAATTAAAAACCATTGACGTAAAGTAATTTTATTCTTTAATTTTTAATTTATTGGAGAATAAAATGAATTTTGCCTCAATGACACCAAATTTTGAAGTTTCAAACGTTAAAGAAACTGTAAATTTTTATGTAAGTGTTTTAGGTTTTTCGGTTGCAATGGCCGTTACCGAAAATCATGAAATAGTTGAAAATGGATTTCCACAAGACAAAGAATGTATTTACGCTTTTATTGTAAAAGATAATGTTATGCTTGCTTTTCAACGCGGGGACGCATTACGAAAAGATATTAACTTGTCTCATCAGATGGAAATTGGTGCCAGTATTGCATTTTATATTGAAGTACAAAGTGCAGATGAATTATATAACGAACTATTGGGAAAAATTAACGAAATTACCGAAATAAAAGATACTTGGTACGGGATGCGTGAATTTTATTTTAAAGATATTAATGGTTATCTTTTAGGTTTCGGTTCAAAAATATAAAAGGAATAACAAGATGGATTTAGAGGAATGCAGAAATTTTTGTTTATCGTTAAAAGAGACCAAAGAAGGATTCCCTTTTGATGATAGAACTTTAGTGTTTACAGTAAAGGGGAAAATGTTTTGTTTAACCGATATTGAATCATTTGAGTATATAAATATAAAATGCAATCCCGAAGAGGCTATTGAATTACGCGAAAGATATGATTCCGTAACACCCGGATTTCACATGAACAAAAACCATTGGAATAGTGTAAAAATTCGTGGAAATATACCGGATAAAATACTTAAGGAATGGATTACAAATTCTTATAACTTAATTGTTTTATCACTCCCTAAAAAAACAAGGGGCAATCTTAATCCGCTTTAGCGTTAATATTCGCTTTCTATTAACTCTATTATTTCGTCTTGGATATTTTTATAATAATCCATTGATTTTTGTTTAAATTGGAATACTATACTAACCACATAATATTCCATTTTTTTTGTTTCTAAATATCCCGTTACCGAAGAGACCCCGTTTAAGGTTCCTGTTTTTCCCCAAAACTTATTATTTAAGTTAAAACTTAGTCTTTCGCGTAAAGTTCCTTCAATACCTGCAATTGATAAGGAATTTTTATAAATCTCAAAATATTGCGGTTTATTATACATTTCAAGTAATAGATCCGAAAGGGTTTTAACCGTTACTTCATTAAATCTCGAAATTCCGGAGCCGTCAACAACTGAAACACCTTCGCTATAAACATCGTGTTCGTTAATAAACTCATTTACTGCCTGTGCAGCATAAAATGAATTTCCCTGTTTTTGACTTTTAAAAGCACCTAGTGATTTAAACAAACATTCCGCTAAAAAATTATCGCTACGTTTGTTTATTTTCGAAATCAAGTCAATTATTGATAATGGTGTAGAAGCAATAAAATTAACCTTTTCCGGTATTACTCCTGTAGTTGGTACTCCAATAACTTCAATACCTTCTTTAATCAGTTTGCTGTGCAAAACCGATGCTGCAAAAAATGGAGGATTATCAATTTTAATATTATATTCGGCATTATTATTTCTTCTTAAAGTACCGGTAACTGTTATAACATATTTTTCGCCATCAAATTTTAATCTTACGCTTGGTTTGCGTTTTCCGGATGTTACTTTTGCACTATTTATTATTTTAACAAAATTGTTAAAAGGACGAACATTAACATCAACCAACCTACCCGATTTACTTCCGGCCGAAATGTCAATTGTCATCATGTTTCGGTTTAACACCAGAGCTGAAATTGCAGGAAGAGGTACGTTAGCCGTTTCGTCAGTAATCCAGTCATCTCGAGTATATAAATCATCCAAATACGAGTCGTCACCAATAATTTTACCTGCTATTTTTTTTACTCCAAGTTGTTTAAGTTCGGCAACATAATCATCTAAATCTTTTTCGGTAAACATCGAATTACAAAAACCTTTTATGTACAAATTACCGTTAATAATTCCATCTTTAAAATTAATATCATCGGTAAAAAGTTTTGTGGTAAACTCGTACGCTGTTCCCATAGTAGTTAATGCAACCGCCGTAGTAAATAGTTTTGTATTGGAGGCGGGAATAACAATTTTTGTTGAATTCCTCTCGTAAATAATTTCATTAGTGGCGGCTTTGGTAATTTGAACTGCCGAAACAGTAGAAAGTGGAACTTTGCTTAATATTTTGTTGATTTTCTCTTCAATATTCCGGCTGGCATAAACATTAAAAAAACATAATAATAAAAAAATACAAATTTTAAGCATTTCACTTCCTTTTTATCCGTTTTTAACTAAAGCTGAGGTCTAAATGTATAAAAGACAAGGCTGATATTCAATCAAAAAATTACTATATTAAAAAAAAGAGGGGAATTTGATAGGTAATAATTTGAACATGATTAATATTCGTTGTCTATTAACGCTATTATTTCATCCTGAATATCTTTGTAATAAAAGCTTGATTTTTGTTTAAATTGGAACACAATACTAATAACGTAATATTGCTGTTTTTTTGTTTCCAGATATCCGGAAATTGAACAAACTCCGTTAAGAGTGCCGGTTTTGCCCCAAAACTTATTTTTTAGGTCCGAATCAAATCTTCTTCTTAATGTTCCTTCAACACCGGCAATAGATAACGAATTTTTGTACGTTTCAAAAAAACGCGGTTTATTGTACATTCCTATTAACAAATCAGAAAGAGTTTTAACGGTTACTTCGTTAAATCTGGAAATTCCGGATCCGTCAACAACCGAAACACCCTTGTTGTACAAATCATGCCTGTTAATAAATTCATAAATTGCACGTGTGGCATAAAACGAATTGTTGTTTTTTTGACTTTTAAAAGCACCAATCGATTTAAACAGACATTCTGCCAAAAAATTATCGCTTCTTTTGTTTATTTTTGAAATTAAATCCACCATTCCTAATGGTGTTGAGGTTAAGCAATTTACTTTTATGGGTGTTACTCCTGCGGCCGGATCTCCATTAATTTCAATTCCTTTATTGTTTAGTTTGGTATGCAAAACCGATGCTATATAAAACGAAGGATTATCAATTTTAAGGCTGTATTCAGTATTAAAATTTCTTTTTAAAGTGCCCGAAATATTTATAATATATTTTTTGCCGTTAAAAGTTAATTTGGCACTTGGTTTTCGTTTTCCTGAACTTACAACTGCGCTATTTCTAATTTCAACATAATTGTTTAGAGGGAAAAACTTTACATCTATTAACCTGCCTGTTTTTTTTCCTGCAGAAAACGAAATTATCATTTTATTTTCGTCCAAAGCTAAAGCCGAAATTGGCGGAAGAGGAACATTGTCTATTTCATCAAGTATCCAGTCTTCCCGCGCATATAACTTATCCAGATACGAATCATCGCCAATTATTTTGCCGGTTATCTTTTTTATTCCAAGCCTTTTTAAAGCAGCAACATAATCATCCAAATCCGTTTCGGTAAACATACAATTACCAAAACCTTTAATATATAAATTACCGTCAATAATTCCGTCTTTATAATTAAAATCATCGGTAAACAGTTTTGTTGTAAACTCATAATTCGCCCCCATTGTAGTTAATGCTACGGCGGTTGTAAATAGCTTAGTATTGGAAGCAGGAATTACAGTTTTAGTTGAATTGTGCTTATAAATTATTTTATTGTTTGAAGCTTTGGTTATTTGAACTGCCGAAATAGTAGTGTTGGGTATCTTACGTAATATTTTGTTAATCCTTTCTTCAACAGAGGGGCCGGCATAAACATTAAAAAAACTTAACATCAAAACTATACAACTTTTAAGCATTAAACTCCCTTTTATCAACTTCTAACATAAATTCACTTTTAAATGTATAAAAGACAAGGGAAATATTCAACTAAAAAATGACCAATTGGGAAAAGAATTGGAACCGAATGGTGGTTTAATTCTTCAACACATCCTTAAATATTAAATTTTATTTGCAGAACGGGTTTAAAACAAAAGCTGCTTTTTCCCAAACTAAAAAATTGGTTTGTTAATTTTAAAAATAATTTTTTTGATATTATATTTACATGCATACTTATAATGTATAAAATAACAACAAACAGCCCTGCAACGTTTTGAGTGAGGTAAATTATTAAACTATCTCCAACAAAATAGATTCTTTTTTAAGATTATTGATGTAATCGGAAGCACTTAAAGCTGCTATTGTACCATCCGCAACCGCTGTTGTAACTTGTCTGTATTTTTTTGCGTTAGAATCGCCCGCAGAAAATACTCCCGGAATGTTGGTTTCCATATTTTGTGATACAATTATTTCGCCATATTTGTTTAGATTTATTCCATTTCCAATTTTTTCAGTGTTTGGAACATATCCAATAAAAATAAACACTCCGTCAATTTCCATCTCACTTAATTCACCGGTTCCGATGTTTTGAATAGAAACTTTTTGTAAACTTTCATTACCATTAAAAGCAGTAATTTTAGATTCCATTAAAAAATTTATTTTGTCATTATTTTTAGCTTCTTGTATATAATGTTCAAGAGCTTGAAAATGATCGAATTGATGTATAATTGTAACCTTTGAAGCATATTTGGTAAGTGATACAGCTTCTTCAAGTGCAGAATTGCCTCCGCCCACAACAATTATTTCTTTATCAGTAAAAAAATCGCCGTCACAAGTTGCGCAGTACGAAATACCTTTACCTTTAAATATATCTTCTCCCGGTACTCCTATTGTTCTCGATTTGCCGCCTGTTGCAATTATAACCGCATCCGCAGTAAATAGTTGTTTGTTGTTAACTTCAACTGTTTTTGTTTTTTCGGTTAAACTTAAATTTGTAATTTTAATATTGCTTTTAATTACGCACCCAAAGTTTAAAGCCTGAGTTTTCATATTACGCGCAAGTTCATAACCGCTAATTGAACTTACACCGGGGTAATTAGCTATCTCGTGCGTTAACACCATTTGCCCTCCAATAGCTCCTTCGTTAAGTATAAGGGTTTTAACTTTAGCTCTTGATAAATATATTCCGGCGGTTAATCCGGCTGCTCCTGCACCTATTACAATAACATCATAATGATTTTCCAATTTCGCATTCTCCAAGTCTGTTATTCAACCCGCTTGCGGGGCTGTTTGATTGTTTACAGCTTAAATTTGCTAAAACAATCTTTACCCCGTTTTAGGTTTTAATTAAATTTTTGAAATAATTTTAATAAAATAAATTTATTTCCCAAAATTGACATCTAATATTTTGGTTATTTGGTCACTTGATTGAATACTGCTTGTAGCTTTAACAACTTTTCCGTTTTTATAATATACTACAAATGGTAATCCGGCAAAACCACGGCATTCAGGTAAATCTCTAATTACTCTTGAATCCGGTTTGTCAAATTCCATATCGGCAAATTTTACATTTTTGTATTCTCCTTCAAGTTCTTCCATTACTTCGTACACAGGAATACACATAGGCCCCATTCTTCCGCAGCATATCATAACATTTTCGTTAGCTGTTAATAATTCGGCATGTTCTTTTTCTGATAAAACGTGTGTTAAATTTGTGCTTAACATAAAAATCTCCAAATAATTTGTTTTTGTACCAAATACGATGTTTTTAATCTTAAAACGATTCAAGTATTAGTAATTTATTGAGGTTTGTTGTTTTGTAAAACAATTTTAGTTTGGCTAATTTGCGGTATAATATATTTTTAAGTACCAAAAAGAGATTGCAAAAAGTAGTTAATAACGGATAAACCCTTATTTATGAAGACATTAATATTCGGTTAACTGCCACAAATTATGTTTTTGAAGCGAGATGTTGAATTCCTCATATTATTTTACAAAAGAAATATTGCCTTTTTTTTACTTAGCTAAACTGTAAATTAACACAGCGGACATGATGTAGATCACAATTTAAGATATAATGTCCTTTTATTAAACTTCCCCACTTGACTTTAGCGTCGGCATTAAATAAGTTATAATGTCTTATTTAATATCTTGAGTTCAAATATTATGAAGAACTATATAATTTTACTTCTATCTTTTGTTTTAATATTAATTGGTTGTGCAGACCAAATTGTAAGCGATTGCGATTCAATTCAAATTCAAGTTTTACCGGAAGGAACAACTTTTGCGCAAATTCAAAACGAAGTGTTTTCCACTAATTGTGCTTTATCAGGCTGTCATGGAACAAATTCTCCGCAAGCGGATTTGGATTTAAGCTCTGGCAACGCGTATGTTAATCTTGTAAATGTTCAAAGCGTATTATACCCAAGTTTAAAACGCATTGTACCCGGCAATAGCAGCCAAAGTCTTTTAATTAAAGCTTTAAAAGGGGAAGATGCCCCGTTGATGCCTTCTTCCGGCAAACTACCAAATTCCGTAATTGATTCAATTGCTGCATGGATTGATAGAGGAGCTGTCAATAACTAACATAAGGAAATAACCAATGCTTAAAATATTTATAATTATTTTGACTTTCCCGTTTATTATTGAAGCTACTGAATTTCAAGTAGATAAGTCAAAAGACAATATTGTAAAAATAACATCGGAAACTTCGCTTGAAAGTTTTGAAGGTGTTACGGAAGATATTGATGGTTATTTATTTTACGAATCGGAGACAAGTTTACAAAACAGCAAAATATATTTTGAAATTAATCTAAACACCCTAGATACCGGAATTGGATTACGCAACAGACATATGCGTGAAAATTATTTAGAAACCAATAAATACAAATTCACCTATTTTGATGCAAAAGTTTCAAAAATTACAAAAATTAGCAGCGGCGAGTACATTATTGAAGGAACAGGGACTATTTTTATTCACGGCGTATATAAACAAATCGTATTATCCGGCACACTAAAACAAATTTCCGATTATTTTGCACTTGCTACAAATTTTAACATAAAATTATCCGATTTTAATATTTCAATTCCCAAAATGATGTTTCTGAAACTGAACGAACTAATTAATATTTCGATAAATGTTATGTTAAAAGAAATTAAATAATAAAGAGGGGCTTATGTTTTTTAATAATTTTATCAAAATATTCTGCTTGTTATTAATTGTTACGCAGGGCATTTATGGGCAGCAATGGCAAAGAAATACCGAGAAGCTTGAACCTGAATTATTGAATATATTTCACTCAACTCAAGCAATTAACCTTCCCACAGCAGAAACGCTTCAAAAGGGTGATTTTGAATTTGAAATTTCGCATCGATTTATTCCTTCGATAAAATCCGGCAGTAAAGGACTTTGGGGTTTTGATGGTCCGGTAAATATTCGTTTTGGGCTTGGTTATGCTTTAACAGACAATACGTTAATAACTTTAGGCCGAAGTAATTTAGAAGACAATTTAGACCTGTCAATTAAATACAGGGTCTTCCAATTCAACAATAATATTTTTCCCCTGCTGTTTGCCATAAGAGGTGGTGCAGCATGGAATTCGGACGTAATAGGACGAAATTCTTCAAGCTCAAAAAATTACCAATATTTTGCTCAATTAATTATTAATGCAAAACATACTAAATATTTTGCCTTAGGTATTGTACCGTCTTACCTATATAACAGTTACATTTATTGCTCAAACAATCAATACTCTTTTACTATGGGAATAAACATGCAATACTACATCTCAAACATGTGGAGTTTGCTTTTGGAGTTAAATCCTACGGTTACGGGGTGGCGGTCAAAACACAACCCTGTTTCGTTTGGTTTGGAATTAGAAACGGGCGGACATTTTTTTAAAATAATTTTAAGCAACAGTACAAAATTAAATACTTCGCAATTTTTATCCGGTTCATCCAATTCCTTTAATGACGGGAACATGCATATTGGATTCAACATCACCCGGGTTTTATAGTTTATTTAACAAAATGGAGTTATTTTATTATGAATAGATTATCAGGATATATTTTAATATTTGCATTATTATTATTTTCGCACCAAAACTTTGCACGCAGTTTTCGTGTTGCTCAAATCCCAAATGGTTCAGTTAAAAGCTGTGCTAATTGCCATGTCAGCCCAAGCGGAGGTGGAGATAGAAACGCCTTTGGCAAACTGGTTGAAGCAAGATTTTTAAATAATGATAATGTAACATGGGGGCCGGAGCTTGCAAGTTTAGATGCGGACGGTGACGGGGTTTCAAACGGCGATGAATTGCTGGATAGGTACGGCTTGTGGATAACAGGTCAACAAAATCCCGGACTTCCGGTACTTGTAAAAAATCCGGGCGTTGTTACCGAAACTCCACTTACTAATTTAACTGTTAAGTTTTCTAATATGGCCACACATGCAGGTCAAAAATTGTTTATCCGTGTAGTTGATATCTCCAATATGACGGAAACAGGAAGAACAGTTGTTAATTCCGTTTCGGATGTATTTGATGTTGTTTTTCCGGCTGTTATTTCAGGGAACTCGTATTATGTGGATTTTTTTGTTGACGTAAACAATAACGGGTTATACGATTCTCCGCCAACAGACCATACTTATAGAATACAACTTAACAATGCTTTGGGTAATGATATGTTAAATTTTGCACATAACACTTCTTTTACCGATATTGTGTGGAAATACAATTTAACGTTTAATCTAAGCGGAATGTCGCCGCATTTGGATCAGCTTTTTGAGGCTCGATTAATTGACAACACAACAAATAAAGAAATTTTACGAAAAAGGGTTGAAGCAATTAATTCAGGAAATTTTTCAATGACTTTTCCTGTATTGGAAAATAACAGTCAATATAGATTGGAATTTTATGCCGATGTTAATAAAAACGGCGTTTATAATTCTCCGCCTGTCGATCATGCATGGCAAGAAATATATACAAATAATGCAGGCGATTTTACCTTGCAATTTACTCACAACACAAGCTTTTCCGATATACCTTGGAAACCCCTATTAACGCTAAACCTGCTTTCTATGTCTCCTCATTTAGGACAACAATTTGAATTACGTGTTGTTAAAAAAACTGATAACACCGAATTAGACAGAATTAAACTGAACTCGATAAATACTTTATCTTTTTCAGTCCAAATTCCTCAAATAGAATCTTCAACCGAATACAATATTGATTTTTATGTTGATGTAAACGGAAACAAATTGTATGACGCTCCACCAACTGATCATGCATGGCGCTTATCATTTAGCACTGCCGGAAATTATATAACCAACTTTACGCACAACACTTCTTTTACGGATATTTTGTGGGAACCTTTAACCAATATAGATGAAGATATAATAAACGCCCCAAATACTTTTGCTCTTTATCAAAATTACCCAAATCCCTTTAACCCAACAACAACTATTAAGTTTAATTTGGCAAACTCGGGATTTGTTAAAGTAGCAGTATATAATGTTTTAGGCCAAGAAATAAAAAATTTAATTAGTGGTAATTATGATAGCGGCCTGCATAATATTGTGTTTGATGCATCAGGGCTTAAGAGTGGAATATATATTTATAAAATTGAAGGCAGTAATTTTAGCGAAAGCAAAAAAATGATATTATTAAAATAATTATCTTAATAGGCTCCTTCGGGAGTCTTTTTTATATTAAGTACCTTGCAGACCAAACAATAAACACGTGTATTTGCTGTACATAAAATTGTATTTTCTTTGATTGCATATTTAATACTTAAATCACTTATAATTTTCCTAAAGCATTTTTAAAGTTAATTGGTTACTTTACCGTTTGTAATTAAATAATATTGGTAATTTAATTTGAACAAAGAAATATCTGTAATAATTATTAACTATAATTCGGTAAAATACACAATAAATTGTGTTAACTCTGTTTTGGAAAAGACCGATAAAAATTTAAATTATGAAATAATTATTGTTGATAACAATTCAAATGCTGATGATAAAACACAATTAAAACAATTTGAGCAAAATCCATTAATAAAGCTAGTGTTTAGTAAAATAAATTTGGGATTTGCGGGCGGTAATGCTTTAGGTGTACAGCACGGAAAGGGCAAATATTTCTTTTTCCTAAATAACGATTGTGTTTTACTTAAAGACGGCTTATCCATTTTTTATAACCATTGTTTAAATAACCCCCAAACGGGAATAGTTTCGTGTTATACAAAATCGGAAGATGGCGACCTGCAATATAATTATTCGCATTTTCCAACAATAAGCAGCAAGTTTTTTGGTATTACGTTTTCAAAATTATTTAATAAAGTAAATTACCCCATTAAAAAAGATATATATAAAGACCCTTTTAAGGTTGATTTGGTTGGCGGAAGCGTAATGTTTGTAAACGCAAAAACTTACGGCTTAATAGGCGGTTTTGACACTACTTATTTTTTATACAGCGAAGAAGAAGATTTGGCTTTAAGAATTACCAACGCTGGATATGATGTGGTAATAATCCCGCAGATATTAATTCAGCATTTTGGCGGAAAAAGTACGGAAAAATCGTTAGCTATAAAAAAAGAGTTTTATATTTCGTTTTTATATTTTTACAGAAAACATTATGGCTTTATAAAAACACAACTGTTAAAAAAATATCTTTTTCTTAAACTTATTAGAAAATTTTATTTAAAAGATGTGTTAAAATTAATTGGTTTTATTTTGGGCGGGGCACACTTAAAACATAGCTTAAGGCATAAACAGAAAGTTAATTTTTAATTTTGAATTCTCAATTTTTAATTAAAAACAACAATCCACCCAATCTATACTTAATGGTTAAACTAAAAAAGTAGAAGGTAAAAGAATAGCCAGCTACGCCGTAGTGGTTATCGTTGCGGGAGTTCATCGGGTTACAAATAGGCCTCTTCTCCGAAGAGGATTTGAAAAGTCTGAAATTCATATATAAAACTGTATTATTCTCAAGGAGCATCCTGATAAACAGACAAAACACCAATCTCTTAAAATCATAACAATCATATTAATCACAAAAATCACAGTTCAGACAATAATCAAAATCATGGTAATCCTTTAATCCTACAAATCATGGTTCAGATAATTAAGCAAGTGTTGTTATCCAGTATCTTTATTAATTACCTTGAAAGTTTAGATTATTAATGTTATTTTATTAATCACAAATAATTTATTTTAGGGTAAAATGTTTAAAAATATTTTTAAATCTAACGATGCCGAACCGGAAATAGATCTTGCGGAAGATATCAAAAAGAAAAACCGCAATTTTGTAATTGTGTTTTCAGTTTTAGCAATAATATTTTTTAATCTGATTATGTGGATGTTATCAAAAGTATAGTCAATAATCCTTAAGCACCTCAATATTTTTAACAGAAAGACATTTCATGAAAAACAACGTATATATAGAAACTTATGGCTGCCAGATGAATACGGCAGACTCCGAACTTGTGATGGGAATATTAAAAGACAAAGGATATACCCTTACAACCAATGCCGAAGAGGCAAATGTAGTACTGCTTAATACTTGCAGTGTGCGCGATAATGCCGAACAACGGATTTACGGAAGACTTGGTAATCTAAAAACACTTAAAACCAAACAACCCGATTTAGTTATTGGTATTTTGGGCTGTATGGCTGAAAGATTGCGTAAGGAATTAATTGAAGAAAATAAAATTGTTGATATTGTAGTAGGCCCGGATGAATACCGCAAGCTGCCGGCATTTATTGATAATGCCTTTGCGGGCGAAAAAGGAATTGGCGTAAGACTATCCAAAACTGAAACTTACGATGATATTATTCCGTACCGGGAAGAAGGACTTTCCGCATGGATTTCCGTTATGCGCGGCTGCGATAAGTTTTGTTCGTTTTGTGTAGTTCCTTTTACAAGAGGAAGAGAACGAAGCCGTTCTTTGGAATCGATAATTGAAGAAGTAAAAGTACTTTCGGATAGAAATTTTAAGGAAGTTACACTTTTAGGCCAAAATGTAAATTCGTATAACGATAACGGACGCGATTTTTCGGATCTACTTGAAGCCTGTGCAAAAGTTGATAGTTCAATAAGGGTTAGATTTACGACATCTCATCCTCAGGATTTGTCTGAAAAATTATTGCATGTTATTGCCAACAACCAAAATATTTGTAATTATATACATTTACCGGTGCAGTCAGGGTCAAATGTTATTTTGGAAAGAATGAACCGTACTTATACAATTGAACATTATCTTGGTTTAATTGATAAAGCACGCGAAATTATTAAAGATGTAAATTTTTCGACGGATATAATCTCCGGTTTTCCGACTGAAACAGAAGAAGATCACCAGGCAACTTTGGAAGTAATTAAAAAAGTTAGATATGACGGTGCTTATATGTTTAATTATTCGCCTCGTGAAGGTACAAAGGCATTCAAAATGGATGATGATGTTTCGGATAAAGTTAAATCGCGCAGATTAAGCGAAATTATAGATTTACAGCAAAAAATTTCTGCCGAAATTAACAGTTCGTTAACAGGCAGACATGAAGTTGTACTTGTTGAAGGGTATAGTAAAAAATCGGACCAATTTTTAGCCGGTAGGACTGATGGTAATAAAGTTGCAATTTTCCCTGTTGGGAATGATGTTAAAGTTGGGGATTATGTAAAAGTACAAATAACCCGATCAACATCGGGAACATTATTTGCGGATTATATTGAAACTTTATTATCTTTTGAAAAGAAAATAGCACTTTAAGATTAAACAGGTGGATTTGCCATGATGAAGAAAATATTTATTATTGTTTTTTGTTGTGCCGCAATTATTAAAGCACAAGATGTAGATGTTTCGGCACAATTAAAGCAGATTAAAAACGGTGAAATTGAGAAAGCCAACCTTTCATTAAAAGAACTAAGAGTTAAATATCCCGATGATCCTGCTGTAATTTTTTTGGATGCTTTATTAACAAAAGACGGT
Source organism: bacterium (assembly GCA_043805435.1). Taxonomy (GTDB): domain Bacteria; phylum Bacteroidota; class Ignavibacteria; order Ignavibacteriales; family Melioribacteraceae; genus JAEXOD01. The sequence continues at coordinate 15,277 of JAZDHY010000074.1, forward strand.
GATGTTGCCCTTAACCGATACGAAACAATTGTAAGAAAATACCCAAATTCGCAATTTGCCGATGCATCTTTATACTGTATGTTTTCGTATCATTATGCATTAGGTAATTATAAAAAAGCGGAATCATGTTTAAGTGAATTAAAAACAAATTATCCCGATTCAAAGTATATTAAAAATGCGGACAGGAATTTAGACTTAGAGCCTGATTTGAAAACTGTAAAACCTATAAAGACCGAAAAAAAAGAAATTACTGAAATAAAAGACAATCCAAAAAAAGTTGTAGAACAGATAAACAATAATTATAAATATTGTATCCAAGCCGGAGCTTTTTTAAATTTAGATAAAGTTAAAGAACTTGAAGAAAAACTAATTAAAGCCGGTTATCAAGCCGAAATTAAAGAAAAAAATGTTGGCGGTACTAATTTTAACCTATTGTTAGTTGGTAAATTTAAAACCCGCGAAGAAGCAATAATTGTGTTGGATGAGCTTGACAAAAATTATTCAATTAAAGGAAGGGTAATAGATATTACCGATTAAAATGAATATACTTTTTATTGGAACAAGTTCCGGTATTACAGAACCGGGTAGATTTCCCTCCTCAATTTTAATCCAAACACAAAACCATGAATTATTAGTTGATTGCGGAGATGGTTTTTCGCAGGCATTGTTAAATCAAAATCTTTCTTTTACACAAAATATAAATTCAATAATAATTACACATTTTCATCCCGATCACTTGGCCGGTCTTCCATCTTTATTAATTCAAATGAAATTAGCCGGCAGAACAAAACCTCTTACAATTTTAGTGTACCATGGTTTGCTTTTATCACTAAAAAAGATGCTTAATATTTTTAATATTTTTCCTGAAACCTATCCGTTTGATATTACATTTTTTGCTTTGAAAGAAGGGTTGCCTAAACTTGACGGCGGTTTAGAAATTAAAATTAAAATAAACACGCATATTAAACCAAAACAAAACGCGGTAATATACGATAAAGTAGAGTTTGTATCTTTTTCGTTGTTAATTATTAAAAATGATAAAAAAGTTGTTTATACTTCAGATATTGGTTCAATAAACGATTTGTATTTGTTTAACGATAATATGGTTAATTGTTTTATAACGGAAATAAGCCATATTAGTGTTGAAGAATTTATAAAAGCGTGTGAATTTATTAAAACCGAAGAAATTGTTATTACACACTACCAAACTAAAGCTTTAGAAGAAATATTCGATAATGAATATATAAGTAAAAGAATTGAAGAAAAAAGAATTATAACCGCTTACGACGGATTAAATTTATCTATTAGATAATATGTAAAAAAAGTATTAAGTTTAAAGATTAAAATTAAATTAGTTATTTGAAGAATGACTCAAGAAGAAGTCAAAAAAAGTTTCGGAATTATTGGTAAGTCAAAAGAAATAAACGACTTAGTTGATATTACCATACAAATAGCACAGTCCGATATTTCTGTTTTAATACAGGGTGAAAGTGGTGTAGGCAAAGAAGTATTTGCAAGAGCTGTTCATTTGGCAAGCAAAAGAGCAGATAATAGACTTGTAAATGTAAATTGCGGTGCTATACCCGAAGGCCTGTTAGAAAGCGAATTATTTGGACATAAAAAAGGTTCGTTTACCGGTGCTATTGACGATAGAAAGGGATATTTTGAAATTGCTGACGGCGGTACTTTGTTTTTGGATGAACTTGCCGAAATGCCGTTAACAACCCAGGTTAAACTTTTGCGTGTGCTTGAAACACAAGAATTTATGCGTTTGGGAAGTGAGTCCGTTACAAGAGTAGATGTTAGGATTATTGCCGCATCAAATAAAGATTTACAAAAAGAAGTTGATGCAAAACGTTTTAGAAGTGATTTGTTTTTTAGGTTAAAAGCAGTTACATTATTAATTCCTCCGTTAAGGCAAAGGAAAGAAGATATTTTGCCTTTGGCAAACCATTTTTTATTAAGTTTTTCCAGAAATAATGGGATGCCGGAACCAAAAATCAGTAATTCGGCCTTAAATTTATTAATTGATTACCCTTGGCCCGGTAATATACGCGAACTTAAAAATGTTATAGAAACTGCATGTGCATTAAATAAAACGGGATTTTTAGATAACGACTCGTTTTTACCGCTGTTATCCACTTCTCCAAGTTTTGAAGAGTCAAGAAATTTACCCGTTTTTTTGAACAAATCACCTGAATCGTTAGATAGAGAAATGATTTATCGTGCTTTAATAGATATTAAAAAAGATTTGCTTGAACTAAAAAAATTGGCCTATAATCACGAAGAAAGAATTTCCAACAACGAAAATCATGTTCAGGTAGATGAAATTATACCAATTGCAGAGTTAGAAAAATCGGCAATTATAAATGCTTTAAACTTTACGCAAGGCAACAAAAGAAAAGCAGCGGTCTTGTTAAAATTAAGCGAGCGCACCCTATATAGGAAAATACGAGAATATGACTTACAATAAAGTAAAAAATGTATTATATTTAATGTCTATATTATTTGGAATATGCTGTTTATATAGCTGTTCTTATTCATTTACCGGTGCTTCCATTCCCGCACATCTAAAAACCATATCTATTCCGTTGTTTAAAGATAATAGCGGTTCAGGAGAACCGGAACTTAAAGAGAACTTTACAAATGCACTTACTCAAAAGTTTTTAGAAGATAATCAGCTTCGTGTTGTTCCAAAAATTAATGCTGATGCACTGCTTGAATGTACTGTTGCTTCTATAAATGACGGCCCTGCGGTAGTTAGCGGCGGAGAACAAGTTACATCACGAAGAATAACAATTTCAATTAGAGTTTTATATAGAGATTTAGTAAAAAAAGTAACGGTTTTTGAACGTAGTTTTTCCGATTACGGCGATTATAGCACTACAGGTGATATAACAACAGAAAGAAAAAAAGCTATTGATGATTCAATTGAAAAAATAACAGAAGATATTTTAATAAACGTAGTATCAAATTGGTAATTTAAAATAAGGTGAAAAAATGGCATTTGATGAAATAGTATTGGTAGTTTATATTGCTACACTACTGGTAATACTATTATTTGCAAGTCACGGGTTTATAATGATTTATTATCACAATAAATACTTAAAAAACGAACCCAAAGGAACGGATGTTGTTGGTGAAGAAAAATTTGTAACCATACAACTTCCTATGTACAACGAATTATATGTTGCAGACAGATTAATAAATGCAATTTGTGCTTTGGATTACCCCAAAGACAAATTGGAAATTCAGGTTTTAGATGATTCTACTGATGAAACCGTGCAAATTGTTGCCGAATCGGTTAGAATTAAGCAGGAAGAAGGATTTGATATAAAGCACGTCAGACGCGGTTCGCGCGAGGGTTATAAAGCCGGTGCTTTAAAAGAAGGTTTAAAAACAGCCAAAGGTGAATTTGTTGCTATCTTTGATGCCGATTTTATACCCCATGCTGATTTCCTTAGAAAAACCATGCGTTATTTTACAAATGACGAAACCGGTTTAGTACAAACCCGCTGGGAACATTTAAACGAAGATTATTCTATTATTACAAGAATACAAGCTTTAGCCTTAAACGGCCATTTTGTAATTGAACAGACGGTTCGTAACAGATCGGGCTTTTTTATTAATTTTAACGGTACCGGCGGCGTATGGCGTAAATCTTGCATTTTTGATGCAGGCAATTGGCACGCAGATACTTTAACCGAAGATTTGGATTTAAGTTACAGAGCACAATTAAAAGGATGGAAGTTTATCTATTTACGCGATATAACTACACCAAGCGAGCTGCCGGTTGAAATGAATGCTTTAAAAGCCCAGCAATTTAGGTGGACAAAAGGCGCAATTGAAACATGTAAAAAAATTCTTCCTCTTGTTTGGAAATCGGATATTCCTTTACGCGTTAAATTACAGTCAACTTTCCATTTAACAAATAACTTTGCTTTTCCTTTTATATTACTTGCAGGAATATTAAACGTACCGTTAATTTTTATTAAAAACTCGGGCCCTTACGATCCGTTTTTTAATATTATGGCGGTTTTTGTGCTTGGATTTATAAGTTCGTTTTTAATGTATCTTTATGCACAAAAAGATGTTGATACGGATTGGCGTAAAAGAATTGCACTTTTCCCGTTATTTATGGCAGGCAGTATGGGTTTGGCTGTTAATAATTCGCGAGCTGTTTTTGAAGGTCTGCTGGATAGAAAAAGCGAATTTGTACGCACACCTAAAATGCAGGTTGTTAATAAAGAAGATAAAATTGTTAAAAATAAATATGCAGGCAATTTAAAAATTGATGCTTCGGTTATTGTTGAATCGTTATTGGCTGCTTATTGTTTAATTGGTGTTGTTGCTTCTATATATTTTATGGAAATTTCAGCAATTCCATTTCAACTAATGTTCTTTTTTGGATTTGCTTCTATAGCAGGTCTTTCCATTAAACATAACATGGCCGCAAGAAAAAGAGCAAAAAGTTAATTTTTATATCTATGGTCTTTTGTTTTATGTAAAAGTCTGCTATTTTTATGGCAGACTTTTTTTATTTTTATAACAACAGTTGAAATATATGAAAGATGAATTATTAGAAAAACTGCTTTTGATTTACGAGTTTGACGAAAACTCGCCTTTATTTGCCAGAGTAGCACAACATTATTTGGAAGAGAAGGAAATTCAAAGAGCCATGGAAATATTAGAACATGGGCTTAAATTATATCCCGATTACCCTACCGGACATATTATAATGGGCAAAGCAGCCGTAATAAATGGGGAATATGAAAAAGCTAAAGCGCATTTTTTAGAAGCTTCGCAGTTAATTAATTCGTCCGATACTTTAGCTTATTATAATAATAAACTTGATAATGTTATTAAAAGAGAACTGGAAACTCAGGAAAATTTCAGAACTCCGTTTTTTGAAGAAGAACTGTTTAATAAGTCTAGCGATTTTGAAGAGCAGGAAGTGGAGCTTAATAATTTTGTTGATTCCGATGACGAAATAGAACGAATTGCCAACGAAATAAGAAAAGCAAAAATTCCAAAGGCAGAAAGCTCCAATGAAAATATTGAAGGAAATTATAGTTTGGAAATTAAAAATAAAGAAATGGTTTCCGATACATTGGCCGGAATTTATTTTGCTCAAGGTAATTTTGCAGAAGCACTTACAATGTATAAAAAATTGATCCTTATTCATCCTGAAAAAGAGATATTTTACAACACCAAAGTTTTAGAAATTAAAACAATTCTGGAAAAGAAAAATAATTAAACTAAATTAATGCCTTCTTATTATAACAAACTGCCGGTTGAATTTTATTTGCGTGATTGTTTTGTAGTGGCAAAAGAATTACTTGGTAAAACTTTTGTTAAAAAGGAAAACGGACAATATTTATTAGGTAAAATTGTTGAGGTGGAAGTTTATACGCTTGACGATCCGGCATCACATTCGTTTGGCGGAAAAAAAAATAAAAATGCGGTAATGTTTGAAGGGGGCGGAAAGCTTTATGTTTATTTTACTTACGGAATGTATTTTTGCTGTAATGTTGTTTCGGGTAATTATAACGAAGGCACCGCAATATTAATTCGTGCATTGGAACCGCTTTTGGGTTTTGATACCTTTGCCGAAAGAAGGTTTAATAAAAAAGAATTATCAGATAAAGAAAGTAGAAGTTTATTAAACGGACCCGGTAAAATTTGTATAGCTTATAATCTAAATAGTTCGTTTAATGGTATTAGTTTGGTTGATAATTCGGTTTTTTTGGCCGAAGGGATAAAAGAGGAAAGTTTTCAAATTGGTGTGTCATCACGAATTGGAATCTCAAAAGGGAAAGAACTGGAAAGAAGATTTTTTATAAAAAATAATTTATATCTATCGCGTAATGATAAAAAACAATAACATATTAATAATTCGTACTGATAGGATAGGTGACGTGGTTTTAACTTTGCCGCTTGCCCAAAAAATTAAAAAATTTAATCCTAAAGCCAAATTGATTTTTATGGTTAAAGAGTACACAAAACCAATTGTTGAGTTAAATCCTTATGTTGATAAAATTATTACAATAGATAATTTATCTTTTATGGATATTCTGAATATTTTTAAAAAAGAAAAATTTGATACTGTAATTCATGTTTATCCCAAACTTAAATTTGCTTTATGTTCGTTTTTAGCGGGTATAGAAAACAGAATAGGAACCGGTTACAGATATTATTCGTTATTGTTTAATAAGAAGGTATTTGAACATAGAAAAAGCGGTAATAAACATGAGCTTGAATACAACTTGCAATTATTAAAAGAAATTGGAATTGGGGATAATATAATTAACGATAGTGTAGATTTTTCTATACACCCGGACAAAGAAAGTATTGCAAAAATTAACACATTTTTAATTGATAGAGAGATTGATAATAAACTTCCCACCATTATTATTCATCCCGGAAGTGGTGGAAGTGCAATAGATATGCCAATTGGCAAGTTTTACGAGTTGGTTGTATTGTTGGCACAAAGTTTGCAATTTAATGTATTAATTACGGGCTCTCAAAACGAAAATGATATTTGTGAAAAACTTGTAGTTAGTAAAAATGTTCATAATTTTAGTGGTAAATTAAGCTTAAAAGAACTGATTGCTCTAATTAACATTTCGGATATGTTAATTGCCAATTCAACAGGCCCTATTCATTTAGCAGCCGCTTTAAATAAAAACGTTATTGGTTTTTATCCAAAGTTTAACGAGTGTTCGGAATTACGCTGGGGTCCTTATACTACTAAAAAAAGCATTTTTTTGCCTACAATAGGCTGCAATAATTGCAGCAGAGAGCAGTGTGAAAAACTTAATTGTATGAATTCAATTGATGTTAATAAAGTTTTTAAACAAATTAAACAAGTTTTATTTGTTGGAGAAAATGATGTATAAATTAAAGATTTTTGTATTGTTTTGTGTTATTTCCGTTACAGCAATAATGGCACAAAAACAAGAATTCAGAAAAATAGAAAACAAGGCTTTTAAACAAGGCGAAAAGTTAACTTTTGATGTTAAGTATGGTTTTGTTACTGCGGGAGTTGCAGTTATGCAAATCCCTAAAATAAAACGTCTTTCCGGACGTGACACTTACAATATTGTTTTTACGGTAAATACCGTTCCAACTTTTGATGCTTTTTATAAGGTGCGTGATAGATATGAAACTTATCTTGATGTGGAAGGTTTGTTCCCTTGGAGATTTGAACAACATATACGCGAAGGCGGATATTCGCGCGATTTTTCCGCTTTTTTTGACCAACGAAAAGGAAAAGCAAAAACATCGGAAGGTGAATATAACATTCCGCCAAATGTTAACGATATTGTTTCGGCATTTTATATTGCGCGTGCATTTGATTACAGCAACTTAAAAAAAGGTGATAAATTTCATCTTGAAAACTTTTACAAAAATAAAGTGTATCCGCTTGATGTAATATTTTTAGGCAAAGAAAGAGTTACTGTTTCTGCAGGTACATTTGATTGTGTTATTGTTGAACCGTTGGTATCGGAAGGCGGACTTTTTAAGAGTGAGGGCAGTATTATTGTTTGGCTTAGTGACGATGACCTTAAAGTACCCGTAAAAGTTAAAACAAAAATTGTTATCGGTTCTATTGATGCCGAACTTACCGATTATGAAGGGTTGGCCGGAAAATTTAAGGCTAAAAAATAAGAGATTAATTTTCCTTAGTTTTTGGGCAAAATAATTTAATAATAATATTTTTCAAATCAGGCTTAAAGCCCATATCGAGTGGTTTATCCTCCCCACGCCCTAAAGAGTCTGTGTGAAAATTGTAAAAACAACAAGACTTTGATAAAACAAACGTGGAACTCCGCTGGAGTTCTTTGGATTGGTGGCGGTGCGTTTGGTTACAAACAGGGCACTTTTCTGCCGTGCTTAAGTGCAATATATATACGTTAACGCATTGTTTTGTAATATGTTATTATGTGTTTATAATCCCGGAGGGATGACATGATTATAGCAAAAACGAAAAAACAATCGTAAAAACCCCATCGGGGTGACATAATTTTTTATAGCTAAATAGACGTTATTTGATATTTATCCCCAATTTTCACACAGTCTGTAAAGAACGTGGTTATTTAAATTCATTATAATAATCACCGATTTTCATTATGAACAGAAATACTCAAATCATAGACTGGATCCAATTTTAAATAAAAGTGTGTAGTCAAACAACCAAGGGATTTTGGTTCCACCATCAAACCATTCTGTTTCATGCAGCAAAGAAAGATGC
>JAZDHY010000075.1:0-37250 GCA_043805435.1 bacterium
CCATGTAAAAGTGTATTCACCGGTGTTTTGAAACGAGTTTTTAAGTGTTTTGATCTTTTGACCAAGCATATTGTAAATGCTAAGTTTAATTTGAGACGGTTTACTAAGTGAGTATTTAATGTTAGTTGATGGATTAAACGGGTTGGGGTAGTTTTGATTAAGTCGAAAAGATTTTTCCATCTCTTTATTTTCTATAACATCGGATTGTGTGGTTGTATTAAGATATACATTTGTAAAAGAACTGTTTGTTCTAATATTAACATTTGCAACAAGGGCATCAATATCATTATCATTATCAATGTCTCCTAAAGCTACAACCGCCGAGTTTATATTGCCCAACCGAACTCCTGAATCGGTAAAATGCCCCGTACCATCATTTAACCATATTGTATTAGGCTGACCATAATCATCCGGCATACCATTAGCAAAAAATATGTCCAGATCACCATCACCGTCAAGATCTTTAACTTTTGCATCGGGCGAGTTATAACCCAAATTAAGTTTTTGTCCGCTATCGGTATAATTTCCAAGCCCATCATTAAAAAGAATTTTGCACCAATTAATAGAGATGACATGACCTTTGGCCATTAGCAAGTCAAGTTTACCGTCACCGTTAAAGTCTTTCAATATAATACTTCTTGTTTCAAAACTGACACTAGGAAGTACCTTTTCGGTAAAATTTCCCAACCCGTCGCCAAGCCAAATTTTATCATTAATATTGCTATTCATCTCCGGATAGGGGGTATGAGGAATAGCTACAACAATATCAATAAATCCATCACCATTAACATCACTTGCTTCATATTTACATTGAGACCAACCACCAAGGTGTTTACAGCTATTTGTAAAATGACCCAATCCGTCATTATACCAAATTAAATCCGAATTTTCCGTATATGAAATGGCGTCAAGATCATTATCATTGTCCAAATCTAATAAATAAGCACCCATAACATTTTTACCAAATGTTTGATTTTGTTTTACAAAATTCCAGTTACGGTCATTAATAAATATATTGCTATCGCAAATAGCATCAATAAAATTATCTCCATTCAAATCGTCAAAAACGGTTATATTCGACCCTATAAATTTTCCGTTTTTTGAAAAAACTCCATTACCGTTATTAATCCAAAAGTGACCGTCTATGCAAGCATCTAAATCATTATCTCCATCCAAATCCTGAAGAGAGACGGACCAACATGAAAATTCACCTAATTTTTGTCCGCTATCTGTAAAAAGTGCTTGTGAAAAACCAATAGAATAAAAAACAAACACATATGTTAATGTTGTAATAAATTTTATCTTGTTCATAATTGTACTCCAATTTTGTAAAATATATTTTAATGCTAAAACATTTTGTCAAAGTTATTTCCTTTTTATAAAATATAAATAGTACAAAAAACTACGAATAAAATCGTACATGAGGATATAAAAATCCAAAATCTTTAAGGAAAAGACATTTTAATTCATACTATAAACAACATTTGCTTCTTGATCAGTAAGGGCTCGATTATAAATCCGAACATCATCAATCTTACCGTCAAAAAAAGCCCAATCATCTGTCTGAAATCCAAAATACAGCGGAGCTTGAGATGGCTCAAAAGATTTTAAGTTATCAATCTGAACCACTTTTTTACCATTAATGAACAAGTTAACAAAATGCTTTGTCTGATTGGCAACAAAAATTACTTGTGTCCATTTATTAAGCGGAATTAAATTGTCCGTAATCCACAAATCAGTCCAAATATTTTGCTTGTCTTTTAAAATACATTGGGTAATACCCCATTCCTTATTTCCGTTTTCTCCAAAACCAATACGCCATTGTGACGTTCTGGATGAAGAATTAGCTTTGGAAATCCATGATTCCCAATTTTCGGATCTGCGTGGAAAAATCCAGCAGCTTACGGTTATTGAGCCCGAAGTATTAAATTGTGATATCTTAGGCACACAAATGTAACTATCCTTTCCGCTAAAATCGAATGCACAATTTGCTCTTCCAAGACGATCTTCTGTCAATGTTGCGTTATTAATAGTGCCGTTTTGATCATATCCGCTTTCATCATTTGCGTTGCCGTTAAATGGGAAAAAAGCAACAAGATTGTGTGCAATATTTTTGAAAAAGCTTTCATTTACCGGTTGGTTTTTTGTTAACTCCCATAAGTTTCCATTTTGTTTCCATATAAAACCCATAAGAAAAAAAAGCAACAATATAGGAACAATGTATCCGCCAAGGTTTAAAGAAGCAGAAAAATTATTGTTATTTTTTAATTGTAAAATACGGGAAGTACGAAAAAAAAGATTGCCACCGTTACCGGCAAGAACTAGCTTGCTATTATCACGGTATTCTTCCAATTGTATTAATGATTTTGCATAAACAACTCTATCACCAATAATATTTATAGCAATATCATCGCAACAATTTTCACGTTCTTCGCGGATTCTTTTAGATAACCACCAAATTGCCGGATGGAAAAAACCAAGTACTTCAATAATTATTTGAATCATGTTTAACAAATAGTCGTATCGCTTAATATGTGCAAGTTCATGTAAAATTATTGCTTCAATAGATTGTTCACTCATTCCTGTAAAAAAAGAAATAGGGATAAGAAGAAAAGGTTTCAAAAATCCAATAACAACGGGAGAATCTAAGCCGGGAATTTTGAAAATATTGATTTTGCGACGAATATTTAAATTTTTAATTAGCTTTTGTATTCTTTTTTCCCATAAAAGTTCTAAACTTTGCCGTGTTTGTTCAACAAATTTTAATAATTTAAAAAAACAGAATATATGGTATATTGAAATTAATAATACGCCAATTACCCAAATAATAGTTATAAATGGCAAATAAGTGCCAATCTGCTTTATTATTTTTTCATTATATTCGGATACAATTCCATGTCTTCTATATTGTGTTGCTACGTATTTTCCGTCAAGTAATATTTCTTTGGATTGTGTAGGTGTTATTTCCTTTGCATGCACTATTGAAACATCCTCGCTGCTTTTATATAGTGTAGTTATACTTGGAAGAAGAACTGTTAACAATAAAGAAACAAAATAAACAATGTACTTTGTTTTTGCCGAAGTCTTATTAAATACAAACAAAATAATACCTGTCAATATGGCAATTAAAAACCCTTGCCACATAAGGTGAATTAACCATAATCCAACAACATCAATATAAGCTAAAGAAAGTAATTCTTTTACAATCACAACTTTAACTCCTGCTCTTTTTGATCAATTATTTTTTTTATTTTAGAAAGTTCTTCAGAAGATATCTTTTTTGAAGATAAAGCATGCAATACAAGTTTTCCGGCAGAACCTGAAAATATCCTATCCATCATTTTGCTAACTACAACTTCTTTTATTGTTGATTCCGAATGAACAGGCAAGTAAATATGGGTTTTGTTTGATTCGTCACGTTTTAATAAACCTTTTTCGAACATAATCTGCATTTGTTTTAAAGTTGTTGTATAACCTGTATTTTCACTCCTATTCATAATTAAGTTTACAAATCTTACTGTATTGGGTCCGTTTTGCCATAAAATAGATAATATCTCTAATTCTTTTTCAGTTGGGCCTAAAGATTTAATTCGTGCCATAAAATTCCTTATAGAAAAAAGTTAGAATCAAAAAAATTAGAAAATTACCTAAATAATTTTCGACCAAAATATATTTCCATTTTTTGGTTAAGATTCTTTTAAAAATCACATTATAAACGTACGTAATATAATAATGGAAAATGATATTGTCAACGAATAATTTCGTACATGTTAATTATTTTGTAAAACTGTTATTGTGGGAAAAATATAAAAGAAAAAAATGTTGTTAGGTAAGTATCAAAAAGAGTGTTGAATATATATAAAAGAGGGGATAAGCAGAACCCCTCTTTTTGGGTATATTACACTTTTTTCTCAAGTTCTCTTACTTTTTTTTCTGCTTCGGCAATAGACATCCCGGTAATCTCTTTAAAAGCTCTTTCAAATTTTTGTTTTATTTCCGGTGTGTCTTCTTCTAATGCGGCTTTTGTTGAGGGTACAAGCGTTTTTGAAGCTAAAGCCATTTTCCCCTGCATCGATTGAAGTTTGCTTATTAAATTATATGCGTTTGATAAAAACTGAGCCATAATATTTTCTCCTAAGAAATTAATTACTTTTTGATTTTTTTAAATTTGTCAAACTGATCTTTAAGCATATTTAATCCATAAGCTGCTTCTTCACCAAAATTATCAATTGGTTTTAGCTGCCAAGCACAATGCGGATCTCCTTTTGCAATACATGCTGTTTCAATTGCAAGTACAGGCTCGCCAAAAAAACCGGATGTCCAGCCTGAAGCATATCCTGTTAGGCTTGAACAAACAGCTTTTTCTCCAACCGGATTAAAAGTCAAGTATTGCTGTGCCTGCCAGCTGTTTGTCCATATTCCTTCACAAAGGAAATGACCTTTTTCTCTATCAATTTCTATTTTTGTGGGCTGGGCATGAACTAAACCTTCCCAGGAGTGAATTACAGGGCCGGAAGCAAAAAGTTCTATTTCGTTTTCAAATTTATCTCCAAAGTCTGCTTGCATTGCTAAAAAATCCGAAAACCCGTGTTCAAATCCAGACTGCATAAATGTTTTCATGGTGTTCTCAAAACCCATATTTACTATTAACGAATTAAGCAGCAATCCAAGGGAATTGCTGTCTAGAATGAGGAGACGGGCATCTTTGTGAACAACAAGACCTTGTTCAGGAAGAAATTGAATTTCTTTAGACAAATTAAAATCTGTTGCCTTAATTTTTGTTTCTTCGTTCATTTTTTAACTCCCTTTTGTTAAGTGATTTATTAGGTTGTTTTTGCCATAAACCCGTGAAAATAAAACAATAAAGTTTTTTGCTGTATAACAGGTTTAGTATTCTTTCAATTTATTAAAGTAAAAGAATATTTCAGTAATATAATATTATTGAGTGGTTCTTTTAAGAGTAATTTGAATTGAAAGGGAAATAGAAACGAAATTATTTTGTTCAAAAAAAACAAAAATATTTTTCATTTTATATAAGACTCAACAAATCAATACTAATTAAACTCTTCCTGCCCAAGTTGCAATTGTTATTCAACTACAGGCAGTTTTTAAATTAAAAATATTTTGTAAGATGTCTTTTATAGAATGGTTTTCGTAATATAATTAAGTGCAAAATCTTATGTTTAAAATAAAATCTAACTTATATTAAAACTGTTTTATAATAACAATTAAAAAACTAAAAAGCAACAAAAATGGAATTGCAAAGTGTTTTAATAATCTAATCTATTTATAATAAAAGAAATTATTTGTTTTGCCATATTCTTATAAACAAAATATCTGTTTTCAAAAATTAATTTAATTATATTTTGTTTCTATTTAATAACTATTAATAAAATGAATATGAAAAAAATATTAAGTTGTTTTGTTATCTTATTCTGCTTCAATATTATAACAATTGCGCAGATAGATAAAAGTGTTAATCCTAATAAAACAAATGTTGCTGTTAGTGATCTAAATGCAAATTATTCCTTTCCGTATAAAGATAAAAGCGTTACAATTGAACATAAAAAGCTAAATTATACACCGCTCGGAATTAATCTTTCAGAACGGAAAGTTTTGTTTGAAGAATCGACAAATACCGGCTGCGGTCCATGTGCATCTAGTAATCCGGCACTTACAAGTTATCTGCATACTATGGGTGATAAAATAGTTGCGGTTAAATTCCACTCATGGTGGCCAAGTGCGTCTGATCCTATGTACGCAATAAACGCAGTCCAAAACAAATCTTTTATTAATTATATGGGTGTCAGCAGCGTACCTACGTTAGAAGTTGACGGCATATTGCACGATATTTGGCCGTTTAGCAACACCGCCTTTAATAACGCATATAATAACAGAATGGCTGTAGCTCCGCTTGCTTTTATTTCCATAACCGATGAAAGAATTGCAGAAGACAGTATTAAATCCAGAATAACAATAGTTGTGGAAAAAGATATGCCCGCAGTAAATACAAGGTTAAGGGTATTGGCTGTTGAAGAAAAAATAGTGTATTCTTCAGCACCCGGGTCAAATGGCGAAAAAGTGTTTGAACATGTGTTTCGCAAAGCATATCCTGATCCGACCGGAATAGGGTTTAACTATGCGTCCGGAACTTACCAACTGATATATACATACAAAATTGAAGATGCTTGGCAGGATACAATGATTTATACGGTTGCCTGGTTACAAAACGACCTTACAAAAGAAATAATAAATTGTGCAAAAGGAGAATATGTTGCAGAAGTTTTGGCTGCTCCGCAATTATTGTTACCCGAAAATAATGCTGCAAGTATTCCTTTTAGTACGGAATTAACTTGGGGAAAAATAATTAATGCTGATTATTATTCGCTTCAAATTGCAGAGGACGAAAATTTTAGTATTAATGTTATAAAAGAAGACAGCTTAACCGTAGAAACATATAAACTTAACAGATTAAAAGAAAGCACAAAATATTATTGGAAAGTTAAAGCGTTTAATTCGGGTTTAGTTTCTAATTTTTCGGAAACATATAATTTTATTACCCAACTCAAAAAGCCGACTAATTTATTGGGAGGTTCTTTTTGCGGTTCCATCTGTTTAGAGTGGAAAGACAATTCGGAAAAAGAAAAAAACTATATAATTGAAAGGGCAGTAGGCACAGATACAACTTTATTAAATTACGAAATTATTGCAATTTTAAAGGAAAACGATACAATATATTATGACCAAGCGGTACAAGTTGATACAGTTTATGCTTATCGAATTATGGCAAAAAATGACAGTACTGCTTCGTTATACAGCAGCGTTGTATATGCAATTACTACAGTAGGAATAGAGGAAGAAAATAATAAAAATTTAAGTTTTAATTTATTGCAAAATTATCCAAATCCATTTAATCCAAGCACAACTATTTTATTTAGTTTGGCAAAAAAAGTTTTTGTTACATTAAAAATATATGACGAACTTGGCAAAGAAGCAGCCGTTTTGATAAACGAAGAATTAAATGCCGGGGAATATCAAAAACAATGGAATGCTTTTAACTTATCCAGCGGTGTTTATTTTTACAAATTGCAGGCAGGTAGTTTTGTGGAAACAAAGAAACTTTTACTGCTAAAATAAGAAAAAAGATTATTGTTTATATTAAATCGTAAATTTTATTAAAACAATAACGATTTATCTATTATTAGAAACAGATATAGGCTATTTTAATTGCAGTATTGTTATTGTTCAATAAATTTCATTCCATATACTAACCATACTTGAATTGAAAATTATTTATTCATTCCACAGTGTTGATAGTTCATCCTCTAATGCATCGTCTCTTCTTCTTCTACTACCTAAGTCTGTAGACGCTCTTACACCTTGTCCATACAAAATAGCATTAGTTTCAATTTGATCGTCTGGGATTAGTTCTGAATCTATATCACTTCTATTTATTGAAAGGAAATTGTCAATTAGAAGTCCAAATCTGGTTAGTATTGTTTTCGCAGCATCTCTCTTCGTAGGACTTAAAGGTAAATAATTCCTATGCCTTGCGAAAATCAAAAAAATGCTATAAAAGTCTGTCTTTTTATACCACCGGCTGTTTTCTCTTGGAATTACTGCAATTAATTCTCTTAAAATGAGATCAAAAAGCTCTTTAATAACGCTTGAATTTTCAAATTCGTTTTCATAAAGTTGGTAATACATGTCCAATGTCAATTTCTTGTTTTGATGTCCATGCAAAAAAGCAATTGTAAGTTCACTGATAAATTCAACATCTAACATTCTTTTGATATCATTGGACGTGAAAATATCAAGCTTACCCCAATTTTCATTTTCAGCAATTTCATTCATAGTTTTTATAAACGGCCCCCAATAAGTTGCCTGCCTGAGTTCCTGTGCGTTAAGTATAACATTGTTTCTATTCAATCTGCCAAATATTTCTCTGATTTTTGCATCATCAATTTCTGGTAAGTATCTTGCAACGAAATCATATTCGTAAATTCTTTTTTTTTCTTCTGAGCGCAAATCAACAAAAAACATATCACCCCATTGTGGTGAATCTTTAGCATCAATTGGGAATTTATTTTCTAAATACTCCAATACCGCTCTTATTCTTTGTTGCCCATCAACAATAATATATTCAACCTCTCCTTTGTCCGTAACAATTTCCTGCATATATATTTCAGGTACCGGATATTCATTTAATATAGAGTCAATGAGATAACTTTTTTGTTTCTCCGTCCAAACAGGATTACGTTGGAATGGGGGTTTCATTTCCAGTTCTCCTCTGTCATAAACCTGTTTAAACCAAAGTATACTTCTTGCAGATGTTTTTATGTATTTTGCCATAATTATAGTATTAGATTGTTTTTTATTGTTTTTAAATTATTTAAATGATAAGCCCTTAACGAATCAAAGTCCTTGTATATTCTAAAATTAATATTTCTGTTTTTAGTAGGTTCAATCTTTGTCATTTCATTTGAGGCTAGAATCCAGTTCTTCCCAAATGGTAGAATTTGTATTATTCTATCAGTTGCAATAATCCCCCAATAAATCAATCTCTCCCTATGATCATCAATCGCATTTATAACTCTTTGAGAATAATTAAATCTTTTTAGTCCGATATTTCTTAAAAAATGCCAAGAAATATCAAAATATAATTGTGATATTATTGCGACATCTATATCAGAGCTGTCGTCAAATTCTTTCAAATTCTTACCTGGATTTAAACTAAAACCCACAGAGGCACTTCCAATTAAGACAATGGCTTTGCTGTCCACTTCAATTTTCGAAGCGAAGAGTTCTTTCCAGATGATATAATTATCAAGATTGTTATTGAATATATAAGGGACCTTCTCAACAACCCACTTTGATGTAATAAAAGAAATATCTTTATTAAAAATATCGTCTTTAAAATTAATTATATTTGCATTCATTTGCTGATATGAGATTTTATAAATATTTTAGATATATAAAAATTAACTTAAGCTATTTAAATTATTCAATTGTTAGTTTTTAGAATTAAACAAAAATACTAATTAATCTTTTAATCTCCAACTATTAAAATTGTATTTTTTCATTTTGTATTATTTAAACTAAATTCATTCAAAATGCTCATTGATTACACTAATTTATTAAACTAAAAAATACAAAAAATATATTTAGCAATTTATTGATCTGAATATTTTTGCGTCGAGGAGCTGGATATAATTGATAATTTGTAAAAGACAAATTTATTAGCTGCTCTCACAATAAAAACATGAATATGATAAAAACATTTTATTCTCTTTTGAAAATCCAATTATTTTTAGTAAAATATTAAGTGTACTTTGCTTATAATTATTATTAAATTAAGACAGTAAAGTTTTATTAAAAGAGGTGTTAAATGGTAATCACGTGCTGGGGATCCAGAGGGTCAATTGCAGTATGTGGGGCGGAATACCTAAAATACGGGGGCGATACGACCTGTATGGAAATAAGAAGTAAAAATAACGATGTTATTATTATTGATGCGGGCACGGGAATAAGAAAACTTGGAATAAAATTATTAAAAGAAAAAGAAAAAAATATTAATATAATATTTACTCATGCTCATTGGGATCATCTATTTGGATTTCCTTTTTTTAAGCCTATTTATTCTAATGGCGTAAATGTAAAATTATACGGTTGTCCGTTTGCGCAAAATTCAATTAAAGAGATGATTTCAAAATCGATGTCCGCACCTAATTTTCCGGTTAATTTAAATGACTTAAAAGCTGACCTATCCTTTTTTGGTGCCTGCGACGGGCCGTTTGAAATTGGTCCTATTAAAATAATACCTGTGTATTTAAGTCATCCCAATATGGGAATTGGCTATAAATTTATTGAAGACGATAAAAGTTTTGTTTTTTTAACCGATAATGAATTAACATATGTGCATCCAAACGGTTTGGAATATAAAGATTATTTAGAGGCGTCAAAAAATGTTGACCTTTTAATACATGATGCCGAATTTACTGAAAGTGAATATAAATATACTAAAGGCTGGGGACATACCGTTTATACCGATGCTTTGCGTTTAGCACTTGAGGCTGATGTAAAACAGTTCGGTTTGTTCCATCATAATCAGGAAAGAACTGATGAAGCTTTGGATAATATGATAAAGGATTGTAATAATATTATTAAAAATCAAAAATCAAACTTAAAATGTTTTGCTGTTGCTGCGGGAATGAATATGGAACTATGATATAAATTTGAAAGGAGCAATAAAATGAAAACGAACAGTTTATTTTTATTTACAATTTTATTTATGTTTTTTGGATTAAATGTCTTTGCACAAACAGGAACAGATTCGTTAACAACTGACAAAGGCACATTAAAAATAACTTATCAAGGGTGGAGTTCTGTTTTAATAGAATTTAACAATAAGGTTATTTATGTAGATCCGGCATTTGTAACAAATGATTATTTGAGCGGCCCTAAAGCGGACTTTATTTTTATTACACACTCGCATTACGAAAATTTAAATATGGGAATACTTAGAAAAATTGTCCAAAAAGGAACAAATATAATTGCTAATAAAGAATGTGCCGAAATTTTAAATAATGACATTGAAGGTGCCAAAATTACCACAACGGTAAATAATAAAACTTATACAATAAACGGACTGAAATTTAATACTGTTCCGGCATATAACATGGCGGGTGAAAAAATATATCACAAAAAAGGAGATAATAACGGGTTTATATTTGAATTTGGAAATGTGAAAGTATTTATTGCCGGAGATACTGAAAACATTCCCGAACTAAAAGAATTAAAAAATATTGATATTGCGTTTTTACCTATATGCCGTCCTTATGCAATGGATGCAGATATGTTTGTTGACCTTGTTAATTCGTTTAAACCCAAAATAGTATATCCATATCATTACGATAAAAAAGAATTGGAAAAACTAAAAAAATTGTTTGAAGGAATAACAGATGTTGAGTTAAGAGTGCGTTAGGTAATGTAAGTGAATAAAAAAAAAGACAAATTTAGATTAATAGGCTTTTGAGAGGGGAATCTATATTGTTATAGAGCTTTAAAATTGGATTAATTGATTATTTATTTAAAACCGGAAATAAGTTTAAAATTTCATCTTTGGTTGGTTTACGACTGTAAGGGGCTAATTCAAATTCTTCGGCATAATTAAATTTTGATGCCATTTCCACACCAAACCAGTTGTTTAACCATGTTTGCATCTCGTTACTTATTATGCTAAACTCATCCCAATATTTGTGCAGGAATGCTTTTTTATCTTCCCAGCTTGTCGGAACCTCTTGAAGTATTCCTCTTTGGTAAGGTGCAAATTCATAAAATTGAGAAGCATGCGCATCAAACAAATATAGTTTTAAATCAATAACCGAATCAATTGGAATTACATAATCGGGGATATGCGGAAAACTTTTGCTGTAATAATCGCGCATGTGCAAAAACAAAGGCCGATTATTTAAAAATGGTACTTCGGGCATAAATAATGGTGCCGAAGATAATCCGGCTCCTTGTTGAACAGCAATTGCGGAAGCCATATTATCGGGGTGACCACCTCCAAACATTGGCTTAAAACTGATTACAACATCAGCTTTCCATTCTCGTATTGCTTTAACAACTTGTTTGCGTAATTCCACGTTATTTTCTAATTCGCCATCATGGTAATTTAATATTTCATAGGTTACACCTATTCGTTTTTCAACTTC
Organism: bacterium; assembly: GCA_043805435.1. Lineage (GTDB taxonomy): Bacteria > Bacteroidota > Ignavibacteria > Ignavibacteriales > Melioribacteraceae > JAEXOD01. Next base: position 11,718 of record JAZDHY010000075.1, read on the forward strand.
TTTTGCTTCGTTTAATCTGCGGAGCGCGATCTGTTCTTTTGTTATATTCCAATGACCCACATCTCCATTGGTCAAGGAGAGAAATTTTACACGGTGACCTGCTTTTATTAATAAAGCTGTGGTTCCTCCGGCATATTCTTCTGCTTCATCAGGATGTGCCTTTATTATTATTACATTTAAGGTGTCCGCAATAATTGTGTTTGTAAGTGAATAGCCTAAAGTAAGTGCTAAAAAAAGAATATTAAAAATTAATCTTTTCATAATAATATTTCCAATAATAGACAATTGAATTAGAAGGACATAAAATAAAACATTTCTATGGATTATACAACAATTGGTTTAAATTTAGCTAAAAAGCTAAACTAGACAATTTGTACAAAAAATATTTATGCAGCTATTTTTGTATGTTATAATATATAAAAATTTTGTATTATACAAAACGGAAACAATAACGAGATGTTATAGATGAAAAATCGATTTACAATGATAAAAGTTACTCTTTTAATTATTATAAGTGTTCTTATGTTTTCCTGTTCTGATGATAACTCGTCTTCGTCTGAAATTAAAATTAATTATAATAAACTTGATGAAGCTTTTGTTAATGCCGGGCAGATTGAAAACCTAAAAAGCCTTGTAGTATCGTACGATGGTGCAATAATTAAACAAGTTTATTATAATGATGGTGGAGCAGATTTACCAAGCGATGTAAGATCTGTTACAAAAAGTGTAATTGGTTTATTGGTTGGTATTGCAATTGAAAAAGGACAAATACAATCGGTAGAACAACCTATTGGTGGTTATTTAACTCCACTGGTTACAAATATTTCCACAGAAAAGGCAAATATTAAAATAAAAGATTTATTAACAATGAGCAGTGGTTTTGGATGGGAAGAGCTTAATTCGGCTTCAGGTTACAATAATTGGGCTAACTCCGCAAATCAAGTGGAATATCTTATAAATATGCCATTAATTGCCCAATCGGGCCAAGTGTTTACATATAATTCGGCCGCACTGCACCTGTTATCTGTAATAATTTCAAGATCTTCTAATATAAAAACTATTGATTTTGCAAAACAATATCTTTTTGATCCCTTAGAGATAGGCAGCAGAAATTGGTTGGTTGATAAACAGGGGTATAATAACGGTGGGGCAGGGTTGCAGATTACTCCTATTGATATGATAAAAATAGGGCAGCTCGTTCTCAACAAAGGAGAATATAAAGGAAAAAGAATAGTACCGGCCAGCTGGATAGACCAATTGATGACGGCCAAAATTTCAACAGGCGATATAATGAATTTTGCAAACGGTTATGGTTATTGCTGGTGGATTGGGCAAAGTTCTAAAGGTAATTATGCTTTTGCCAATGGTTACGGCGGTCAGTTTATTGTTGTTGTGCCAAATCTAAAACTTGTGGTAGTTGCAACAAACAAGTGGAATGGTGTAGAAACTTCAACAGCAAGGACACAATGGTACCAAACAATGGATTTGATTATAACTGGTGTTTTGGGTGCGTTTAATTAATAGGGGTGTTATCTAAACAAATATTATATCAAAAAATAATCAAATTGTTAAAAACCTTATCTCTGTTTAATTAAAATCAACTCTTCATTCAAGCCAATATCATTTATAAAATTTTTATCGTGTGATACAACAATTAAAGTACCTTTATAGCTATTAAGCATAATGGTTAACTGATTTATGCTTACTAAATCGAGATTATTTGTAGGTTCATCCAGTAGAATAAGAAAAGGACTGTTGTTTGCGGCAAACAGACAAGCTATTGCAGCCCTCATTTTTTCGCCGCCACTTAATACAGCAACTTTTTTATATACATCATCATTAAAAAATAGAAGTCTTGCCAGTCTAATGCGCAGTTCGCATTCCGGTAAAATGCCGTTTGAATAAAAAAGCATATTCTCCAATATAGTAAGATTATTATCAAGCATAGACACATCCTGATCCAAATACCCTATTGAAGGAATACCAATTTTAAGTAAACCTGTTGTAGGTAAAAGATCACCGCCGATTAGTTTAAGTAAAGTTGATTTCCCTGAACCATTAATCCCTTTAAGGTGGATTCGTTCATTTCCGCGCATTACAAAATTTATATTATTTCCCCACAATAAATTACCGTTGGAAAAAGAATAATTAACCTCGTTGCATGTTATAACATATTTATCGTTTGGTAACTGCTGGTTATTATAATCGATTTTAATTTTGCGTTCAATAGGCAGTTGCAATTTTGCGTTATCCAAATTTTGCCTGCTTTCTTCAATCCTTTTGGTGTGAATATCTTTAAGCTTCGAAAAAGTATGTTCACTTTGTCCCTTAAGTTTATTGAGCATTATTTTGGGAATGCCGGAGTCGGTCGAGCCATTTACGGCTGTTTTTGTCCTGTTCTTTTGCCTAGTTAAAATTTGTTCTTTTTCCTTTAGCCGTTTGTCAAGTAAGTTCTCGGCAGTATGAACGTTGTTTTCTAGTGTCTGTATTTCAAGTTTGTGTTGATTAAAATAAACATCATAATTGCCGCCATAAATTTTTGCTAAAGTAGGTGTAAGTTCAATAATTCTATCCATAAACCCTAATAATTCTCTATCATGACTTATAATAAGCAATCCGCCGTTAAAAGAATTTACAAAATTGTAAATAAATTCCTTCATTTCGTAATCTAAATGATTTGTAGGTTCGTCAAAAATAATAAAATTGGGGTTGTTTAAAAGTAAGCTGCTTAAAACAGTACGAACTTTTTCGCCACCGCTTAATGAAGAGAAATTCCTATTAACATCTATATATTCAATTCCTGTTTGTCGTTTAGCATTATCAATTCTATTTTCCAAATTCCAATCGTCATCTAAAGTAATAAAATCGTCAATATTACCAAAACCCTTAAGTATTTTTTGTAATGAAGCGTGTTTATTCGTAATGTTAAACACATCTAAAATTGACATATTATTATAAATAGAAAGGTCTTGTGGAAAATATTCAAGCGAGCCTTCTTTTGATATATTGCCGGTTGAAGGATTAAGTAACCCGCATATTATTTTGGCAAGTATAGTTTTACCAACACCATTAATACCAACTAGTCCTGTTTTTTGGCTACTGCAAGCAAAAGTGATGTTGTTAAAAAGATTAGAACCGTTGGGATAATTCCAAGATATATTGTTAATTACAATGTTACTCATATAAACTCCTGTTTTTGAGAATAATAAAATGAACTGCGCATTTTGTGCTTATTATCATAAATGAAGTTTATAATTTCATGGGTACACCGTAAATAGTTTTTATTTTGTAGAATGAAAATATAGCAAAAAATAATAATAAAAAAACAATAAAACAAAGATGAAATTAATAATCTAATTATCGGATTAGATTGTTAAGTCTATAATAGAAAAATGGGAATAAAATAAAAATAAGTTTTAATTCCTGCCGGTAATTTACTATGAGTAATTGAATTGGTTGATTTGTTAAATTTTAGTAGTGTGTACCGTTTTTTTTAACATTTAAACAGGATAGGGGAATAATAATTAAGTGTGAGGATGTTCAATTACTTATAAAAATTAATCATTCACTCACATAATAACCCGCTGGCAAATTAATGTTTGACAAAATAAATAAAATTTATTATGTTACAAAAGGAAAATTACTATTATTATTAAGGTGATATTTTCAACTAGTTAAATAAACTTGGTGGCTGTTTAATTTTTTATTATGCAAAGGAGGAATCAAATGAAAATAAATTTACTTCTTTTATTATTTATCTTGTTTTTATTTCCATGTTTTTTAAATGCTCAATGGATACATAAAAATGTTCCTGAAGGACAGTTTACTCATTATGAAAACATTGAACAAATTTGCTTTTCGGGTACAAATATTTTTGCAAGTACGGTTTCGACGGGGATGTATATATCGTCTGATGACGGAAATAATTGGTCTCGGATAGACGCAATATTTAAGTATGAAAGAACCAGGGTATTAGCCGCATTTGAAAATAATGTATATGTTGCTACTTTTAATGGTGAAGTCTATCGTTCCAAAGATAGTGGTAAAACATGGGATGTTTTTTATTATAAAAAATTTATTAGTTTTATTTCTTGTTCCAATAATACTGTTTTTATTGGTACTGTTAATAATGGTGTTTACCGTTCGACCGATGATGGTAAAAACTGGAACAAAATTGAAGGTGCTTTAACAGGCAAAAGTGTTTATGAAGTAATTGTGTTGGGAAATAAATATTTTGCGGGAACAAATGAAGGTGTTTTTGTTTCCGAAAATAATGGAGAAAGCTGGGTTAGTATAAACAAAGGATTGGAAAATAAAAAAGTGAGCGCAATAGCAGCCTTTGGAAAAAACTTATTTATTTCCTGCGGGGGGGATAATATTTTTATTTCGACTAATGAAGGGGCTGATTGGGAACTAATAAAAGATGGTTTAACTAGTTTGGATATCAAATCGTTTGCAAAAGCGGGCACCGATCTTTTACTTTATTCCAAAAATGAAGGGATATTTAAACTTTCGGCTGAAGGAAAAAGCTGGATAAGCGTAAACAGCCCTAAAAATATTTTAACCTTGAATGCAACAGGCGGAAAACTGTTTGCAGGTACAGAAAACGGAATATATGTATCGGAAGATGATAATTTTAACTGGGGGCATAAAAGTTTTGGATTAAACCGATTATGTGTTTCTTCGTTTGAGAAGATTGGGACTAATTTATATTTTTGTTCGGGAAACGGTATTTATCTTTCAACCGATTTTGGGGAAAACTGGAAAGAACTAAATAACGGACTAACAACAAGCCAAATAACTACTGTTGTAAGATTGGGGGATAATCTTTTTGCAGGAACTGAAATAGGTGCGTTTCGATTAAATGATAATGGTACTGCATGGGAGGAATTGACAAACGGTCTGCCGAGAATTAATGTATCAGCCTTAACAGTATTAGATTCAAAGCTAATTGCCGGAACGTGGGGGAAAGGCGTTTATATCTCGTTGGATAACGGAACAAGCTGGGAAAATTTAACTAACAACGGGCTGGATGTGTTAAATATTTATTCATTAACTTGTAAAGATTCTACTATTTATGCCGGTACATATGGTTACAAGAATATGAATGGCGGTGTTTTCCGTCTAAATAATTATGAACAAAGATGGGAAAAAATCAGTACCGGTTTTTTTAATCCTCGCGCGGTTAGAACAATTAAAGCCTCGGGGTCAAATCTTTTTGCGGGTGCTTGTTTTACAGGAGGTCTGTATCTTTCTACCGATAATGGAAACAACTGGGTTAGTAAAGAGTTATCCAATGCCGGTATAATGGATATGGTAATATCAGATTCAAATATGTTTGTAGTTACATTAAAACAAAAATTATATATATCAACAGATTACGGAAATAGCTGGATTAACGATAATGAGCTGCCGGATACTCAAATTATGTCTGTTACTATTAATGAAGGTTATGTTCTTGTTGGCACTTGGGGTGAGGGAATATGGAAAAGGCCGCTATCCGAATTGATCACAAAACACAAATAATAAATATTTAACAGCGACATAGTAGTTAGCGGTAAATCAAAATTATTCCTAATCCAAATATTAATGGTTCTATAATGTTATATAGTTATCAGAGATATTTAGTGAAACCAAAAAACTTATACTTTTAAAAGAAAATAATAAACAATGTTGTTAATAAACACCTTGCAAATATTTTTTGTGGGGCTTTTTTGGTGTACACAGCATGTACAATAGCTAAGAGGTGCAAATCCTTTTAGAGATATGAATGGAAATTAATTCCATGCCTCCTGTTCAATTAAAATAGGAAATTAATTTTACGTGGAGCAAAGTTATATCATAAAGTAAACTCAATTTTACGGGTGTCATAGTCGCACTATAACACAATCAATGTTAAGAAATATTATCGGCCTGTCAAGGGACAACCTCAATAGCAAAAAAACGTCGAGATTAGGTTAATTTATAATATAATTTGCTTTTGGACAGCTTGGGAATTATATTGCAAATGTTAAAAAAAAATATTTTAAGAGGGAAAATGAAAAGGATTATGGTTTATTTAGCAATATTATTAAGCCTTTTAAGCTTAAATTATATTAATGCTGAATGGGAAACAGTCTCCCCATATTTTGGGGGTAATACCATTAAAGTAGTACGCTGCGAAGATAATTTGTATGCATTAACAAGTGCAGGCGTTTATATCTCAAGAAATGAAGGTAAAATTTGGGAAGACTTTAATAATGGTATGAACACAACAAATTTAAGAACAATAGAGGTATTCCAAAATTACATCATTGTTGCTTATGAAGCCGGTGGAGCCATCAAACTAAAAAACGGAGAAAACACTTGGAAAGAAATTAATGGCCCCGGTGGATGGATAGACTATATACAATCGGCAAATGACACATTATTTGTTGCTGTAAGATTTGGTACTATATATTATACAACAAATTTTGGAGAAACTTGGAATTACACACCGTCATTAGGTAGGAATAGCGGGTTTGTTTATATTAATAAAAAGCTATTTGTTATTAGCTATGAACAACTTTATATGTGGACTTTCGGCATGTCTGGCTGGAAGCCGAATTCTAATATGACAGATGTAAAACAGGTATTGACATATGAAAATTCAATTGTGGTTGTGTGCGCTAACGATGTGTTTAGATCGGATGATTATGGAGAAACATGGTATAATGTGTATAATACTCCATTATCATATGGAGTTATAGGATATGGTAAAATAAATAGTACTTGGTATATAATGAATACCCGTAATTTTTATACTTCAACTGATAATGGAATAAATTGGCGGATGAAAGATTTTCCTCCTTCATACACTCCTAGCCTTATTTCGAAAGGCATGTTGTGTGATAACGGAAAGTTATATGTTGCTACTTCAGGAGGAATTTTATATTCTTCTGATATTGGCGAAACATGGGAATTCCAAAATAACGGTATAAGTATGACTAAGAACTGTTTTTTTAAGATAATAGATAATTCTTTAATTGTATCAACATTTAATCAAGGTTTGGATTATTCCCTTTCGATTACGACAACTTATGGTGAAAACTGGATACAATCCCCACTTAAATCCGCAAAAAAAGTTACAGTTGATAAAGATACTTTATATGGTTTAGTTGATGGTTTATTTAATTATGCTGCCAATCTTCAAGGTGTTTGGATTCCTCGTTTGAATAGCTTAAATGATATTAGAGACTTTATAATTTATGGTGATACAATTGTTTTTGCATGTGGCTCCGGCTTGTATAGAAGTATTGATAGGGGATATACTTGTACCAATATAAGTAGTGGTACGAGTTGGACTGATCCCTTGTATGGTACAGTATATAGTTTTGCTGATTATATTTGCAGGTATGACAATATCCTTTTTACAATATGCGCTGCCGGATTATGTAGAAGTTATAATAATGGAAATACTTGGGAAATAATGAAAGATCATCAACCGGGAGTTATGTGTGTTCACAAAAACAAAATTTTTCATGCATATTGGTATTGCTATTTAACCTATGCGTATTATCGTGGTAATGTTTGGAGTTCCGGAATTAATTTAGGGGTTTCATACTATTTGTTAAAATCGGTTGGAGATTATTTATTTCTTTCTTCAGAATTAGGCCTTTTTATTTCTACAGATAATGGCTTAACATGGATAAATATTTCATTATCTTTACAATATGAAATAATTAGGGATGTGGAAATATTAGATGACTATATTTTTATTGGTACCGATAGAGCAATGTACAGGAGACAGTTATCTGAAATAGTTGTTCGTGTTAAAGATACAGAATTACTTATTCCTTCTGTTATTAGTCTTGATCAAAATTATCCAAATCCGTTTAATCCCACTACCACAATATCGTTTAGCTTGCCAATTAAGTCTTCAGTAACATTAAAGATATATGATGCTTTGGGAAAAGAAGTTGCTAGTTTAATTAATGAAGAATTACAACCGGGAACCTATCAAAAACAGTGGTCAGCGGGAAACTTTGCAAGCGGAGTTTATTTTTATCGGTTGTTGGCCGGTAAATTTAGTGAAACTAAAAAACTTATACTTCAAAAATAAAATAATAAACAAGTTGTTGAAAAACGCCTTACAAATATTTTTTGTAGGGCGTTTTTGTTGGTGCCAAAAGTTAAAATGTGTATGCAAACCGAAAATATTGATAATACGGAAATTCGGGAAAACTATGTAGCTGCAATGCAGCTTTGTATTATTGGGTGTGGGTGGGTTTTTATAAACATTTCTCCCGCTATGTAGGATTGATAAGATCACGTTAATTATTATCAATCCAATTTTTAATTACTGTTTTTTCTTCTTTTGATAAAACAGCATCGGAATGAATAAATGTATAAATTTTTAACGGCATTTCATTTTTTTCAATTTCTTCCCATATTTCATCCAAAGCTTCGTTTTGATCGTCAGTGTTCCACTCGGAAAAATTTAAATGTTTTCTTCCATTGGTAACATCTCCCGAAACCAACCATGAGGCAGGGGCAACATAGCTGTATAATGGCCATATTGTTTCGTTTGAATGACAATCGTAACAAGCTTTTTTAATTATTGCTTTTACGTTTGCGGGCATTTTTAATTCGTTTTTAACAGGCGGGTTAGTTCTATCAACGGGAATAAGATTAACCAAAATTATTATTCCTACAACTATCAAAAGTATTCTTTTAAGCATTTTATTCATTTCAGCTCCCACAATTAAAATTAGTTGTTTATAATATCCTTTACTTCCTTGCAAAAATCAATTAAAAAATTCAAGATAGCTTCGGGGACGGTTGATTTATGTATCATTTCCAGTTTTACTATCTGACGTTCGTTTTTAAAACTTACCTGTGAGGATTTTTTATCCATCACAAATTTAGCCAAAAACGGAAATTTTTCTTTGTAATAAACTTCGTTATCACCTTTGGGCAAATATATAACTATTTTATTTTTTAAAATTATAATTCGTTCAAATAAAGCAAAAGAGGAATAATAACGTAAAATAGCGGTTAAAATTAATCTTTCTACAATAACCGGTATCTTCCCAAATCTATCAATAAGTTCTTCTTTAATTTCATCCATTTCTTCAAGCTTTATTAAACTAAACATAGCTGTATAAAAGCTAAGTCTATCCGATTGATCGGGCATATAAGTTTTTGGAATTCCAACTTCAAAAAAGGCATCAATTGTTGTATCAACTCTATCAAGCTGTTTTGGTAAATCTTTAAATTCCTCGCTAAATTCGCCTTTTTTCAATTCTTCAACGGCTTCGTCAAGTAATTTCATATACATATCAAAACCGACAGTATCAATAACACCGCTTTGTTCGGTACCCAGCAAATTACCGGCTCCTCGTATTTCCAAATCACGCATCGAAAGATTAAAGCCTGTTCCAAGTTCGGTATATTCTTCAATGGCTTGTAGTCTTCTGGTAGCTTTTTTTGAAATAGAATTTAATGAAGGTACTAAAAGATATGCGTAAGCTTGTTTATCAGATCTCCCGACACGACCTCTTAACTGATGAAGTTCTGCCAAACCGAATCTATCGGCACGGTTAATAATAATTGTGTTTACGTTTGGTATATCAATACCCGATTCGATTATTTTTGTGGCTATTAAAATCTGAAATCGTTTATTAAGGAATTCGTAAATAACTTTTTCCAAATCTGCGGGTTTCATTTGTCCATGAGCTACAGCAATGTTCACGTGCGGAATATGTTTTTTTAAATAAGTGGCAATTTTTTCAATAGACTGTACTCTATCGTGAATAAAATAGACCTGTCCGTTTCGTCTTAATTCGTTTGTAATCCACTCGCGTATCAAAACAATATCAAACTGTACAACTTTTGTAAAAATTGGCTGACGGTTGGGCGGCGGTGTTGCAATTAAAGAAAGATCGCGTGCACCAAGTAATGACAAGTTTAATGTCCTTGGAATTGGAGTTGCGGTTAAAGTTAATGTGTCGACAGTTGCTTTTATTGTACGCAATTTTTCTTTGGCCATTACGCCAAAACGGTGCTCTTCATCTATAATTAACAGACCTAAATCTTTAAAGCTAACATCCTTGCTCAAAATTCTATGAGTTCCAATAACAATATCAATTAGTCCGGCAGCTATATTTGTGATAATTATTTTTTGTTCGGCTTTAGTTTGAAAACGAGAAAGAGCCGCTACTCTAACCGGGAACATGTTTAATCTATCGGTAAAAGTACTAAAATGCTGTTCTGCTAAAATTGTAGTAGGAACTAAAAGTGCCACCTGTTTGCCATCGGTAACTGATTTAAATGCAGCACGAACCGCAATTTCGGTTTTACCAAAACCAACGTCTCCGCAAACAAGCCTATCCATAGGGTTAACAGATTCCATATCGGCTTTTACTTCTTCGGTTACTTTAGCTTGGTCGGGAGTATCTTCATACAAAAACGATGCTTCCAGTTCTTTTTGCCAAATACTGTCAGGGCTGAAGGAATATCCTAAAGTACCGCGTCTTTTTGCGTACAGTTTTATTAACTCACGTGCAGCTTCAACAATTTTTGCTTTAACTTTTCGTTTGGCTGTTTTCCATTCGTTACTGCCAAGTGTGGATAGTTTTGGCTGTGCATCATCGCGCGAAGAGAATTTTTTTACAAGAGATAAATAATTTAGATTTACATAAACAACGGCACCTTCAGCATATAAAATTTTTATGCTTTCTTGTTCTGTTTCGCCAATTTTTATCGTTTCCAATCCGGTATATTGACCAATTCCAAAAGTATCGTGGACAACAAAATCACCTTTTTTTATGGACGCAAAATCTTTAACGCGTGATTTTTTATACGGTACTTTTGAAGATATTTTAGTTCGATACGGTTTGTTAAATATTTGATAATCGGTAAGAATAAGAGTCTTGTTCCCTCTAGAAATAAATCCTTTTTTAATAGCTAAAGTTAATATAGAAACCTTTCCTGTTTCTACTAATTTTTCAAATTCCTCTTTTAATCCTGAAAACAATTCTAATAATCTTCTTCCCTGTAATTCGTTTTCAACAGTAATATAGACTTTGTAATTTTTATTAGTATAATCGGAAATGATAGAAAAAAGAACTTCAAAATTAGAGTTAATTGAAGGTGCTTCGAAAAAACCAAGATTAAATAAATTTTCGTTAATATTTAATTCGTCTTCAATTAACCAAACTCCTTTGGTTTGAATAAAAAATTCGTTAAACGTCAGTTGTTTTTTTGAAAGTTCAATATTTTCTTTTGAAATTCCAACATCTTCAATTTCTTTATCATCCACAAAAAACAATTCTTTACGAAGTTCGTCATCAATATCGTCATCTTCAACTAAGCTTACAGCCTGCCTGATGGGTGTTATGCTGTTTTGTTCAAAACAAATATTTAATTCAATCTGAGAAGCAATAACAATCGGATTTAATAAATAGTCAAAAATATCGGAATTATAAAACTCGCCTTCTTCTTGAATGGAATCTGCAAGAGTAATACTTTCTATCTTTTTTGATGAACGCTGGCTTTCGGGGTCAAATAGTCGGATTGATTCAATAAAATCGCCGTCAAATTCAATTCTGGAAGGTTGTTTTTCGCTGAATGACCAAAAATCTATAATAGATCCTCTTACCGAAAATTCACCAACCGAATCAACAAATTTAACTTTTTGGTAGTTAAATAAATTAAAATATTCGGCAACTTCATCATATTTAATTTCGCCACCAATACCTATTTTAATAGTTTTATTTTCAAGCTGTCTTTTTGCCGGAATATTTAAAGTTAAAATATCGTACGAGGCAATAACAATACAATTTTTTTGATATGAAAGTTTGGTTAAATTTTCTTGTACAACTTCAAAGTTTAGGTCATCAAAAGCTATTAAATATTCACCTAAACCCAAAATATCCAATTCGACTTTTACTTCATTAACAAGTTCAATTTTTGGTTGGAGTAGTAAAAATTGATTATTTTTATTAAAAATAGTCCTTAAAAATAAATTTTTTGATGATCCGGGCATAGAAGAGAAGAAAAAAGGAGCTCCGGGCGTAAAAGTTTGCAAATTATGTTTTATTTTAGATATTATCTCATTATCATCAAAAAAACTATGGGCAGGTTTAATCATTATAACATTATCAGTTAATTAATAAAAATGTATAGGTAAAAATACAAAAATTATTAATCTATTTTGGCAAAGTTATTGCTTTTTTTTAATTCTAATTCAATAATTGGTATTAATTAAATAGAATTATAAAAGAATACAAAACTTAGTTGTGAAATTTAGAAATAGTTTATGTATATTTAAATTTATTAACAATACTGAATATTATAATAATTTGCGGAAAAAATATGGGACTTAAAATTGCTAAAAAATATAACTGTTTAAAAGCTGAAGACTTAAAATGGATTTCAAATCCAAAACAATTTAATTTTGATTCAACTGCAAAAATTGAACCTAATGAAGGAATAATTGGGCAAGAAAAAGCCATTAAAGCATTACAGGTTGGTATTGAAATAAAAAGCCCGGGATATAATATTTTTGTTACAGGATTATCGGGAACAGGTAAACTTAGTACAATTGAAAAGGTACTTGAAACTATTACACCGTTAAAGACCGAATTGGATGATTATGTTTATGTGAATAATTTTACGGATGAAGACAGGCCGGTGCTGCTTGTTCTACCGGCGGGAGTGGGCAATAAATTTAAAAAAGATCTTGCTGCTTCAATTAAATTTTTACAAGAAAATATTCCTATTGTACTGGAAAGCGAACAATATATTTTAAGAAAAAAAAGTATTGTTGAAAAGTATGGCGAATCGCAGCAAAAATTATATTTGCAGTTTGAAACGAAACTGCAAAAAGACGGTTTTACGCTTGGACAAAGCAAATCTTCAGAAATACCACAGCCCGAGATATTAATAATCAGAAAAAGTAAAGCTTATTTTATTCAACAAATGGACGAGCTGCTTACTGAAAAAATAATTGATAAAAAAGAAGTTACAACCATAACAAAAAAATATGCTTCATATCAGCAAGAACTGCAGCTGGTATTAAAAAAGGGGATTAAATTAAGTCAGGAATACCAAACAAAAGTTTCGGATTTGGAAAAAGAGCACGCCGGAAGCGTAATAAATGCGGCAATTGACGAAATAAAATTAAATTATGATTATGCAAAAATAAAGGAATATATAGATCTTGTTAAAGAAGATATTTTGCAAAATTTGGATGTCTTTTCGGGTCATAAGGAATCGCGCGAAAGTACGGAAGAGGGAATAGTAATAGATTATCTTAAGTCGTACGAAGTAAACGTAATTCTTGACAGCTCTGATGTGAAAGGAGTTCCGGTAATTGTTGAAACTTATCCCACATATAATAATCTTTTTGGTACAATAGACAAAATGTCGGATGGACGTGGCGGCTGGTATACCGATTTTACAAAAATAAAAGCCGGATCGCTATTAAAAGCAAATAATGGCTATTTGATATTACGCGCCGCAGATTCGTTTAATGAACCTTCAGTTTGGAAAACACTTAAAAGGGTACTTTTATATGGCACACTTGAAATGCAGGATTCGGGAAATTATTACCAAGTAGCTCCAAGTGTTTTAAAACCGGAAGCTATAAAAATAAATACTAAAATTATATTTTTAGGTAATAACGAAATTTATAGTATCCTTTCAAATTATGAAGAGGACTTTAATAAAATATTTAAAATTAAAGCCGAATTTGATTATGAAATGAATAGAACCGAAAAAGCTATTACGGAATATGCATCGGTTATTAAAAAAATTATTAAAAATAACAATCTTAACGAATTTAATAATACTGCAATAACAAAGTTGTTGGAATATAGCGCAAGGTATGCAGGCAGCAAAAATAAACTTACAACACGATTTGCCTATATTTCCGATTTAATGCTTGAAGCAGCGTTTTGGGCAAAAAATGAAGGTGAGATTATTATTAATGATACACATGTTAAACGTGCTTATGAAAATGGAAATGAAAGACACGGCATGTATAATACTAAAATTACGGAAATGATGAAAGACGGGATGATTTTAATTGATGTAAAAGGAGAAAGAATTGGACAAATAAACGGTCTTGCTGTGTACGGAGATGAAAGAAGCTCCTTTGGAAAGCCAACTCGTATAACGGCAAGTATTTCGCTTGGAACAGGTAATATATTAAATGTTGAAAGAGAGTCGGGTTTAAGCGGAAGTACCCATAATAAAGGGGTTTTGATTATTACCGGTTTTATTAGGGAATTGTTTGGTAAAAATATTCCGTTATCTTTTAATGCAAGTTTGGTTTTTGAGCAGGGGTACGGAATGATTGATGGTGATAGTGCTTCTATTACAGAAATTGCAGCACTCCTATCCTGTTTGGCGGAGATCCCGATAAATCAACAATTTGCAATAACAGGCTCAATAAATCAAAAAGGAGATATACAGCCTATTGGAGGTGTGAACGAAAAAATTGAGGGTTTTTTTGATATTTGTAAAATGCAGGGTTTTACAGGCAAACAAGGTGTTATAATACCTTTCCAAAATATTCAGGATTTAATGCTGAAAGATGAAGTTATAGAAGAAGTGAAAAAGAAAAAATTTAGTATTTATGCTGTAAAGCAGGCAGATGAAGCACTTGAACTTTTGATGGGTGTGAAAGCCGGTACTTTACAAAAAAATAATAAGTTTGAAAAAGACACAATTTATGGTAAAGCTGAAGCTAATTTAATACTAATGCAAAAAAAATTAAAACCGTCTACTAAAAAAACTGCTTCACGTAAAACAAAGGCGGTAAAAAAACAATTATAAAAAATTGGAAAACAAAATGCATACAAACTTACATATAGCAAAATGGTGGAAAAAAACCAAAAACGACAAAATCCTTTGTACGCTTTGTCCTCGTTTTTGTACTATAAGTGAGGGGCAAAAAGGATTTTGTTTTGTAAGGGAAAATATTGGCGGGGTTTTATATAGTACCGGATATGGCAGACCGACAGGGTTTGCCATTGACCCGATAGAAAAAAAACCTCTTCACCATTTTTATCCCGGCAGCAGTATATTAAGTTTTGGTACAGCCGGCTGCAATTTAGGATGTAAATTTTGTCAAAACTGGATTACAAGCAAAGCTCAAATAGATGAAGTAAATTCGTTATTGGTAAAACCGGAAGATGTGATAGATATAGCAAAAGAAAATAATGTTAAGTCTATTGCTTTTACTTATAACGATCCTACAATATTTGGTGAGTTTGTAATTGACGTATCTAAACTTGCACGGCAAGAAGGTATTAAAACAGTAATGGTTACAGCAGGTTATATTGATAAAAGGGCGCGTAAAGAGATTTATGAATATATAGATGCCGCAAATGTTGATCTAAAAGCATTTACGGAAGATTTTTATTGGAACTATACCGCTTCGCATTTAAATGATGTGTTGGCTACATTGATTTGGCTTAAAGAAGAAACTAATGTTTGGCTTGAAATTACAACTTTATTAATCCCGCAGTTAAATGATTCCGCTTTTGAAATTGAAAATATGTGTAAATGGATTATTAAAAACCTTGGCGAAGATGTGCCCATGCATTTTACGGCATTTCATCCGGCATTTAGGTTTACTAATATTAAAGCAACACTACCTGCAACAGTTATTGGTACAAGACAAATAGCTTTAGATATGGGTATAAAATATGTTTATGTAGGTAATATATTAGATAAAGAAGGGCAGAATACATATTGTTCTAGTTGTGGTGAAATAATTATTTCGCGTAATTGGCATTCGATGTTGGAAAATAAAATAATTGACGGAAAATGTTTTAATTGTAAAACGCCTATTGTTGGGTGGTTTTAAATTTAACTATTAAGATAATATATTGATTCCTGTTATTTTTTAACGGCACACGTAATTTGCATCACTAAAATACAAAACGGATTAAAAACTAAAAAAAGGCACAAAATCAGTTTGTTTGCCATTTTTATTGTTTATTTATTTAACCGAAGCAAACACACATCAAATAATAATGTTACACAAAATCATTGATTAAGTAAGATAAATATCTTTTGCAAATTTTTTAAAAAGCTTTTTTTATTTTTTTCTTGCATATAAAATCAAAAAGAAATATCTTTACATGTATAATGTATACATAATACAGTATTTAGTTGGGAAGAAATGGTCACAGATATTTTACAGATTGAAGTTGAAGAAGTTAAACTATTGCGTGATAGAATTGCCGGAAAAATACGGGATGCTATAGTACTTGGAAAAATAAAACCGGGTGAAAGATTAATGGAACCGGAAGTTGCTAAAATGTTGGGTGTTAGCAGAACTCCTTTACGGGAAGCTTTTTTACAGCTTGAATCGGAAGGATTTATGGTTGTTACCCCGCGAAAAGGTGCTGTTGTAAGTGAACTTTCTGCAAAAGATGCTGAAGATACTTATATTATAAAAAGCTCGATGGAAGCATTAGCCGCCAAAATAACTGTTGGAAATGCGGATAAAAAATTAATTGACGATCTTACCGCTATTAACGTAAAACTGGAAAATGTAACAAAATCTAAAAAACATGATTACAAGCTTTTTTTAGAATTAAATTCAAAATTTCACAATGTATTATGCGAAGCCTCGAATAACGAAAAATTAATTAAATACATAAGTTTATTACGTAAACAAACTTTACGTTATAACTTTATATATCTTTCTTTATTATCACATTTTGAACAATCAGTTGAAGAGCATAAATCGATAATTGAAGCAATTCAATATAGAGATGTAATTGCTGTTGAGATACTTGTTCAAAACCATAGTAATGCAGCAAAAGAAGCTATTTGTGCTTTTATGAAACAGAACTTGGTAAATTAATTATTTTAATGAAATTGGAAAAGAATATGGAAAAGATTAAAGTAGCAATTGTTGGATTAGGAAATGTTGGGTTTTGTGCTTTAGATTCTGTTATGTTAGAACCCGATATGGAATTAGTTGGAATAGTAGATTTATTGTCTAAAGAACAAATGAAAACCCACACTAACTCGTTGCGATGTTCAATGCTTAACGAAATTAACTTTGTAAATCATATTTCAGAACTTGGAAAAGTTGATGTTGCAATAGTCAGCTGTCCTTCAAGAATGGTAAAAACAACTGTTAGTGAAATATTAAAGTTGGGAATTAACACGGTAGATAGTTTTGATATTCATACAGAAATAGTTGCAACACGAAAAGAGCTAGATGCTGTTGCAAAAGCAAATAACGTTACATCAATATTATCGGCTGGCTGGGATCCGGGAATAGATTCTGTTGTTAGAGGATGGTTTATGGCAATGGCACCACGCGGTATTACCCAAACCAATTTTGGACCGGGGATGTCGATGGGGCATACATGTGCTGTTAAAGCAATATCGGGCGTTAAAAACGCCTTGTCTGTTACTGTTCCTGCCGGAGCAGGTGTTCATAGAAGAATGGTTTATGTTGAATTATTCCCTGATGTTAATTTTGAAGAAGTTCAAAAAACAATTAAAGCCGATCCTTATTTTGTACATGACGATACATATGTAACTAAAGTAGATAATGTTTCAAATTTAATAGATATGGGACATGGGGTTTTAATGGAACGTAAAGGTGTTTCAGGCTCAACACAAAACCAAACAATGAAATTTGAATTAAGAATAAATAATCCTGCTTTAACCGCTCAAACAATGGTTAGCAGTGCTCGTGCAACATTAAAACAAAAGCCGGGTTGTTATACATTAATTGAAATACCGGTAATAGATTTATTGCACGGCGATCTTGAAGACTTTGTAAGTAAGTTAGTTTAAGGAAAAAGAATGGCTGATCCATATTCAAGAAATCTAATACAGAACGACTTTTATTATAGCAAAACTGAATTAATTGGCAAATTTGTTGTTGTACTTGACGGTAAATTAGAAAATAGAGGATTAAATTTAATTAAGCCAATTTCGCGCGTTTTTACAAAAGGTACAATTATAGAATTAATTGGAACCGACGATAAAAATGCAGGTCCCGGAAAGGATGTAGATAATATTGCTTATATAGGATTTTTGGAACTGAAAAATGGCGGAGTAGTAATTGCCGGTGATGAATTAGTTTGGAATGGCCAAATAATAGGAACAATTGCAGGCTTTGATGATACGCATATGCCAAATCATCAAAATACAATTATTAAAGTAGAAAAAAGGATTCCGGGTAAAGACCTGGGAATAAAAATAAATGATGAGTTAATCATCAAAGGATTTACAAAAAAATAAAATTATTAACTGATTATGGAGTGATAAATGGCTGCGCCAAAATTTAAGTTTCAGATGTACAAAAAATTATACGCAGAAACTGCGCAAATATATGCAGAAGCAAAAAAAGCTGCTGAATCTTTAAATATTCCTGCTGAATTAAAAGGTGCTTTTGGTTTAACCGGAGCAATTTCAGGATGCCCTGCACCTTTAAGACATGATATTGAAGAAGCAATGGCAAAAGAATCAAAAAAAGTAGTTGGATTAGGTTCTTACGTAGAACAAATTCGCGAAGTTATTAAAGATGTTTACGGTGATGATTATGATGCATGCCCGGTAAACACTTGCGAAGCTGGTTTATGGGTATCGTACCAAAGTTTAGTAACACCTCCGGCACAAGGAGTAGGTGATAATTATAGAGTAAGATATATTGCTCCATTAGAAAGGCATCTTCACCATCACGGTGGTTACGGTCGTCCTTTCCCACCAAAATACAAAGATATTTTGGCTGATAGAGGAAGTACGTCTGGTGAATTAGGTTTTCATGGCAAACGTCAAAATAATTTAGACTTAGTTGTTGTTCCTTTAGTTGGTGCCGAATATCCTGTTCACGGTTTAAAATATAATTCGGTTCCGTTATTAAAGAATGTAAAAGCAAATGAATCTATTGCAGCTTTTGAAGAAGCAGCAAAAAGACATGAAACAATGTTAGGTGCTTTTTCATCATTAGCCTATGATACAGCCGGTTACGGTTATGGCGAAAAAGATGAAGAAGGAACTCCATTGTTAGCAAAAGGTATTGCAGCAATAGCAAACAAATACAATGTTCCTTATATTATGGATAACGCATGGGGAATTCCTTTTGTTGGTACAAGTATTAAAAAAGTTGGTGCCGATATTATGATTTATTCAATGGATAAAGCAACCGGTTCGGCAACAAGCGGTTTAATTATTGGTAAAGAAGATGTAATGGTAAATATACGCCGCGCACTTGGTATGCACGGACAAAGATACGGAGCAACAAACTCTTACGGTAAAGCAGCATTAGTAACACAAGATCCGGGAAAAGAAGGTTTAACAGGTCAATTAGCTGCATTAAGAGTATTACGCGACAACCCAACATTGTTAACAAAACCGATTGATGAATTATATACTGTAGTTACAGAAGAATTTGCAAAAATTGACCCAAGAATTAAAGATGACTTTATAATTGCAAAAAGTTACAATTCGGGTGCAATTGAAATCAACTACGAAGATTCGTGGAAACATGGCAAAATGGGTATTCCTATTTTTACAATTGAAGATATGTATGCAGGATCAAACTTGTTCCAGGAAGGTATGAGCCAAATGGGTATAATACCAACCATAGCATATGATGCAAACATATTTATTTCTCCGGGTTTAGGTACATCAGACGAAAACGGACAATTAATTGTAGAAAGAGCAAGAATAGCAGTACGTGCATTAGTTATGTTAATTGAAATAGTTTGCAGACACGCAGGTGTTTTAGACTAATAAGGTGTTATAAAAATCGTTCTTAAAAATTGTGAATTAAACTATATTAAAATATAGAGAACTCATCCCCTGCCCTCTCTTTATAAGAGAGGGGAAAGATAGTGTGTTAGATCCTAAGATATATATATATATGATTGTAAAAGTAAGGCTGAGTAAAATCCCCCCCTTCTCTTAATAAGAGAAGGGGATGGGGGATGAGTTCCTTTTTATTAACAATAAGATTTTAAGAAATTTTTTTTTGAAGTGGATGGCTTAATGAGTAAAGCGTTAGATAAAATAATGGATGCTCTTGATATAGAAACATATCTTGTGTGCAGCAGTGCACAAGAAGGGAAAAAACTAGTTCAGCAGCTCGGTGAAGAACTAAATTTAGGCGATTTAGACATTATGTTTGAAGAATATGATGGTTATGGAATACGGGTTAGATTACGTAAATATGTTTATAAACCCGGCAACAAATATTGTTGGCTTGGAAGTAGAGATTAGAATATGAGTGGAGTTACAATGACAAAAAAGATTCTCTGTGTTCCATTAGATCCTGTACATGATGTAGGAATAAAGTTAATTCGTAATGCCTTAGATAAAAATGGATATGAAACAACATTGCTTGCCCCCGATCTTACAATGGAAGCTATTGTTAAGTTTGCTGTAAATGAAACGTATGATTATATTTTAGTTAGTAGAACGTTAGGTTATGGTGTTGCAGAATTACTTTCACGATTTAATGATTTATTAGATGCTGCAGGTGTGAGAGAAAAGTCTAAAATAGTAATTGGTGGTAAACCAATTACGCCTGAATTAGCTGCTGAACTTGGTTTTGACAAAGGTTTTGGTGCTCAGTCCACTATTGAAGAAGTGGTTGCATATATTGAAGGAAGAGAAATAAATCTTACCGCAAAAACGTTACAAAGAACAAAAAAAGATATTGCCGAAAATTATACTTATAATTTTGTAGATACTGAAATAGGCGATTTATTAAGCAATATTGCAGACAAATTGATAAAGTATGCCGATAAAAGAACAACCGATTCTATAGAACGTGCTAAGATAAAAGAAGAAATAATTGTTACGCGTGATGCAAAAAAGAGGAATGAACTTCAACAGAAATATGCCGCACTTTGCGATAGAGTAATAGTTGATGCTAACGAAAAGAAATTATACCCCAAAGGTGTAAGAAATTTAGACGAGACTGAATTAATAGATTTGAAAAGATTTTTAGATGATAACCAACCGGTTTCTCCGGTAAAAATCCAGCATAACGATTCCCAGCCCCTGGTGTTTAAGTTTTTAGGAAGCGGTTGCCCAACTATGGATATTGTTCATGCAAAAGTATGTGAGAGATGGGGAATTAATGGATTTTTAATTATTAACCCTTCATGGGAAGCAAGATATGAAGGCCTTATTAATGGTTATCTTACACACGAAAATGATGGAACTATTACTTCTTTTGAAAATATTAAACTGATGCGTGAATCATTACACCCATCCACTTTATTAACCGTACGTGCACACAGGGGATTAAATACTCCTGAAACTATATTGTTGGCCGGTATGGCCGGTGCGGATTTGGCAAAAATAAATCTTGTGTACGGATCTCTTGGTGCAGGAACTGATCCTTCACGACTTGCAGTTGATGGTGTTGAAGCAATAAAACTTGCCGCCCGATTTAATTTGCCTTTTGATATCCCCGGTAATGACGAATTAAGCGGTGTACCTGCATGGAAATCGTTAGCCGGTCAATTGATAAATGTAATGGTGGGAATTAAATTAGGCGCAAAACCTATATTAAAACCGCTATTCTGTTTGGGACCGCATATTGTTATTAATGGTCAAATGAATCAAAATTATGTTGATTACAACTCGGCAAAAATAAAAGCACTAAGGCAGATAGTAGATTGTCCGATATGGCCGGGTGAACCGATAGCATTTATGACTCAATCGGAAGAAAGAGTACAAAGTGCAAATGCAACCTCCTACCATGCGGCACTTGCCGCAACGCTTGGTGTTGACGCAATTACAATTGCTTCTACCGATGAAGCTTATTCCAGAGGACCTATTTGTATTACTTCGCGCATAGATAGTATTCGTGCGGTAACAGATGCCTTTAGATTTGTTGGAAACTCGAAGTTTGAAACTTCAACACAATGTGATTATTATAGTGAAGATTTAGTTAAAAAAATAAAAGATGTTCTTATACATGTTAATAATAAAGCAGACCTACCAGAAGCTATTAATGCAGGTTTATTAGGTAATGCTGAAGATGGTGCGTACCCCGGAAAATTTGGAAAAGATACAGTTAGGATGATTTAGAAATAATGATAACGGTTGGTATAGTTGGTACGTGGAAAAACACAGGAAAGACCACCACTCTTGCGTATTTGCTTAGTAAGCTAATTAATAAAAAACTAAGGATTGCAGTGACCGGAATTGGATATGATGGTGAAGAGATTGATAATATTACCGCATTACCAAAGCCAAGGCTATTATTTGAGAGAGATACAGTAGTTACCACTTCTGAAAAATGTTTGAATAATGTTGATTTATTTTACAAGACTTTGGAAAAGACTGAACATAATACGGCCCTTGGTAATGTTTTGATTATTGAAACGCTTTCCCCCGGAATGATTGTTGTAGCAGGACCTAATAAAAAAAGTTCGCTGCAATCCTTTTTTATTCAATTGGAAAAATATGGTATTGATGTTTTATTAATTGACGGCTCGTTAAATAGAATAGCACCTCTTGCCATTGTCGATTATTTGATATTTGCTACGGGTGCTTCCCGAAGTGAAGATATTAATTTTTTAGCCGAAGAGATGGCTTCTATTGAATATATTTTTAACTTTTCTAAAAACAAATCCTTATCTACCCCCCCCGCAATTATAATAGAAAATAATAACGGTAAAACAATTCTTAAAACAAGCTCTCTTTTTGATAA
Source organism: bacterium (assembly GCA_043805435.1). GTDB lineage: Bacteria > Bacteroidota > Ignavibacteria > Ignavibacteriales > Melioribacteraceae > JAEXOD01. Next base: position 34,393 of record JAZDHY010000075.1, read on the forward strand.
TGAAGATGCAAAAATTGTATGCAATTTATTAGCAAAAGGAAACAATATTTTATCTATTCCAAAAATTATTTCGGATGAAGCACTTAATTATTTAAATAATAACGTATCTGAAGATATTGTCGTTAACCTTAATGCCGATTCTCCAATAACTTTTATGTTAAGCGGCAACCCCATTCAAACAGCAAATAAAATTAAAGAATTTGTTAAAAAAGGTAATTGTATAAATTATTTTAACAAACCTAAATTACAGGCTGTTACTGTTAATCCTTTTTATCCAAAACCAATTGACCATTATTTTGTAACGGAATATGTTGATAAAAGCGAACTTCAAAAAAAAGTACAAAACAAATTATCACTTAATGTTTACAATATAAAAGAAAACCCCGTACTAGAATTACCGTTTTTGAATTAAATGTTTTGTATTTCTGTAATTAAAGTTTTCGATAAATTTTAATCCCAAATTAGTTGTTGGAATAATATTTTGATGACTATTGCTAAACTAAACTTACCAATTATAATAAGTTGCTGATTTCAAAAAGTATCGTTTATGCCAGCATATTCTTTATTGTGGATGAGTGGCGATTTGCCTTTATTTTAACCCGAATAGGTCATTATATCAAACAGTTAACAAGATAGTTGGAAAACAGTTATTTGGCAATATTGCAATTCTGTTTTTATTACAAATATTTATTTGCTTTCAAAGTTAAACAAACTGTATTAAAATTTGGGTAAATATAAAAGAATGGCTATTTTGTTAATAAAAACAATGTCACCCTTTCAGGGTTTTGCGGCTATTTTTCTGCTTTTGCTATAATAATGTCATCCCTTCGGGATTATTTTATGCCTTATAACATATTACAATACAAAGCATTAACGTTTATTTATTGCACACAAGCACGGCAGTACTGTGCAGTGTGTGTAACCATACGCACCACCACCAATTCCAAGTACGGCAGAGCCGTACCACATATTTTATAAAATTCCTGCTGTTTTTTTTTAATTTTAACACAGTCTGTTTAGGGTGTGGGGAATAATAACCGCACTATATGGCCTTTAGGCCTGAGTTGAAGAATATTATTGTTAAATTATTTTGCCCAAAATAATTTTATTTACATGTATATAATAAATGCAATTAAATTTTCCATAACCCTATATTAATAAAGAGATTACAGAATATTATAATATCTAATGCAAAGTCTGGGTTTAATATTTATTTTACAAAAACTCACAAAATTATTATATATGGAGAGCAAGATATGTTAGCCATAGAGTGGCGAAATGTGTATAGCGGTTTATTAAGCAATATTGCAATTCTGTTTTTAATCCAAATATTTATTCGCTTCCAAAGTAAAACGAACCGTATTAAAATTTGGGTAAAAATAAAAGAATGGCTGTTTTGTTTATAATGATAAAAAATAATAATAAATTAACTTTTTTTATGGTGTATTAACAATAAAACATGTAAATTAAGAATATAATACTAAAAGAGATAATATATGCAACCTGAAAAAAACAAACAGGTAGCGCAATATGGGGTATATGTTATTATTGTGTTTATTGTGCTTGCAAGTGCAATTGCCGGTTTTTATTTTTATGAATTCAATAAAAATGGCTTAAAATTATCATTTCAAAAAGACCTGTCTAAAATTTCCGCATTACAAACAGAACAAATTAACCAATTGATAATAATATGTTTGTTGTTGTTGGCAATATGTATCCTTTTATTTTTGGTTTTTTATATTTATAAAAAAACTAATACTAAATACCAAAAAAGTTTACTTAAAGCCCGCATGGAAATAAATAGACTTGAAGAACACTTTAATATTAGCGTTAAATACTCTACAGATATTTTACTTCTGCTGGATTGGCATGGCCAAATACTTAGGGCAAATGATAAAGCTGTTGATGTTTATGGATATTCAAATGACGAATTGTTAGTTAAAAATTTTAATGAATTAACAGCTGAAAAATATATACCAAAAATAAAAAAAACGTGGGAAAAATTAACTTTAGAAAAAGAAACTGTTTATGAATTGATACAACAAAAAAAAGACGGCTCATCTTTTGTTGCGGAAATCAAAAACTGTTTAATAGAAACCGATACTGCAAAAACTATTCATTGCACAATAAGAGATATAACAGAAAAAAAAGTAGATTTGGAAAAAATAAAAGAAAGCGAAAGAGTATACTTTACATTACTAAATAATTTACCCGGGATAGCATATAGGTGTAAAAATGATGTGAACTGGACGATGGATTTTATAAGTGAAGGCTGTAAAAAATTAACAGGTTATGAAGTAAACGATTTGATTGGAAATAACGAAATATCATTTGCTGATCTTATATATAGCTCAGATCAAAATATGGTGTGGCTGCAAACACAAGAAGCATTAATAAATAAAAAACAATTTGGATATGAATATAGGATTGTAACAAAAGATAACATAATAAAATGGGTAAATGAAATTGGACTGGGCGTTTATGATATTAATGGCAATTTAATGTTTCTGGAGGGCTTTATAAGTGATATTACTGAAAGGAAAAATATTGAAGAAAAACTAATAGAAATAAAAAATACTTTTCAAAAATCTTTTGAAAATGCAATAATTGGCAAAACGTTTTTTGGATTAGACGGAAAATTTATTAACGTAAATAAAGCTTTTTGCGTTATGACAGGTTACAGCTATGAAGAGTTAATAAACTTAAACTTTATTGATATTATACACAATTAATGTTGTAAATACATAAAATAATGCGTATATTTACTTTCAATAAAACTAATTGGAGGAAATATGTCACGTCCAAAGATATCAGTTGATGATGCATTAATTCAAAAAGCCACAGAAGAACTTCGAAAA
>JAZDHY010000076.1:0-33035 GCA_043805435.1 bacterium
TTTTTTGAAAAAGTTATAAAAAATAAATTTTTATATGTATTTATTCCCCCTTTGGGGTAATTTTGCAGAAAAAGCGAAAACTTAATTTTAACACAGTCTGTAAAAGACGTGGTTATTTAAAATCCTTATAACTCATTATAAGTATACTAATTATGTTATTATCTATCCCCGTTTAAATAACCCCAACCTAAAGGTTGGTAAACTGACCTAAAGTTTAGTAAACCGGCATTCATGCTGGGGGCTAACAAAACAAAGATAACGGGCTTCAGCCCTGAGTTTTTTTCTTACTTAATGGCTTAGTTGATTAAAAATACCAATGCTATTCTTTTCTAATGCAAAATTCGGGATTATTATATTCTGTAATCTTTTTATTAATATAAGGTCATGGAAAATTTAATTGTATTTATTATATACATGTAAATAAAATTACTTTGGGCCAAACAATTTAATAATAATATTTTTCAACTCAGGCCTAAAGGCCATGCAGTGTAGTTTTAACGCCCCATGCCTTAAAAGACGTGGTTATTTAAAATCTTTATAACTCCTTATATGTAAACTAATTATGTTATTATCTATCCCCGTTTAAATAACTCTAACCTAAAGTTTAGTAAACCAGCATTCATGCTGGAGGCTAAAGAAACAAATATAACGGGCTTCAGCCCTGAGTTTTTTCCTTACTTATTGGCTTAGCTGATAAAAAATATCATTCTATTACTTTCTATTGCAAAATTTGGAATTATGGCATTAACAGCCGCCAATAACACGTTTTTGTTTTTTTTCTACTGCACCCGAGGTTTTATTTTTTTCTATTAAAAGGGGAATTAAAACACTGGCTTTAGTTCTAAAACGATATGTATCTGCCTCTTGTTTGGAATTAACAATAGTTGGAGACTTAAAATCAATTATATCTTTTTTAAATTCTTCTAAACCACCACTTAACACCAGAAAATTTTTATATCCCAACTGACCGGCAATTATTGCAATCTTTTTAGCGGAAAGTTCATCATTTGAAACAATTATCCGCAATTTATGACGTAAAGTTAATATTTGATTTGGTTCTTTTTCAAAAAGGTTATCGATTGTAAAAAGAGTAGATTTTGGTAAATTAAATTTCTTAAATTCATCATTTGTTCTAAAATCAAGTATTTGAATTCTTTTATCGTCATCAATAATTCTAAAAGCCAATTCATCGGAAGTAATATAATTAAATTTATAACTGTTAACAAATTCGGTATCTTTTACTTTATCCATTAATGAATCTTTTCTATCGTTAAAAACAAAAGCAGATACAGCTATAAATAAACCGATGGCAGCTAAAGAAACGTAATATGGTGTGATTTTTATTTTAGGTGATTTTACTTTATTTACCTTATCTTCAACAATAGAAACTGCCCAAAAAGCTGAAACCGCTACTAAAGCCAATAAAAATGCAAATAAAGATTGAGACATTCCTAAAGTAGTAAATATTTGCGGGCTTCCAAAATCAGCAGCTTTGAATAATCCTTCAAATAGGGGATAACCTTCAGCAAAAAATAAAACACCAATAACAGCACCGCCGATAAAAATCATTGCGTCAATTTTGCCAATAGCCGCAGCACAAACACTTGTGCCGGGGCAAAATCCGCCAACAACAAAACCTAGTCCCATTATTAAACCGCCTACAATAGCAGACCACAAAAATAATGGGTTAATATAAACAAGGTTCATATCAATGTAACCGAAATGTGAAAGAGCCAAAACTCCAATCATTGCTACTGTTCCGGCTGTAAAAAATACTCTTAATACTGTAAAATCGTAGCCGTAAAACAAACCGACAAGTTTTTTTGATGTTGAAAAACCCGCTTGTTCTAAAATTGCCCCGAATAAAATACCAATTATAAGAGCCACAATAAAGTTTAAATCATTACCAATTATATCAGGAACTAATGGTCCCATAGTTAATTCTCCTGTTTAAATCCAAAATTTTCTAAAAAAGTATGCAAAAAGATATGCACCCATAAAAATGGCAAGCATTGTAAGTATGCCTCCCGTTGAAAGAACTGCCATACCGCTTAAAGCCGCACCGCTTGTACAACCTCGGCCAAGCTGTGAACCAAATCCCCATAAAACACCGCCAATTAAGGCACCTGCAATACGAACTTTAGTTGTGCTGCGTGGACCATGTTCCAACTTAAAATCTAACCTATTGGCAATTAAACCGGATAAAAAAGCTCCAATAACAACCCCAACAACTTCAAAAACAAGCCAGTTCATTAAAGGACTTCCGCCATGACCTTCTGAATACTCTTTATAAAATTTTGCATTTTCGGTGTGTGAAGGTGCAACCGTTTGAACGACAGCAATTTCAACACTTTTAATTGCACCGCTTGCACCCAAACCTCGTCCTGTTATATATATTGTTGCAATAAGCAGCAAACCCAATAAAAGTCCGGCAAGATAAGGATTCATATATGCTTTTGGTTCCATTATTTCCTCTCATCAATTTTTGTTTTTACTTCTTCTTTTGTGCTTTCGTTTTCATCTTCCAATTCTTCAAATCCCGTAAGCATTGCTTTTAGATTTGAGGTTGCAGTTTCACCTGTTGTAATTAAATACAGGTGGGTTATAATAAAAGCAAGCAGTAAAAAAGCACCTATTGTATGAATAATTGCAATAACCTCTAATGATTGAATATTTAATGCTTCAATACCATATTTTTGCGGGTATCTGTAAAGTAAATATAACAATCCCGATGTAACAATAATTGGAATAACAAGAATTTTTAATCCAAAATAAGTGAGCTTTTGTAAAGGATTTAACTTGCTTAAAACACTTTTTTTAGTCGGGTGAGGGGCATTTTTAAATATCCCCAAAATATAATAATTAAGCTGGGCTTTAATATTTTGGGTGGTTGGTAAATATTGTTTCCATTCGCCGGTTGTGAAATGCCAAAAAATAGAAAAAACAATCAAAATTATTAGCATATATGCAGCAATATTATGATAAAATACTGCGTTTTGAAAACCAAAAAATGAATAAGTGCCATGTATTTCAAAACCTGAAAAAGCCAAAAAGAATATTAATAAGGCTTGCATCCAATGCCAAAAACGTTCAAATGCTTTATAAACATAAACTTTTTTAGTAATCATTTATTACCTCGTTTCTTTAAATTTTTAACTGAAATAATACGAATAATTCCGTGTGTAATAACTCCAAGCAGAGTTATTAATAATAATAATTTTCCAATTGTTTCAACAATAGGGGAATAATCTCGTCCCGGCATATAAAAATCTGTTAACCCTGCTAAACGACCGTTTTCGCGTGTGTGGCATTCTGTACAGGTGACGGTATTTTCTTTTACGGAAACCATATGGTTAACAGGCCAATACATTTTTGTTTTAATAAAAGTTATTTTACCGCTAAAAGGAAGTCCGGCATCTTTCATTCCAACACGTGAAGCTTCAATCCAATTAAAATCTTTCCAAAAAGCACCTTCGCCTTGTTTATCTGCATAAAGTTTAGGCTGAATTAATATTTTATTAATCGGGTCAAAGGGCTGATTTGCTTCGTGAATTTTAACCGGAATTATTTTCGAATCTTCATCTGCATAAGAACCGTTAAGTTGGTTTAATACTAAAGCTTTTGATGTATCGTTAACTATATCGCCTTCCAAATAATGAGATGCAGTACCGTTAAACCAAACATAACTCGGTTTAACATTCTTTTCCCAAACAAACGAACCTTTAATTGATAAATAAGCATGATTTCCCATACTGTCTTCTTCAAAAAACGGCAAACCGTCCTTTAATTTGCCGGCTGTTGACCAGTCCCATGCCATTTTTGTAGCATTAACTTTGGCATAAGTTGGAATATGGCAGCTTTGGCAGGCAACTTTCATTGAGTGTTCGTTTAAAATATCATCTTTATGCGGTAATTCCGTATGGCATTGTTCGCATGTGTTTCTATTTCTATTCATTGAAGAAAGAGAATACACTTTACCCGAAATATTATGTTTTTCTGTTGTATGGCAATCAACGCAATCAAAGTTGGCACCATCTGTACCCATGTGTACGTCAATATCTCGAGTGGTTTCAAACAAAGCAGTTTCCAAATCGCCATGTTTTACATTATTACCGCCGCCGCCTAAAAAGTGACAAACACCGCAGTTGCTTCTTTTGGGTCTTCCTACATGCTCTGCAATATTGTTAAGGTCTAATGTTTCATCAGGGGCGCCGCCTTTTTCGTTAGCTTTTGTATAAGTTTCGGTATTATCATGGCAAACAAGACAATCAACATTTGTTGAATCGGTATAACCTTTACCTGTATTATCCAATCCGTATCCAATATGACATTTTGCACAGCTGCCTTCGTTACCCTGTGTACCAATACAAAAGTTATTCATTGCATTTTTTTTGCCAAGATATACAATGCCTCGTCCTTGAACATATTCTTCTCGTTCCCAATTCCAATGGTTGGAATTCATTACTTCTTTATCGCGCTGATTATGGCAAACAATACACTCCGATGTAACTTGTTTTGGTGATGCGAAATTTTGCTTTAATACCGTAAAACTTGCATGATCAACAGAAGGTGTATGTTTTTTAGAATATTTATCCTTAAGTTTCATTAGTAATGAAGGTTCAATATCTTTTTGCTTAAATGAACCATAAGCAATAACAAATATCAATCCAATTACCGATAGTGCCAATATTATTTTTTTCATAAGATGTATTTATTTATTAGTAAATTATTTTATAGTCTAAAACTCTTTTTGAACGACCCATTTATTAAAAACTGATACTAGAGTATTTAACGAATCGGTAATTTGATTTAAATCTTCTTTTTTTAAGTTTTGTAAAATTTCGCAATGCAATTGGTTATAGCTTGAAATTAAATTATTTAGCAATGGTGCTGCTTTTGGTAAAACTGTAACCGTGATGTTCCTTTTATCGTTTTCGTTAGGTATTCTGCTAATTAACTTCTTATTTTCTAAGGAGCTTATGATATGTGTTATACGTCCTGAAGTTAATTTCATTTTCTCTTTAAGCTCCTTAATTGTATAAGAAGGAGCATAACTAAACAAACGTAACATTTTTACTTCGGTTGGTGATAGATTAAATGAAGATGCAAAATAATCTTCTTTAATGCTGCACAAACGTGTTAAACTGCAAATCAGTTGTGATATAACTTCTACTTTATTTTGTTTTTCTTCCATAACTCTAAATATTATTTTATACCCTAAAATAATATAACAAGACATTAATATCAAGAGAGGAAGAAAAAAAAACAATTAAAAATGAAAGATTTTTATATCTAAATAAATAAATAAAACCCCTATAAAAAGAGTAATTTTGATGGATAAATAAGTGGTTGATGTTAGTTTTACAAATTAGTGCCATTTCTGTTTTGTTATTACACCCAAATATTGATTAAAAATTGACAATTTGACTTTTATTATTTATTCAATTACATTTATTTATAATAAAAATATGCCGTTACTTGTATTACAAATACATTTTTTTTGTATGGTGCGGATTTATAATAAAACTGACTTAAAAAATTAAGACATGTCATAATAAATCCGTTCGTTGGCATAAAAACAATATCAATTAAAAAACAAAACTTATGTTCGATTTCCGTTTAAAAGTATTTTATACGGTTGCAAAACGTTTAAACTTTACAAAAGCTGCCAATGAACTTTGTATTACACAACCCGCAGTATCAAAACATATACAGGAGCTTGAAAATTACTTTAAAATTAGGTTATTTGACAGGAATGGAACAAAAATTAGATTAACCGAAGCAGGACAAACCTTAGTGCAATATACTAATCAGTTATTTGCAATTTATGGTAATATGGAGTTTGAACTTAATGCTCTTAATAAAAGATTTAGCGGAAAATTACGGATTGGAGCAAGCACAACTATTGCACAATATGTATTACCTCCGTTGCTTGCTTCATTTCATAAAAAATTTAGTGATATAAAAATTACTTTACTAATAAATAATACCGAACAGATTGAACAGGCATTACAAAATAAAGAAATAGACTTTGGCATTATTGAAGGGCAGTCTAAAAATACATTATTTAAGTACACCGAATTTATTAAAGATGAAATTGTACTTGTAGCAAATATTAATCATCCATTTGGCAAAAAAGAAAAAATTCAGTTAGACGATTTATTAAAAGTACCTTTACTGCTGCGGGAACCGGGTTCGGGAACATTGGAGGTAATAACCCATGCATTAAAATCTTTGAATATTAAAATATCTCAATTAAACACCGAAATGCAGTTGGGTAGTACCGAAACTATAAAATCGTATTTGTTAAATTCAAATTGTACGGCTTTTCTTTCAATATTTTCTATTTTAAAAGAACTAAAAAACAAAGAAGTTATTATTATAGATGTTAAAGGACTTACCATAGAAAGAAAATTTCATTTTATTCAGTCGTATGGTGAAGTTGAAGCTTTGCCCGATTTATTTATGAAATTTGCCGGCCGTTATAACTTCAAGTGATTGAGCATAAATTATAACTATTTCTTTTCTACTTTAGATAGAACTACGTTTGTATTTATGTATAATAAAAATAATAAATAATATGACATATCCTTATATTTCAAAACGTTTTGCTGAAGTTATATATATAACACTTGCATTAATAAGTTTAACTCCTTTAGTTTCTGCACCAATTGCTTTATTATTGGGTTTGGTATTTGCTTTAACCCTTGGTTCTCCTTTTCCAAAGTTTAATAAAAAAATTTCAAAATATTTATTGCAGGCTGCTGTAGTTGGTTTAGGTTTTGGAATGAATTTGCTCGATTCCGTTAAAGCGGGATCGGACGGAATGTTATTTACTTTGTTTTCGGTAGTTAGTGTTATGTTTACCGGAATAATGGTTGGGAAATGGGTTGGAATTTTAAAAGTTCCTTCATATCTAATTTCTTCAGGCACTGCCATCTGCGGTGGCAGTGCAATTGCGGCAGTTGGCCCTGTAGCTAAAGCAAATGAAAGCGATATGTCGGTTTCGTTGGGTACAATATTTGTATTAAATGCCGTGGCGTTGTTTCTTTTTCCGGTTTTAGGACATTTACTGCACCTTACGCAGCATCAATTTGGGTTATGGGCTGCAATTGCAATACACGATACAAGTTCGGTTGTTGGGGCGGGTGCTACGTTTGGCGAGGAAGCTTTAAAAGTTGCAACTACGGTTAAATTAACACGCGCTTTATGGATTATTCCACTTTCGGTATTTACATCCTTTTATTTTAAATCCAAAGGGGATAAAATAATAATTCCTTGGTTTATAATCTTTTTTGTTTTGGCAATGGTTATAAATACTTATTTGGCAATTCCTAAGGTGTTAACACACGGTATTGTTTCAGTTGCACGACAGGGTTTAACTTTAACACTTTTTTTTATTGGTGCGGGATTATCGCGTGCAACTATTAAAAAAGTGGGTATTAAACCTTTGGTATTAGGTATTATTTTGTGGTTTTTTATTGCTGTTATAAGTTTATTGTTTATTTATTTTATGTATTAAAATTGTCTGAACTGTGATTTTTGTGATTTTGGTAGTCATAAAAATTACATAATTTCGGTTTGGACAATGTTTTATGCGACCCCATTTCAGGGGTCGTAATGCTCTTCGGTTGAATTTTTCTAATGATATGAAACCCTTTTCAAGGGTTTATAAAACAAGCAGGTATCATGAGTATTCGGTAATTTGGTTTGGACTCGTCCCGTATTTTATAAAAGTAATGAATTCATATTGCACAGGTGTGATTTATTTGCACTGATTTTGGGTTAATGACATATGTGTTTCAAATTGTCTGAACTGTGATTTTTTTGATTTCTGTGATTATTATGATATTGCTTTTTTTTATTTCTCTGCAAAAATAATAGAACGCTGATTACGCAGAAATGGCTGATTTACACTGATTTGGGTTTTACGTTAATATTGAATTAAAAATTTTGTATTTTTAAAGCTTAAATTAATTTAAATGATTATTAATAAAAAGATAACAGTATGTATAATAGTGATGAATTGGAAAAAAGAATTGCTTTGGCATTTAAAAATTTTGAAGCGGGTTATAATTGTTCGCAATCGGTATTTATGGCTTATGCGGATATTTACGGAATTACGCCGGAACTTGCGGCAAAATTAGCTTCTTCGTTTGGCGGGGGAATGGGTAAATTACGCGAAGTTTGCGGTGCGGTTACGGGTATGTTTTTAACATTAGGATTACATTATCCTGCTACCGATGTAAATAATAAAGAAGCTAAAGCTACAAACTACGATGCTGTACAACGTACTGCTAAAATATTTAAGGATAAAATGGGTACATATAATTGCGGCGAACTGCTTTCCATACAGGAACAATTAATAAACAGTACACCTGATGAACAATGTAATAACAGTAAAACTTTACACACCTGTAAAAATTATGTGGCTTTTGCAGCAGAAATTGTTGGGCGGGAAGTACTGTAAAATTCTTTAATTAGAAAATTATTTGACCATTTTTTTAATGATTTTATTGGGTATTTCTTTTAACTATTGACATATAAATAATATTTTGTTAAATTTAATTTATAGAAAAACAGGTGTGGAATATTTAAATTTTTTTTGGCTTCCGCACCTTACTATTTTTAGTGCAATATCAAAAGTTGAGGTAAAATTAAAAAATTATTTTTTCCGTTTATTTTTTTGTTGTTAGGTGATATTTTTGCTCAATTAGTTGATACATTTTTTTATCCCTTAGTATTTGGGAATAAATGGCAGTACAATATCGATAAATTTACATCTCTATCAATTGAAAATATTGAAATTACACAATAAATAATTTTATAAAAATAATAGATCTGGAGGAAAAATGAAAAAAATTATAATACTCTGTTTTATTATAATTTCTGCAATTTCTAGTTATGCTCAAAACACAAAAGAAGATACTTGTTATTTTCCATTAGCAATTGGCAACAAATGGCAGTATAGAATTCAAAGTGAAAGTCAAACAATGTGGCCTGCTGAAATTAAAACAACCTACTCATTAAAATTAGCTGAAATTACCGACACATCAACTTATGAAGGTTATTTATTTTACTTTAATTCTCCGATAGGTCCCGCAAATTATAATCCTGAAACTAAAGTAGTAAGATATTTGTGGTATTCTACAAATCCATCTGTAACACATAATTCCGAATATTGGGATTTCTCAAAACCGGTTGGTTGGAGTTATGATTGGAATAATATGATCAGCGAGAGACTATCGTTTTTTGACAGAGAAGAAGATTGTTTAGGCAGATATATTTATTTTGATAGTCACATGTGGGATAAAACGTTTTTTATGAACAATATAGGGATGATATCCTCTTACGAATTTGATTATGCCGGGGGAGGTACACCTGCATCAGGAGTTTTATCCACTTTAATTGGGTGCATATTAGCAGATGGTACTGTTTATGTCGATTCAGCTAAGCCGGTAATAAGTTTTTTAGATGTTTCAATAACTAATAATAATCTTTTACGTTTTAATATAAACCATAAATATTCCGCAAACGATCCTAACTTTGATACAACCAAATCTTATACATATATAGATTATGCAAAAATATATTATTATTATTCAAATGGATCTGACTCAACTCAAATTGACTCATTGTTATTGGATTATAATAAAAACGATATATTTTCAGCTGTAATTCCTAAATGGAGTGTTTTGTCTGAGGAATATAAATTAAATTACCGAATTGTTGCTGCCGATATGGCATTAATTCAGCACTTTTCTTCTTATCCTATTGAAGGTTTTGAAACTTTAATAATTACCGGGATTAACGATGAAAATACTTTAATTAATGCAAACCAATTTGCATTAAATCAAAATTATCCAAATCCTTTTAATCCTAGTACAACAATAAACTTCAGCATTCCAAATAGTGGTAATGTAGAACTAATAGTATATGATATTTTAGGAAAAGAAATAACCACCTTAATAAATGAAGAATTAAGTGCAGGCACACACAGTGTTCAATTTAACGGCAGTTCAGTTAAAAATACTTTAAGCAGCGGCATATATTTTTACAGTATTAAATATAACGGGGTTAATACATTAACTAAAAAAATGATTTTAGCTAAATAATTATTTTAACAGTTGGTTTAAGCCGTAGAGAGCTATTTTTTCTTCTGCAAAAATAATAGGACACAGATAACGCAGATGCGACTGATTTACATTGATTTTGGGTTAATGGTATCTGTTTTTATCAGTTTTAATCAGTGTCATCTGTGTTTAATGAATTAGGCTGTTGTTTTATTAAATTTTTGTTGATTGTTTAATTTTCCCAAAATCTGTAAAGTTCGGGCACCAATAAAACATATTATATTAGATTCACAATTCATATTGGAGTAAATTTAATATACAGCTTTTAATCCCCGCGAATAGACGAATAAATTAATTTAAGAAGGAATTATTTGAATATTTGTAAATAATTGTATGTTTAAACTCAAAATTTTTATATTTTTGTTTTATATTAATAAATACAAAATTATTCTAATGTGCATTAAGAGGGAATAAAAAGAAATTTTACCTCGTTTTGCCAATGAATTATAAAACAAAAAGAATAAAATAATTATGTTTGAACAAACTTTTAAGAATATTGATGATATACTGCACAAAGATGCCGGTTGTGGAAGCGAATTAGATTATGTTGAACAAACTTCGTGGGTTTTATTTTTAAAATATTTAGATGATTTAGAAAAAGATAAACAAACCGCAGCCGAACTTACCGGAAAGACTTATAATAATATTATTAGTACTGAATACCAATGGAATACTTGGGCGGCACCTAAAGATAAAGAAGGGAAAATAGATTTTAAAAAATCTTTAACAGGTGATGACCTTACTGATTTTGTAAATAATAAACTGTTTATTTATCTTAAAAAATTTAAAACTTCCGCAATAAGTGCCGATACTATTGAGTACAAAATTGGCGAGATATTCAGCGAATTAAAAAACAGAATACAAAGCGGTTATAATTTGCGCGGTGTTATTGAATTAATTGACCAGCTTAGGTTTAGAACCCATGCTGAAAAACATGAAATGAGCCATTTGTATGAATCTAAAATACAAAATATGGGCAATGCAGGACGCAACGGAGGCGAATATTACACTCCGCGGCCATTAATTAAAACAATTGTTAAAGTTGTGGCACCACAAATAGGAGATAAAATTTATGACGGAGCTGTTGGCAGTGCAGGATTTTTATGTGAAGCTTTTGAATATTTAAAACACTCAAAAAAACTGACTACTACCGATGTAACAACATTACAAAAAAATACATTTTACGGTAAAGAGAAAAAATCGCTGGCTTATATTATTGGCATTATGAACATGATTTTGCACGGTATTGAAGCACCAAATATAATACATACAAATACACTTGCCGAAAACTTAAGCGATATACAAGAAAAAGACCGTTACAATGTTGTTTTAGCCAATCCGCCTTTTGGGGGCAAAGAACGTGCTGAAGTACAACAAAACTTCCCAATTAAATCAGGCGAAACCGCATATTTATTTTTACAGCATTTCATAAAGATATTAAAAGCTGGCGGAAAAGCGGGAGTTGTTATAAAAAATACTTTCCTAAGTAATGACGATGCTTCTAGATTACGAAAAAGTCTACTTGACTCATGCAACTTGCACACGATTCTTGAATTACCACAAAAAGTCTTCACGGCAGGAGTTAAAACTGTGGTGTTGTTTTTCCAAAAAGGAGTACCTACACAAAAAATATGGTATTATCAGCTTAATTTGGAAAGAAGCTTGGGGAAAACAAACCCCTTAAATGAACAAGATTTGGCGGAATTTCTTGAATTGCAAAAAACAAATGCTGATAGTGAAAACTCGTGGACGATTGATATAAAAGAAATAGATAAAGATACTTTTGACCTAAGTGCTAAAAACCCAAACAAAAAAGAAGAAACAGCTTTACGCCAGCCAAAAGAAATTTTGGAAGAGATGAAAAATTTGGATGAAGAAAGCAAAACGATTCTTAAAAAGATTGAAAAAATTATGAATTATGAATTTTGAATTATGAATTGTGAATTATGAATTATGAATTATGAATTATGAATTATGAATTATGAATTATGAATTGTGAATTATGAATTGTGAATTATGAATTGTGAATTATGAATTGTGAATTGTGAATTGTGAATTATGAATTGTGAATTGTGAATTATGAATTATGAATTGTGAATTATGAATTATGAATTATGAATTATGAATTATATTTTATAAGTAAGGAATATATGAACCGGTTTGGTGAAGAAAATGAAATAATTAATAAAGCGATATGTTGTGTTATTTTTTGATTTGATACGCACTGAGCAGCAAATTGACTTGGTGTTATTATATTGAAGAGAAAGCAAAAAAAAGCATATCGGTTTATTGTATTCCGATAGAGAAACATTTTACTGACGTCAACACAATGGTTTAAAGATAGAAATTATAATATGTATTGCAAATTGGTATTTGAACGGAGTAACTATGAACGAAGATATAAGATGGATACAAAGGTTTAACAATTTTATAAAAGCGTTTAGGGAATTAAAATCGGCTTTTGAAGAATATAGCAAAAGAGAACTTTCCAAACTGGAAAAACAAGGTGCTATTCAATGTTTTGAATACTCACACGGACTGGCTTGGAATGTATTAAAAGATTACCTTACAGAGCAAGGCATAATGGATATTATTGGTTCCAAAGACAGCACGCGTGAAGCATTTAAAGTAGGACTTATAAAAAATGGTGAAGTTTGGATGGAAATGATAAAAGCAAGAAATTTAACATCTCATACTTATAATGAAGATTATGCCGAAGCTGTATTTACCGAAATAATGGATGATTTTTATCCTGCTTTTGAAGAATTTGCCCATAAATTTACTGAATTAGCGGATAGAGCGGGTAATGAATAATAATTTTGGTTTAAGTGAAATTGTTATAAATAAAATACATTCCGTTTTTAAACAACACACATCAATAAAAAAAGTGGTAATATACGGTTCGCGTGCCAAAGGAAATTACCGTGCCGGTTCGGATATTGACCTGACAATATTTGGCGAAAATATAACTCTTATAGAACTTAGAAATATTTATGATGAACTTGATGAATTGCTTTTACCATATACTTTTGATATATCTGTTTATGACGATTTGAAAAACGATAAACTTAAGGAACATATAAATAGAGTAGGAAAAGAATTTTATTTTAGTGATACTTCTAAAACAGCTAATTGGGAAATAAAGAAATTGGGTGAGTTATTTGAAATAACTTCAAGTAAACGAGTTTATCAAGCCGAATGGAAACAATCTGGAATTCCATTTTACAGAGCAAGAGAAATTGTAAAATTATCGAAAGATGGTTATGTTGATAATGAATTATTTATCTCAAAAGAGATGTATTCCAATTACGCTGCGAAATATGGAATCCCTTGTGAGGGAGATATAATGATAACAGCAGTTGGTACTTTAGGAATCTGTTATGTCGTTAGGAAAAATCATAAGTTTTATTTTAAGGATGGGAATATTATTTGGTTGAAAAAGAAGAGTGAAATAAATTCTAAATTCATTGAATACTTCTTTCAAACACCAAGTTTAAAAAAACAAATTGCCCAAAAAACCGGAGCGACGGTTAATACATATACGATTATTGATGCTAAAAATACAGAAATTCTTCTTCCACCTATTTATGAACAAAAACGAATAGTTGTCATTTTAGATGAAGCCTTTACCGAAATAGCAAAAGCAAAAAACAATGCCGAAAGGAACCTGAAAAACGCAAAAGAACTTTTTGAAAGTTATTTGAATAATATTTTTGAAAATAAGGGTGCGGGTTGGGAAGAGAAATGCTTAAAATTAATTGCAACCATTATTAATGGATATGCTTTCCCAAGCAAAGAATTTAATGCTACTAATTCTGTTAAATCAATAAAAATCACTAATGTTGGTGTAAAAGAATTTATTGAAGGAACTAGCGATTACTTACCTGAAAAACGTAAAGATATATGTAAGGATGTTCTAGTAAAAGAAGGGAACATTGTGATAGCTTTAACTCGTACTATTATTTCTACAGGTTTGAAAGTTGCCGTTGTCCCAAAAAGTTATGATGGTTCTTTGGTTAATCAGCGTGTAGCGGCATTAGCTCCTAACGAAGGAATTGTAAATAAAAGTTATTTGTATTACTACTTAACTACAGCCGATGTTTTTAAATATGTATTAGATCACGTGAACACTTTGATGCAACCGAATCTTTCAATTAATGATTTGAAGAATATGCTTATTCCATTCCCTTCAATAAATGTCCAACTATACATGGTCAACCGTTTAGATAAAATGAGGAATGAGACCAAAAAATTAGAAGAAATATATAAAAAGGAAATAGAAGATTTAGAAGAATTAAAAAAAAGTATTTTGGAAAAAGCGTTTAAAGGGGAATTGTGATAATTATGAATTATAAATTATAAATTATAAATTATGAATGGTGAATTTTGAAAGATAATGTTGTAAAAGAGAAATCGTTTAATTTTGCGTTGCGAATTATTAAATTATCACAATATATGCAAAAAGAATATAATGAGTTCGTTTTAAGTAAACAGGTTTTAAGAAGCGGAACGGCTATTGGTGCATTAATCAGGGAATCGGAACATGCAGAAAGTAAATTAGATTTCATACATAAATTGGCAATAGCTCAAAAAGAATCAAATGAAACCGACTATTGGTTAGAATTGATATATCAATCAAAATATATTGACGAAAAACTTTATAATTCAATTGAAACCGATATCAAAGAAATTATAAAACTATTGGCGTCAATAATAATAACAAGTAAAGCTAAATACAAATAATTAGTAATTCTTAATTCTTATGTTACAATGAAGCAAAAAGCACAAATAATTTATAATTCACAATTTATAATTCACAATTTATAATTCACAATTATTATGAATGAAGCTGAAACAAGAGCGGAACTTATTGACCCAAAGTTAAAACAAAACGGATGGGGAGTTTTTGAAAATTCAAAAATTTATAGAGAATTTAATATAACCGAAGGTAAAATACAAGTTGGCGGTTTACGAAGTAAAAATCTTAAAGCCGATTATATATTAGAATATAAAGGAATTAAACTTGCGGT
Organism: bacterium; assembly: GCA_043805435.1. Taxonomy (GTDB): domain Bacteria; phylum Bacteroidota; class Ignavibacteria; order Ignavibacteriales; family Melioribacteraceae; genus JAEXOD01. Next base: position 15,164 of record JAZDHY010000076.1, read on the forward strand.
AATTGAGGCCAAAAGCAGTGATGTAGAGGTTGGCGAAGGAGTGGGACAAGCCAAACAATATGCCGCAAAAATGAATTTGGACTTTGCTTATTCCGCAAACGGAAAAGAAATTTATTTAATTAATTTAAAAACAGGAGAAGAAAAAACCGTAACCGATTTTTTAACTCCCCTTGAATTATGGAATAAAACATTTGAAGTACAAAACAATTGGCGCGAAAAATTTGCTTCTATTCCATACGAAGATAAAAGCGGAACATGGAAATTAAGATATTATCAGGAAATTGCAATAAATAATACACTTGAAGCAATTGCAAACAATAAAAAACGTATATTACTTACATTAGCCACGGGAACGGGTAAAACACCAATAGCTTTTCAAATTGCATGGAAATTATTTCAATCGCGCTGGAACCTTAATAATTGTGAATTATCAATTAAAAATGATAAATTAAAAGAAAACAACAATTCACAATTTACCATTCATAATTCACAATTAATTACCCGCCGTCCACGTATTTTGTTTTTGGCCGATAGAAACATTTTGGCAGATCAGGCATATAACAATTTTTCTGCATTTCCCGAAGATGCTTTAATACGCATTAAACCAAAAGAAATTGTTAAAAATGGAAACGTACCAACAAACGGAAATATATTTTTTACAATATTTCAAACATTTATGACAGGTACCGATAAAGAGGGTAATCCGGCTCCTTACTTTGGCGGCTATCCATCTGATTATTTTGATTTTATAATAATAGATGAATGTCACAGAGGCGGAGCAAATGATGAAGGCAACTGGCGAGGGATTTTAGAATATTTTTCTCCTGCCGTTCAATTAGGTTTAACAGCAACACCTAAACGTACATACAACATTAATACTTATAAATATTTTGGTGAACCTGTTTATGTTTATTCGCTTAAAGAGGGAATTAATGACGGTTTTTTAACTCCATTTAAAGTAAAAAGAATTAAAACCACAATTGACGATTATATGTACGTTAGTGACGATCAAATTATTGAAGGAGAAATTGAAGAAGGCAGGCTTTATACTGAACCCGATTTTAATAAAAACATTGAAATATTGGCAAGAGAAAAAGAACGCGTAAAAATATTTATGGATGAAGCCAATCAAAACGAAAAGGCTATAATTTTTTGTGCCAATCAAAATCATGCAGCAATAACGCGTGATTTTGTAAATCAATTAAAAAAATCTAAAGATCCAAATTATTGTGTTCGTGTTACGGCAAACGATGCTGAAATTGGCGAACAATATTTAAGAGACTTTCAAGATAATGAACGATTAATACCAACCATATTAACTACATCGCAAAAATTATCAACCGGAGTTGATGCAAGGAATATCCGTAATATAGTTTTAATGAGGCCTATTAATACAATGATAGAGTTTAAACAAATTATAGGTCGCGGAACACGTTTATTTGAAGGGAAAGAGTATTTTACTATTTACGATTTTGTGGACGCTTATCTTCATTTTGCAGATCCGGAGTGGGATGGTGAACCTGTGGAAGTAAATACTTGCCCAAAATGCGGAGAACTGCCTTGTGTTTGTGAAAAATCAGAGCCAAAACCATGTCAAATATGCGGTAAACTGCCTTGTGAATGTGAAAAAGAACCTCCTTTACCATGTGCTAAATGCGGGCAGCGACCATGTGTTTGTATAAAAAAAGTGAAAGTTAAATTACGTGATGGAAAAGAAAGAGAAATTAAACACATAATTGCTACGTCATTTTGGGGTCCGGAAGGAAAAATTTTATCCGTAACCGAATTTATGGAAAACCTGTTTGGCAAATTACCCGATCTATTTACCGATGAAGCGGAATTATGTAAAATCTGGGGAAATCCATTAACACGGCGTACACTATTAACAAAACTTGATGAGGCGGGATTTAGTAAGTCTGATTTACTTTCATTACAAAAATTAGTGAGTTTAGAAAAAAGTGACCTGTTTGATGTGTTGGAGTATGTGTTTAATAGTGAAATAAAAACAATGACACGAGAAGAACGGGTAAATGCTGCCGAAGCAACTATTTTTGCATTATTAAACCCAAAACAAAAAGAATTTATTGAATTTGTATTAAGCAAATATATCGAATCGGGTGTTGATGAACTTGACCAAGACAAGCTGCCGGTATTATTAACTAATAAATATCAATCCCTTGAAGATGCAAAAGAAGTGTTAGGTGACACAGCCAACATAAGTTCGTTATTTGTCAATTTCCAGAAACATTTATATGAACTGAATGTGGCGTAAAAACAATAATGCAGTAATATAGTTGTTTTTACAAATTAAGATTTTTTACGCTTTGGTAATAGTTGTTTTTTAATAATTATTATTAAGCATAACTGGATATTAAAATTCAAACCCTTTATAACTTATAACCAAACCTTTATAATTTCTTTCATAATCGGTATCAATAAAAGTATAAGTGTTATAATATTCCAAAACAAAATGGTTGGCAATATAATTAATTGTTGGGTTATTAGTACCGGCACTTAGCAGTTTAAACAAACCTTTTGTAGAAAAACCGATACCGCTTGATTTTGAGCTATTATAATTTTTGCCGTTTAAGCGTCCTGTAACAATTGTTAATGTTTCAAAAAATTTAAAAATGTGGCCTTTATGAACAATTACATTTTTATCACCTTTTAACCGGATAAGATTTTTACCAACATTAATATCACCCATAATATTTTTATATTCGTATTTACCTCTGTAAAAAGGATTAAAAGGCATGTCTTCAACCTCTTCTATACCATATATATAGTATGGATTAATAAGTGAATTTTCAGCTTCTACAGTAAAAGAATATTGCAAAATATCTAAAGTTATGGATTTTGTGGCTAACTCAAAACCAAAATTAAAGGTATAACCAAGTTTAGCGGTTCTTGGAATCGGTTGGGTTTCAATTGGTTCATACATATAAACAACATTATCCTGTAGATCAAAGTCTCTTGTAATTTCCTTTCCAACATTTGTTAGAGAATAACCTAAAGTAAAATCAGTTTTTGGCCTAATAAATGTGTTATTACCCAAATCAAATTTATAATTATTAAAAAGGAGTTTTGAAACAGGTGCTGTTATCATAACTCCAAAATCAAATGCAGTACCACTGCTTTCAATTGGAATATCCATTGTTGTTATTGCAACATTTGAAGAAAACGATTTAACAGAAAAACCAAGATTAAAAAGCAAATAAAAATCAAAACTAGCGCCAACACTAAAACAATCGAATGATTCAAAAAGATCATAAGAATCTACTATTTCAAAATCGGGTAAAGTTGTACGTTTAAAACTTCCATAATCCATTTTGTTGTGAATGTAGCCAATTCCGATTGATAGCGGTAAACCGTTTTTATTTTTATTAAAATTATATCCCGCAGCAATACTAAAGGAGTTAAATGTTAAGCTAGACATGTCCGGAATTAATTCCGTTTTTTGTGGCATAAAAAATACGGAAAAATTGTTTTCGTTAGCAAAATATCCAAGCTGCGCCGGATTGTAATAAAAACCGCTTGCATTATCCTGCGGAATTGCGGCACCAATTAAACCGGCACCTAACAAAAGAGGTGATTGCTGATTATTTAAAAACTGCACAGTGGTTGGTTCGTTAAAAGAAGATATTTGACTATAAACAGTGTGAATAATTAAAAAGAAAAATAACAATAAATATTTTGTTTGGCGCATAACAATCTCATTGGTAATTTAATAATTACTAAATTATGGATAATAATTGTGAGGTGCAAGGGGAATTATGGAGACTTTTTATGTAAGGTAAAAAATATATTGTCTGAACTGTGATTTTTTTTTAATTTTTATGATTACCATGATATTTGTTTTATAACTCTGCAAAAATGATAGAACATAGATAACGCAGATGAGTCTGATTTACGCTGATTTTGGGTTTATGGTATCTGTGTTAATCAGTTTTAATCAGCGTCATCTGTGTTTAATGATTTTGTTAAAATTGTCTGAACCTATTTTAAAATGATTAGAGAATTACCTTGATTATGATTATATAACATTTTATAAAAATTATGAATATTGATTCCACAGGTGCTAAGGATTTGAGGGTTCTAAAAAATCGATTTGTGCAATTATTTTATTAAAGTTCATGTTCAATAGCTTATAAATGAATATTATTTCATTTGAGGATGTTATAGTGCTTAAAGTGTTACATGTTAAAAAGTTGAATTTCTTCCTGAAAAAAAATATTTTTTAGATTGAGTATGGTTTTAATTATAATTGATTAAAAACATAAAATTTAATAAAATAAATACATCTAAATAAACTTCTTTTTTTAGTCTTTATTGTTTTTGATATAAAACCATTTGAAAAAACAAATTATAATTATAAATTGGGAAAGGAATATATCAAGTTTAGTATACTTTAAATGTTATGAAAATTATTTAATCAAATTTTGAAACTATTAACAAGGGTGATTATGAACAGTAAGATTATTTTGATTATATTTTTATTAATTTCTTTGGAAGTGGCGGCACAAACCGATACTACTAAATATCCTTGGCCTTTAAGCCCAATGACATTACAAAGAGGAATTGGAGGGACTTTTGGTGAATACCGAAGTACAAGTGTTGACGGACATTACCACAACGGAGTAGATATTGGGAATCCGGGCGGAACCCCCGTATTGGCAGTATTACCGGGTACTGTTGCAGTTGCATACGATGACGGGGGAACAGGTTACGATTCGTATGTTCGTGTTACTGCTACAGTTAACGGACAATCTAAAAACATAACATATTATCATTGCCGTCCAACGGTAAATGTTGGGCAGGCAGTTGTTGTAGGCCAGCAGATAGCAAAAATTGCAATTGACCACATTCATTTTGTAGAGTACCGATTAGGAGGAACAGTAACCAGCGGACATATTAACGCAATAAGACCGAATGGTGGATTAACACCGTTTAACGATACTTGGAAACCCTTTATTAGAAGCATAAAATTTTACCTTGATAATAGTGAAACTTTGGTTGGTGCAAGTTCACTTGGCAATAAAATGGATATAATTGTACATGTGGAAGAAGTTACCGGACCGTCCTCATCAAATAGTAATAACGGAACTTATGAGTTAGGCTATAAAATATTAAGTGAAGATAGACAAACGGTAGTCTATAATCCGCCTGATGACGGTATGAGGTATAGATACTACAATATCCCCAATAATTCTTATGTAAATGTAAATTATTTTAGGCCGTTAGCTACAACAAGTACACATGTTTATATTGTAACAAACGGAACAGGTGCTACAAATATTGGAAACACACAGGTGGTTAGTAATAGTTATTGGGATGTAACTCAATATCCTTATGGCAATTATACATTGATGGTTTTTGCAAAGGATACAAGGGGTAATGCCGATACAGTTTACGTTAATGTTGCTACTACCGATATAGATCTTATTGCACCGGGGCAATCTAATTTAAAATATATAAGGCAGGACTCGTTAGGTTATTTTACAATTGCATGGAAAAAACCGGTTGATAACGACTTAAAGGGATACAGACTTTTTTATAGCCAAACGGGTTCAACATTTAGTTTAAGAGAAAATGAAAACATCTTAACAAATGAATTAACCGAAAAACAATATCAGTATAATTCTCAAAATCCATTGTTTTTAATGATTAATGCGGTTGATTCTTCAACAATTGCAAATTTAAGTATTAATTCGGATGTATATGGAATTAGAATTAAAAATGACAATAAAAAAATACTTATTGTAGATGGATTTAATAGATTTGGAAGCGGGGGAAGCTGGGCTTATCAATCGCATGATTTTATTATTAGATACAGCGAAGCTTTTGATTTAAGTTACGATTGTGCACATAACACTCAAGTTGAAAATGGCGCAATAAACTTAAATAATTATGAAGCTGTTTTATGGATGCTTGGAGACGAATCGGCAACAGACAAAACTTTTAGCGATGCAGAAAAATCTAAAGTTTCGCAATATTTGGATAATGGCGGTAAATTATTTGTGTCAGGCTCTGAAATTGCATGGGATCTTGAAGGTGCATCAACAGCAACTACAAATGGTACAAAGTTTTTAAGAGAATATCTAAAAGCTAAATATGTTGAGGATAATTCAAATTCAAAAATTGTAAACGGGGCAGAAGGTTCTGCTTTTACAGGTGTTAATTTATCGTATGGAATTACAACAGCCGGTTCACCTTATCCTGAAGATTATCCCGATGTTATTGATACTGCAAACGGAAGTCAAAAAGTGTTAATTTATAATAATAGTAAAACCGCCGGAGTTGCATATACAGGTAATTTTGCTAATCCAAATAAAACCGGACAAATGGTTTTTATGTCATTTCCTTTTGAGACGATAGGGGATTTGACTATGCGTAAAAATCTAATGACATCAATTTTTACATATTTTGGCATATTAACCGATGTGGAAGATAACAATAATAATGTTGTTGTTAATAATTTTAGTTTATCACAAAATTACCCTAATCCGTTTAATCCTACAACAGTTATTAATTATCAAATTCCCGTTAATTCCAAAGTTAGTTTAAAGGTATATGATGTTTTAGGAAAAGAAGTAGCAAGTTTAGTAAATACAGAACAGCAATCAGGCAATTATTCGGTATCTTTTGACGCTTCAAAGTTTGCAAGTGGTGTTTATGTTTATAGAATAATAGCTGGTAATTTTATTCAGTCAAAAAAAATGACTTTATTAAAATAGTATCAAATGATTATTTGCGTAATTAAGAAATTTTAAAAATAATTAAAAGAACTGATAAGTTTATTTAGGAATAAAAATGAGAATAATTAATAAAATATATATAGTATTAATTTTTATATCCGTTCAAATTTCTGCTCAAAATAACGTTCAAAGTCTTGCAGTTGAACAAATTGAAGGCAATTTTTTTGAAAATAACAGTTATAAAGTAGTTATTGAAAAAGATAATTTTGAAATATCTATTGATAATAATGTGGTTTTTGATAAAAATATAACGGGCATTAAAAAAGTTAAATTTTCGGAAGATGAAAATTTTACGATTATTCAGAATTATAAATTTGCAGAAAAATCGGAACTAAGTTTACTTAATTCCTTTGTTTATAACAGCAAATATAATCTAGTAGCTTCTTTTCAAGATACAATTTACAGAGATTATCCGGCAAAAATGTATTCGGTTAATAATAACGGTGTAGTTGTTATTTTTGACCCGGCTTCAAGTTTGTTATCTGTTTGGGAAAATAATGAAATAAGAACATTAAATTTTTCGGATGGTTATGAATTTGATACAGAAACACAAAATATAATATCAATAGATGAAGAAAATGTTTATATAGTCCGTAATGTTACAAATCCGGCTGCGGTTGAAAATGTTTTAGAAAATACCACATTATATAAGATAGAAATTAAAACAAAACAATTTGTTAAAAGAACATATCCAATTTCGGTTGTTACTTGTTTTAACCTAATTAATGAAGAACTTATTATATCGGGTATAAAACATAATAACGGAACAGCCGTAAATACAACATTATTTATTAATGATAATTTAGAAATAACTAAAGAAACGGATTTATATAAATTTGATAAAGCTGTTAATTTCGGAGATGTTGTTGTTGGTTTAGCCGGTAATAATGTAGTTACTTACAATAAAGATAATGAAATAAAAAACGAACAAAAATATTCAGGGGACGGCAGATTTATAAATTTTTATGAAAATGAAAAAAGTTTGTTTTTGATAATTGAAGAAGGGGATAATCTGAATTTTTATCCGTTTGTTTTAGAAAACAGTTTGTTTAATTTAGGTAACAAAACAGTAAGTTTGAGTGCTTTACCAACATATACTATTATAAACTTAAAAAACTTATATTTATTGGGTGAGGAGTTGACTTATAAAATAAAATGAATAGAATTTTTAGTTGATTTGAATTAAAAAAATAAAAAAAGCCCAAATTAGATTTGGGCTTTTTCCATTGGCGGAGAGGGTGGGATTCGAACCCACGGTACACTTTTGGCGTACACACACTTTCCAGGCGTGCCAGTTCAACCACTCCTGCACCTATCCGTAAATCAAGCTTACAAATATATTAATAAAAATCTGAAAATTAAACTCAATTATTTATATTTTTAAAAAATAATTATAAAAAATGAAAAATTTAATATATTTTGTTGAAATAAGTGATAATAATTAGTATTTTACTTATCTATTTATTTTCGGAAAGGTGGCAGAGTGGTTGAATGCGGCGGTCTCGAAAACCGTTATACGGGCGACCGTATCGAGAGTTCGAATCTCCCCTTTTCCGCAAATTAAAAATCCTTTCAAATTTGTTTTTGATGGGATTTATTTTATTTAAAAAGCATGTGTTTATTATAATTATAGATTTCTTTTAAAATAATGTGTATTTTAATAAAATGTTTTTAATAAATGAAGGTAGCTTTGTGAATAAATATTTTAATACCTCCGGTGTCTGTATTCCTTCAAAAAATTATATGGTTAATATTGAAAATAAAATTAATATGATATTAAACCCAATGGAAAATGGGGAATATCTATTTATTAGCAAACCGCGTCAATATGGTAAAACAACAACATTGGCATTAATTGAAAATAAATTAAAATTAAATGATAAATATCTTGTTTTAAGCACCAGTTTTGAAGGTTTAGGAAATGAAGTTTACAAAGATGCCAATACTTTTATTAATGGTTTTATAATTTTGCTGAAAAGTATATTTAAATTTGATAAAAATGGCAATTATTTAAAATATTTAGAATCGTATAAAAAAATTAATACTTTCCATGAATTAGGTGAATTTATTACAGATTTCGTTCTTTTTTCTAAGAAGTCGGTTTTTTTATTAATTGATGAAGTTGATAAAAGCAGTAATAATCAGCTATTCCTAGATTTTTTAGGTATGCTGCGGAACAAATATATTCAAAGAAATATGGGAAAGGATTATACTTTTCAAAGTGTGGTTTTAGCGGGTGTTCATGATATAAAAACCTTAAAGATTAAAATACATGAAGATGAAGAACCAAAATTGAACAGTCCTTGGAATATTGCTTACGATTTGGACATAGATTTTAGTTTTACTATTGAAGAAATAAAATCAATGCTTGTGGATTATAATGATTGTACGAAAAAAATTGAAAATATTGATGAATTAAGTTTAAGAATATTCCATTTTACGGGAGGGAATCCATTTTTAGTAAGTTTGATTTGTAAAACAATTGATGAAAAAATTAAACCTGAAACATGGAATGTGTTTTTTGTTGAAGAAGCAGTTAGAATAGTTATTAAATCGAAAAATACAAATTTCGATTCCATAATAAAGGCTTTGGAAACTAATATTGAATTATACAATTTAATAGAAAAATTAGTACTGGGGAGCGAGCAGATTAGTTATAATTTAAATGTGCCTATTATTGAAATTGCAGGGACTTATGGATTAATTAAAGAAGAAAACGGGAAAATCAAAATCCATAATTTGATTTATGATGATGTAATTACCGACTATATGGCAACAAAATTACAAATAAATGAAAACTCTTCGTTTTTTAATTCCAATCAAAGCAGCTATTTAAGTGTTGACGGGCGATTGGATTTTAAGAAAATATTGCTGAAGTTTCAAGAGGTTATTAAAGAAAAATACAGTAAATCGGATTTACTTAAAAGTAATGAATTTTTAGAGAATGACTTAAGAATGCTGTTTTTTGTATTTTTAAAACCAATTATCAACGGTGTTGGGTTTATGTTTAAAGAGGTGCAAACGAGTGAAGAGAAAAGATTGGATGTTGTTATTATTTTTAAAAACGAAAAATTTGTTTTAGAGCTTAAATTATGGCGGGGGATACAATATCATAATTTGGGACTTCAACAATTAAAAAATTATATGTTTCGCGAAAATTGTTCAAATGGATATTTGCTGATAATGGATAAAACAAAACATAAATCTTTTGAATCCGAAGTAATTGATGATATTTTTATTGTATGGGTTTAAAAAGTAAAAATATTTGCTTATGAAAAAGCTGTAATAAAATTATAACAGCTGTTTTGCGTTACTTGATATCCTTCACTTTTAAAATCTAAAAAAACATAATATTAATTAATTTATTTAGATTATTTTTAATAAATGATTATTTTGTAAGGTCAAAATTTGTTATTTAACGATAAAATAGGATGAGTATGGAAAGTTATGGTGTTTGGTCATTATTACCCCCAACATTGGCAATAATTCTTGCAATACGTACAAAGCAGGTTTTTATTTCGTTATTACTTGGTATATGGGTGGGCTGGTTAATATTAAGCGGATTTAATCCTTTATTAGGTACTTATAATACCGTACAAGCATTAGTTGATGTTTTTAAGGATGCGGGTAATACAAGAACAATAATGTTTAGCTGTTTAGTTGGTGCATTAATTGTTTTTGTACAAAAAAGCGGAGGAGCAGAAGGATTTATTAAAATTGTTCATAATTATTTATTAAAAATTGAAGAAAAAAAAGCCGGAAACAGCAGGGTAATAGTGCAGTTAATGGCAATGTTTACAGGAATGTTAGTATTTATTGAAACAAGCATTAATATTTTAACGGTCGGTTCAATTTATCGTCCAATATGTGATGACTTAAAGATTCCACGTGAAAAATTAGCATATATCTCTCATTCAATGTCACCTACAATATGTGTGTTAATTCCGCTGAATGCATGGGGTGCTTACATTATGGGTCTTCTTGCTGCACAGGGATTTTCTAATCCTTTCCAAGTTTTAATGGGTGCTTTCCCTTATAATTTTTATCCTATGATTGCTATTGCATTAGTAGCGGTAATAATTATTTCTAAAAAAGATTTTGGTCCTATGAAAAAAGCTGAAATTAGAACCAAAACAACCGGCAAATTAATGAACGACGGAGCAAAACCTCTTCTTTCTACTGATGTGCTAACTACTGAAAGAAAAGAAGGAGTACCTGCACGTGCAATGAATATGTTAATCCCTATTTTTACAATGGTTTTTATGATGCCTATAATGCTTGTTGTTACCGGTTACCCTTCGGTACAAAATGTTGATTCATTACCTTGGTATAGTGTTGCTATTCAAGCTATTGGGTTGGGTTCAGGTTCAACATCTGTACTTGTTTCAATTTTAACATCTATTATTGTTAGCATAATTTTGTACAGAGCACAAAAAATATTTAAAGTTCAGGAATCAATTGATTTAGTTATTAGCGGTATTTCGGCATTAATTCCGCTTGCATTATTAATGTTACTTGCATTTACAATTGGCGGAGTTTGTAAAGAACTTAAAACAGGTATTTATATTGCAAGCTTAACAAAAGCATGGTTAACCCCTAATTTAGTGCCGGTAATTATTTTTCTAGTTGGTTGTGTTGTTGCTTTTGCAACAGGTACAAGCTGGGGAACTTTTGCAATTATGATTCCAATAGGTGTACCAATGGCACAGGCTTTAGGTGCCGATTTGTCTTTAACCATTGCCGCTGCGCTTGGCGGAGGAGTTTTTGGCGATAATTGTTCTCCAATTTCGGATACTACACTAATTACTTCAATGGCATGCGCTTCCGATTTAATTGATCACGTTAGAACGCAGTTGCCGTATGCAATTTTAGCCGGGGTAATAACCGCTATTATTTATTTAATTTTAGGATTTATTATTTAATGTTTAAGAATAATATTAGTAAAATGAAAGCTGCTATTGGATATTTAATTCTATTTTTATTTTTATTTACAACAAGTTTATTTTCTCAACAGAGTAAAAAACTGATTTACATATATGATAATTATGATCATTTACCGGTTGAGCTTGTTTATTTTTATCCCTATTTGCAAAACGATACAGTTGTTTTGTATTGGGGAACGGCTACTGAATTAAATAATTACGGTTTTGAAATCCAAAGAAGTTTAGATACAAATTTTACCACTTTTGATGTCCTTGGACTTGTAGATGGACATGGTACAAGTTATGTTACTTGGAATTATGTGTTTTACGATACAACTTTAAATTCTAACGGGAAATTTTATTATAGATTAAACCAATTGGATAATGATGGCGGAAATAAATATTCTTTTATTGTAAGCATAATTGTAACGGATGTTAAAGATGAAGAAGTTATATTAAATCATTTTTCGTTGTCTCAAAATTATCCAAATCCTTTTAATGGTGAAACTACAATTCCATTTTCAATTAGTAAAACCGAAGATGTTAAAATTGAAATATTTGATATTAATGGTTGTTTGATTACCAAATGGAAGTCTATTAGTTTAGTATCCGGAAATTATAATTATAAATTTAACTCTGAAAATTTTAGTTCCGGGATTTATTTTTACAAATTAAGCTCTTTAACAAAATCTTTGACAAAAAAAATGATTTTAATCAAATAATTTTTAGTTTTAATTTTGTATGTTGCACATTAAATATTATTAATTATGAATTAAATAACTTATACAGGAAAAAAGATGAAAAAAATATTCATTTTGTTATTTTTATTGAGTGTTGTTAGTACAAATGCTCAATTTCAAAACAGTCTAAAACCAAACGAAGGTTTGATGCAGGGAGGCTTAGGTTTGACTTGGGTTGATGGCCAGCCTTTTTATGCACTTCGTGTGTGTCCTGAATTTGGATTTGCAAACTTTGGCTTAGGATTAGATCTTAATCTGGCAATTGATTCAAAAGGTAATATGAGAAAAGAAAATTACAATGAATTATCGGATTATTTAAGTATTATAAGATATGCAAGGTATGGACAAAAACATGATCCTGTTTATGTAAAAGTAGGCACTTTAGATTACACAACGCTTGGGCATGGTAGTTTAATGTATATGTATAATAACTCACCTACGTTTGATGCAAGAAAAATTGGTGCTCAATTTGATATGGATTTTAACGAATTCGGATTTGAATCAATTTATAGCAATTTTGCGCAAGCAGGTGTATTTGGTATGCGTGCTTATGTTCGTCCATTAAAATTAACTTCAATGAAAGATATTCCGGTTATTAGTAATTTGGAAATTGGTGCAACCTATGTTACTGATTTTAATAAGTATTCAGGTGTAACAGCAGGTGAAATTGATCCAATTTCAGGTGAATTTAAAGCTACAAAAGATGACGGTTCAGTGTCTGCATTTGGTTTTGACCTTGGGTTGCCACTTGTACGCAATGACTTGTTAAATGTAGATCTATATTATGATTTTGCTAAAATTATAAATTATGGAAGCGGCTCAACAGCCGGTATAAGTGCTACATTAAAAGGATTAGGTTTAGTTGAATTATCCGCAAAATTAGAAAGAAGATTTAATAATGACGAATTTTTACCTTCATATTTTAATTCGATGTATGAAACAGAAAGATTTAATTTTGATCCTGCAACAGGTCAGGTTAGAAGCAAAATTCAATCATTACAATTACTGCAATCTTCTGTTGGAAACGGCTTTTTTGGCGAATTAGAAGCCAACGTTGTTGATTTGTTTAGAGTAATTGGAAGTTATGAACGTTTAGATAAAGAACCTAAATCGGGTGCTTTACATATAACCGGAGATGTTGTTCCTAAAGATTTGCCTTATGTTGTTCGTGCCGGTTATGACAAAATTAATATTGAAGATGAAAAAGATTTGTTTACTTTAGATGAAAGATCATATCTTTTTGTTGAAGTTGGTTACAAACCAATGCCTTATTTGGTAGTGTCTATGGTTTATAATTGGACTTTTTCGCCTGTTCGTGATAGTGACGATAATATTATTGGTTATGAACCACAAAAATGGATTGAACCAAGGGTATCTTTTGTATATCCATTGAATTTTTAATAAATTGAATTATTATTGTTTTAAGCTGTCTTTTTAAGGCAGCTTTTTTTTTTGCTTTCTAATAATGGGGAAATTGTATTAAGAGGAAATAAAATGGCGTTTTTTTAACGTCTAATGCTGATAGTAAATAAACAGATTATTTGGCATAATTATGTTTTATTATCACCGATTTTGCAATAGAAATCAATAGAGTTGAAATTTTAATCATCCAAACCCATAAGTGAGGAAAAGAATCAGGGCTGAAGCCCGTTTTGTTTGTTTCGTTAATCCCCAGCGTGAATGTCGGAGTTATTTAAACGGGGATAGATAATAACATAATTAGTATAATTATAATGAGTTGTATGGATTTTAAATAACCACATCCTTTATAGACTGTGTGAAAATTGGGGATAAATATCAAATTACGTCTATTTGGTATAAAAAATTATGTCACCCCGATGGGGTTTTTACGATTGTTTTTTCCGTTTTTGCTATAATCATGTCATCCCTCCGGGATTAAAAACAGATAGTAACATATTGTAATACAGTATTTTAGCATATAATCATTCCCCCTATGTGCTTCGGAGAAGTGTCCTGTTTGTAACCATATGCGCCACCACTGATCTCAGGTACGGCAGAGCCGTACCATATCTTTTATCAACTTCATGCTGTTTTTAAATTTTAACACAGACAGTTTATGGTATGGGGAATAAAAACCGAATTATATGGCCGATAAGCCTGAGTTGAAAAAAAATTATTATTAAATTATTTAGCCCAAAGTAATTATATTTACATGTATATAAAAAAAACAATTAAATTTGCCACAACCTCATATTAATAAAGAGATTACAGAATATAATAATATCTGATGCAAAATCCGGGTAAATCTTCTTTTTGATGTTTTGCAAACGGAAATACAACATTTATCTGAATCATTCCGCCAAATAAGATTCCATCTGCATAAAACGCAATATTTATATTTTTATCATAAATTAATCGGTACAGGGCATAATAGTATTTACACTTCACTAACTTGTTATATTTTCATCAATTATCAATATTTATAATATTCAATAAAAATTTCATCAAAATAATTATATTATCCATCAATTATTAAAAATTGCAATATAACTTATTATATGTAATTCATTTTTCTATTTTTTTAGTAAAAAAATAACTATTTTAAATGTAATAATTAATTAAAAAAATGGAGTGTTAAAAGAATGAAAAAACTTTTAATTGTGATGTTGTTTATTAGTTCGATGGTTTGGTCACAAGAGCTTAAGGTGGTTAATAGTACAGAGTTGACAGATGTTGCCGGAATGAATTTTTATTTTCCGACATTAAATTATGATGGAACAAAAGTACTTTTAACAAAAGATAATTATAAAGGTTTGTGGCTATATGATGCTGTAACAAATGCATTAACGGTTATCACCGAAGAACCGGGTGCAGGATATAGACCGGTATTTTCGGAAGATGGCTCAAAAATTATGTATAAGGTTGATGAATTTGAGGGGATTAAAAGGTACTCGAGTTTAGTTAAATATGATTTAACAACAAACCAAAAAACAGTTTTAATTAATAAAGAAAGATTTATGAATTTTTATAAATCACCCGAAACAAATTCTTTAATTGTAAAAACCGCATACGTTACACGAACGTTTAATATTAAAGAATTTCGTGCAATTGAACAAAGTTCAATTCCAAATTTTGCAATGATGGAAAATGAGATTGTAAAGATTTATAAAAATAATGAAATATTGGAATATCAGCCATTTGGTCCGGGAAATTATATATGGGTTTCAACAAGTACAGATAATAAATTGTTATTTACATTTGCAGGAAAGGGAACGTTTGTAAATGATTTTAATACAAACAATTTGTACGAATTGGGATATGCCAACGCTCCAATATTTAATAATGATGGAAAGTATGTAATATATATGAATGACAAAGATGATGGAGAAGTAATTATATCGTCCGATATTCTTGTTTCTACATTTGATGGTACAAAAACTTACAATTTAACAAATACTACTAACCAGATTGAAGTATATCCAAATATCTCGGGAAACGGTAAAAAGATTGCTTATTGTACAGACGATGCCCGTATTTTTATAATTGAATTAAGTTTTGAATGAGGCTGATATGAAAAAAATATTTATGACTTTGTTTTTATTTGTTTTAATAAATAATATAAATTCGCAAACATTAACTGGTGCAAAAATTGTAATTGATCCGGGTCATGGCGGACACGATGCTGCCAATGATAGATTTGTTGCCGAAACCGGTTTTTGGGAATCTGATGCCAACTGGGCAAAAGCAAATTTTTTAAAACCAATGTTGGAAGAGAAGGGTGCAACAGTAAAATTAACCCGTTCAGGAAATAACGATGCCGATGATTTAGCTCTTTCTGTTCGTGCTCAAGTTGCAAATGATTGGAATGCGGATTATTTCCATTCAATTCATAGCAATGGTTATCTCGGTCAATCAAATTACACATTAATTTTATTCCATGGTTACGATGCTACTCCAACATATCCGGCTTCAAAAACAATGGGTGAATATTTAATGAATGACATAAAAGCCGCAAATCGTACAACAAGTACTTCAAACAGAGGAGATTTTTCGTTTTACGGAAATACTTCCGGTCTTGGTGTATTGCGTCCTCTAACTGTACCCGGCACACTTTCGGAAGGATCGTTTCACGATTATATACCGGAATCGTGGCGATTAATGAACGATTTGTATAGAAAACATGAAGCCATTTCTATTACTCGTTCATTTATACAATTTTTTAATGATTTTCCGTCAACTTCGGGTTGTATTGCAGGGATTGTTAGAAATCCGGCTGAAAATGTTTCTTATTATTATATTAGTTCTTTAGGTGATGCTAAAAAACCCGTTAATAATATAAAAATAACAGTTCAACCGGGTAATATTGTTTACAATGGCGATGATAAAAACAACGGCTATTTTTTAATAGAAAATTTATCTCCCGGACAATATAAAGTTTATTATGAAGCCGAAAACTATGCAATGGATTCATCAACGGTAACTGTTATTGCTAATAAAACAATCTTTGCCGATAAAAATCTTATTATGCAGGCAAATCCGAACGCTCCTCAAATAGTTTCAACCGTTCCTGCCAATTTAACCCAAGGTGTCAGATTAAAAGCTGATGTGATTTTTAATTTTGATATTAAAATGGATAAAGCTTCAACTCAATCTGCCTTAGTTTTTGAACCGGCTATTTCGGGTACATATGTGTGGGCAAATGATGATAAACAAATGACATTTACTCCATCTACTTATTACCCAACGGGAAGCGAAATAAAAGTAACATTAAAAAATACTGCAAAAACAATTTTTAATGTCTTTTTAGCTCAAGACTATGTTTTTACATTTAACACAAGATCAAAGTTAAATTTATTAGTTGCTTATCCTCAAGATAATCAAAAAAATATAAGTACAACAGTAAATGTACGTGCAATTTTTGATGCACCAATTAAGCAAAGTACATTACCCGGAAATATTTCATTTACTAAGTCCGATGGTTCTTCTGTTCCTATTTATGCCGATTTAAATGGTTATGCAGCCGGAAAAATAACCTTTGATCCGCAGACACCGCTTATTCCAAATGAAACGTACAAATTTGAAATAAAAGCAGGCATTGGCGATACAGAAGGTTTATTCCTTGGCCAAGATTATGAATTTAACTTTACGGTTGATTCTGAAGTTTATCAATCCGGTACCGTAATAGATCCGTTTGAAGTAATTGGCGGATGGTGGGATCCAAACAATAGCGGCAGTACAGGTGGTACAGATCCGGATGCTACTACTTTTACAATTGTTACAGATAAAAAAGTTAACGGATCAAAAGCTGGTAAAATTTCTTATACTTTTACAGGTATAAATGGAGTCTGCCGCACACATAATTCAACAAAACCAAATATTGGCAGTGTTGTTAGTTCTAAATTTGGAATGTGGATTTATGGTGATTTAAGTTATAATAATTTAGAATATTGGTTCTATTACAATTCATCAACTAATGCAATTGTTCAAGTTGATA
>JAZDHY010000077.1:0-45496 GCA_043805435.1 bacterium
ATACCATAATTTTAATTCAATAATAAATTTTTCATCTCTAAAAATTACTATAATATCCAATCTTCTTTCGGCACCTATTTCAACTTCTTTATACGAAAAACCAACACCATTTATTATTGGTTTTAAAAATACTAAAAACAAAAGGCGTAAATCTTTTTCTAAAAATTCATCACTTTTTAATATTTCACTTTGCGAATATTTTTCTTTTATCACTTCCTGAAATTTGAGCAATACTTTATCCATGTCTAATTTACCGTTTGAACGAAGGAATAATTCTTGTACGGCATTATTTAGCAGTAATGAATCATTATTTTGGCGTGTATATTTACTTGCAAGATAATTTGTAATCAGTTCGGAATAAATTCTATTATGTATTACAACCTTATTATTTTCTTCTCTTATTAAGCCTAATGTTTGTGATATTTCAATTATTGGATCGAGTATAACAAAATTATAGTCTTGTTGTCCTAATGTTATCGAACTTATAAATTTTTGTATTTCGGTATTATTTTCCAAATTTTTTATTAAATCTTCAAAATTTGTATTTTGTTCATTTAATATACTTTTTACTGCATCATCAACATCTTTAACTATCCAAGTTTTGTTATCCCTTTGAGGCAATATTTTTTCATCTATTTCTTTACAAATCCTGCTTACTAAAAATGGATGTCCGCTTGTAAAATAATATATCCTTTCGCTGATCTCTTTTTTATCCATTTTTATTTTAGTTTCTTCTTGGTAATCATCAAGCATTGTTACAATTTCTTCAGGTTTAAATGTAAAATCAATATCAATATTAGTTGCAATATTCCAAGGACTATTGTATTTATGTTCTTCATTTGGTCTTATTTTTATTCTTAATGTTTTAACATCGTGTACTCCTGCTAATATTACACTAAAAAATGTAAAATCTTTACCTTGATTTCTTTTTAAGTATTTATCTCTTAATACACCTAAAAAACTTACGAATAATTGATTATTACTGCTTTTATCAACTTCATCAATAATTAATATTACCTTTTTATTTTGATTTTTTATTATTCTTGTTATCGAACTCGATAAATCGGATAAATTATTACAATTTTCAACTTCATTTAATATTTTTTTTGATATTTCAGTCCCTTCGTAAAGTTGTATTTGTGCCAGCTCATTTAAAAATCCTTTAGAAAACAACGCTTCATCTAAAAATATTTCATCTCCCATCCCTTCAAAACTTATACTAAAAACAGTGTATATTTCATCTTTGTTTAATAGTTGCTCAAATAAAAACAATGTAGTTGTTTTTCCATATTGACGTGGTTTAATAATATAAAAATAGTCTCCATATTCAATATATTTTTGCATAATTGAAAGTTTATTTTTTATATTAACCATATAATGCATGGCTGGAACGCAGACACCGGTAACATTAAATCGTTTCATATAATACTCATTTTTATATTATTAATTTATAAATATAATAAATTTTGAGTAAATATCATTTTTGAATCTGAAAAGAAAAGGTTATTTTAGTTGAATAAGTTTTTAGGATAGATAAACAGAAGTTTACAATATAAATATGCTTTTTTAATTAAATTAGATTTTAACAATGCCAACCCGCTTACAAAATATATCGGAACTCTTATTAATATCCCGCAATAATGTATTAATAAAACAACATAAAACTTTAATCCGTTAAAATGCTTCTGAAAAAATTGAATTTTACCGATACTTAAATTTTTAATACTAAACCACGGCATATTGTCTGTTGTTGCCCCTCCTAAATGAATTATTGAGGTTAAAGGATAATAATATACTTTTCCGTGTTTATTTTTAAATCTTTTACATAGGTCGCATTCTTCGCTGTAAAAATAAAATCTTGTATCAAAACCCATCATTTCTTTAATAATTTTGCTTTCGCCAAATATAAATGCTCCCTTAATTATATCAACTTCTTTGACATCAATAATGTCATATTTATTTAAATAAAATCTGTTCCATTTTTTACTTTTGGGAAAAATTTTATATAAAAAAAAGTTTTCACCAATTAAATTAGCAATATTATCAAAGTCTATAACAGAATCTTGATGACTAAGATCCAAATTTAACAACTTGCAACCAATTAATGAAGAACCGGGAAGAGTTTTATAAAAATCAATTACTTTTAACAATGTGTTTTCAATAAATAAAGTATCGTTATTTAAGAACAGCACAAATTTACCCCCGGCAATTTTTAACCCTTGATTGTTTGCATAAGAAAAACCCATATTGTTATTATTTTTAATCCAAATAATATCAGTATATTTTTCTTCTATCAATTTAGAAGAGCCGACCGTAGAATTATTATCAACTAAAATAATTTCAAAAGTAACATCTTTTGAATATTTATATATCGATTCAATACAATTTTCTGTAAGATCAAACCGATTATAATTTATAATAATAATTGATATTTGCGGCATAATCTTACTTTTTACTAAAAAATACACTTAAAGTTATATCCTTTTCTATAAACAAGTTATAAAAATAATTAGAGACATAATTTATTGGAGGGAATTTGTGTATAAAATATTTTATAATACCTCTACTAAAAGAATACCTTAAAGGTACATAATATTGCGATAATTCACCATCTTTTGTTAAAACTGACATTGGAATTGGATCTTTTTTATATCTAAAATATCTTACAAAACGATTTTCATTTTTAGGATAGTATTTATTGTATCTAAATAATTCACAATTCAAATTTGCACTATTTGCAATCCAATTAAAACTTTTTATGCTAAACCAAAAAAGATGAATTGGAGGCAAATCACTATACCAAACGGAATTCTTAGAAGCAAAATTTTTGTTGGGGGTTGTAAGCAACAATTTACCATTTTGTTTTAATAAATTAATTGAATTTGTCACAAAATCTAAAGGATTAATAACGTGTTCAATTACTTCAGTAGAAATAATAAGATCATATTTCTTATTATTTGTTTTTACAAAATCTTCAAAACTTGAATTAATATAAAACTCACCAAAATTCTTTTTTGCATATTCAATTGCATTTTTTGACAAATCAATTCCTGTAATATTGTGGCCAAGGGCATGAATTGAATAGGTAAGATAACCATAACCACAACCTATTTCTAATATATCCAGTTTTTCCTTATTTTTCAGATATTCGTAAATCGGAAAATATGTTGATTCGGATAGAGCCATATACTCCAAAGGATATTTTCGTTGTTTTACTTCTTTTGCAAAATTAAAGTATCTTTCATAACCTGCAATATTTTGTTTTGAATATATCAATTCATAAACACCGGAATTTATTTTATCATGGTTAATAAAATTGGTATCGCAAACATTACATTTATATATGTCATAAAAAAGACCTTCCACATAACCGGGTAAGTTTCCAAATATTGTTTCAGCTTTATTTCCGCAAATATAACATTTTTGTTCTTCCATAATTTTCTTTAACTCCATATTTTCATTATATCATATTTCACTATTTTTTTTCCCCATTCTGGTTTCCTTAAAATATTAAAGATAAATATTATTTCTTCATCACAAAAATATTTCATAATAAAAACAGAAACCATTATTACTATTACTCCTAAAATTGCAAATAGAACCAAACCAAAAAAAGACAGAAGATAAAGGAAACCCCATGCCCAAAAAGCCCAAATAATAGTTTTTTTATTAAACAAATAAATTTTTTTGTCAGTTTTATATAAAATATAAGCAGCATATAAAAATCCCAAAAAAGCTGTTGCCAATTTTGCAATTCCAACTCCAATAAACGAATATGAAGGTATAAATAAAATATTAAAACCAAAACTAGCTACTAATACTAATATTGCATAAAAGAAATCCAATGATTGCTTTTTATAGGCAACCATTAAATTAATTACAAAATAATTATAGAATATAAATATTTGAGAAAATAAAAGAATTGAAGTTGGCCCAGATGCTAAAGAATATTTAGGTCCATAAATAATTGTAATAATTTCACTTGCTTTAAAGAAAAACATTAGAGCACAAACAAAGCTTATAAAAAATAATACTTTAAAAATCATATTAATCAATAAAAAATTATTATTTTCACTTGAACTATTATTTTTTGATAATGTTGGAAAGACTGAATGAATGATTGCAGTTGGAAATATAATTAATGGCATTACTAACCGTATAGAAACCGAGTATATTCCTGCATCGTGATAATTTACAAGATTTTTTAATAAAATGACATCCATTTGCTGATATATAGTATCCAACAGAATAAACCCATATAGGGGAAAGGATTCCTTGAGAAGCCATTTATATAATTTTAGATTAAATTCAAATTTATAGTTGAATTTTTTCTTTAGAAAAAAAAGCATTAAAATTAAACCGGGGATATTAGAAATGGTATACCCAATTACAAAAGCAGAAAGTTTATCCTTAAAAAACGGTATCAATAGCACCAAAACGATTAATATTATATTATCAATATTTGTTGCAATAATTGGATATTGCATTTTTAGATTAACCTTAAAAGGCAAATCTAACAATTCCCTAATCAAAACGAATTTTGATGAAAATATCACATTTATAAATAAAATATTCAATAAAAATATTTCTAACAATGTAAATGAAAAAAAGACCGATGAAATATTTAATAATACTACTACAATAAAAAAGATATATAATCTAATAGTTAATGCTAAATTAAGCATTTCGAATGAATTTCTTTTAATTGATAATTCTCTAAAAACAATAGAAGAAAAACCTAAATCAACTATTTTAGATAATACCGTCACTATTGCTAATAAATAACCAAATTTTCCAAATTCGTTAACTCCAAGCATTCTTGCTGCAAAAGTAATGCTAATAAAGCTTAAAATTAAATTGAGGATTTGACCCGTAGTTAAATAGAATATGTTTTTTACTATCTGATTTGAAGGAGAATTTACCATCTGTTAAATTAAGGATTGATTTTACAATTTTTTTTATTCAATATTTTTGCATTATATTCGCCTAAATACTTTAGAATAAAAATTAAAATGACCGGACTAAAGGTCCAAAAAGGTAAATGAGTTACTAACATTATCGTTGAATAACCGATTAATGCGTAAAAAAATATTACCGGAATAAAATATCTAAAATCAGAATCAAAAATTAATTTCACCCAAAAGAACGTAGTTAATAATCCAAGCACATATGGAAATATTAGTATTCCCGCATAACCAAAATCGGTGTGTACCTCTCTTAAAAAAGTACCTGTATTACTCCAAACAGGGGTGTAATAACCTTTTGAAAAGACATCCGGTCGTCTAGTTACATTAAATTTGGAAAGTATATTGTAAACGGAAATAAAAGTGTTTTCTCCCCATCGTGTTCTTTCATTATCATGTTCCAAATATTTACTCAAAACTCCAATATCAGAACTAAAATATAAATAAATAGAGGGCGTAATAATTACAGATTTATTAAATTTTTTTAATGCTGGAGATATTGCACTAAAATTTTCAAGAGTACCTCTAAATTGTCTTATAATTGTAACACTACCAATTGATAAAACCAATACTAAAATTAAAGGAACCACAAATTTATATTTAGAGACCTTTTTGTTCTTATTGTTTTGATGCAGTAATTCACGTGTAAAAATAAAAGTAATAAAAAACAAAAAGAAAGCTAATAAAATATTTGCCCTGCCCGAAAATGCAATTCCAAGAAGTAATATCCCCGTAAACGAGATAATTGGCAAGATACTAAATTTACTCTTATAAGCTGTATATATTGATGATAATACAATTCCGACAAAAAGGAACATTTCAACGTAAGGAAGTGTGCCTTTTATTTCATTATTTATCCTCATCTGATAAATAATATTAGATTGAATAATAACCGCTTGTATACTTCCAAATTTATTTATTAAAACATTCCAATTATAAAATGTACTTATTAGTCCAATAAATGATACAACATATGCTATTATTTTGAGATTTTTGCCTTCATTAATAAACAAGTTAGAAAACAATTTGCTATGCTCAACATTTACCCTGTTTTTTTTGTTTAAGGCTTTCCGCGCAGACATTATTGTTATTATCCCTAAAAGAAAAGAAATATAACCAACAATCATTACCATCCATGCAAGAGAACTTATAGGGACATAATTTATAAGTTTAAGTTCATATAAAACAATAAATAAAGACCAATTAAGCGAAAAAAGTGAAATATGGTTAAACCACCTATCGAATAATAATTTCCCCAAAATAATAGAGAGGGTACATATTGTTATAGTAAAAATAATACTCATTATTTATCTTACTTTATATATTTTGATTAGAAATGAATAAAATCTATTTTCTTTTTCTATCAAAGGATTACTATAATTTGCTAAATTGGATAAATATTCGCCCCTAAAACTTATAATAACCAAAAGAAAAAAAGCAATAAAAGAAAAAGCTAACACAATAAATGCTTTTTTAGGTGCGTATTTTGTTTGCGGAGGCGTTGCTTGATCAATTACCATAACAGTTGGAATACTTTTTTGTTCTTCAACTTTGGCTTGTTCATACATTGGCAAAACAAATTCTAGTATTTTTGATTGTATCTCAATTTCTCTATAATATCTATAATATTTTATAACCATATCGGGCACTTCTTTAAAAGGGAAAAGTACGTTTGATGCCGAAGATAAAGAAGGTGAGCTTTTTAATTCGTTAACTTTATCTTTTAACATTTTAATTTGAGTTAATAGGCCTAAATATTGAGGAGAGTTAGCACCATATTGTTGTTTTATAAAATAAGATTCCATTTCTCTTTCCGATAAAGTGGCTTCCAATTCGGCAGCAGCTTTAACAGAAACCTCTAACTGTTCCGGGACAGCAAAAATACCATGCTTTTTTTGAAACTTATATAAACTATCCTCGGCATTTCGTAAATCTGATAAATTTTTATTATATCGTTTTTCAACAAATAGTCTGTTATTAGTTGCATTTTCAGTATTTATTTTAATATTTAGGCTATCCAACATTTCAACAAAATAATTAGCAATTTCTGCACTTTTTTTTGGATCTTTATTAATAACACTAATTTCAATAAAATCATATTCGTTTGGTTCAAAAACAACATCTTCCTGAAAAGCTTTAATAGCTTTATCCATATTGTTTTCTTTTATTTTATAATAACTCATCAACTTATATTTATTAATTACATTAATAAGTGACAAACGAGAATTTAGAATCCCAAGCAATAGATCTTCCGAAGTGTTAGAACCACCTAATAATTTTGCTCCAATCGATGAAGACGAACTTTTTCCTCCTAAAAGGCTGGACAAACCACTTATACCCATACTGTTTTCGGGTGGAATCATTACTACTGCTGTAGCTTTAAATGTTTCCGGAATTATGTATGAAATCCCCACGGCAATTAATGTAATAAGTATAGTATTAATTAAAATTAATTTTTTCCATTTATATAAAATATAAAGATAATCCGAAAATTGAACTTTTTTTTCTTCCATTATTTCCCTGTATTTGGATTTGAAATTAAATTATTTACCTAATTGAACAATTAATAATACAATTGTTGCAAGTGTACCAACAACACTTGAAACAGCCATTATTCTATTTGTATAATAGTCAAAGGTCCTTGGTATTTCTTTAGGGATCCAGATAAAATCTCCCGGTTCAACAGTATATTCCGTCTCTTCTTCAATTAAAGTCCACCCGCGCGATTTACCCTTTATTAAATAAATTTCTTCTTTTGCTGTTTTACCAATACCGCCGGCATGATTAATATAAAAATTTATATTTTGTCCATCAACATAATTAATATAACCGGGGAATTTTACCTGACCAAAAACATAAACCAAATCTAATTTTTCCGGTATAAAAATATAATCCCCGTCTTTAAGGATAAAGCTGCTTTCAACAGAATTTGAATCAGCTAATTTAGTAAAATCCAGAACTGCATTTCCACGTGCAAAACGTAATTTATTATCAGTTAAAAAAGAAATAGAGTCTTCTTCCGATATATTTGCCATTCTTTGCATTAACAGTCGTTCAAAATCTTCAGAAAATATTGGGCTTTTGAATACATTTGCCCCTCTAATTAATTCTGCTCTATTTAAATCCGCAGTTTCTTTAAAACCGCCAAATTTACTAATAATATCTCTTAAAGTAGTTGCATTTTTAGTTATTGGAATATTACCCGGTCTATTTATTTCACCGGCCACAAATATTTTAAAATCCTTTCTGTTAGTTTCGTCAGCTAAAACAATAATTCTGTCACCAATTTTTAAATCAGGATTATCATTAATGTTATATTTTTTTACTTCTTCTTTTTGCCCGTCATAACTTAATCTTATTATATTAAATATGGTTACATTTTCAAAAGCTGCATTTAATCCATGAGCAAACAATAATGCATCACTAAATTTATCACCTTGTACATATTGAAAAGTTACCGAATTATTTACAGCACCATCAATTGAAACGAATCCGGTTTCAGGGTCATAGTCCGGGAAAATCAATACATCTTCGTGCGATAGATAAGAATTATATTTATAATCACCCGTTAATCTAAATTTTTCTAAATCTACAATATATTCTGTACCATTATTCTTTTTTAATCTAATATTTCTTTTAGCAATTTTTTCAAAATCTTTTAGAAATTGTTCCTGCTTATCGAAATCTTTAATGATTGATAATTTTTCGGCTTTTGCTTCATTTAATAATCGGGTTACAAATTGATCAACTCT
Organism: bacterium; assembly: GCA_043805435.1. Classification (GTDB taxonomy): domain Bacteria; phylum Bacteroidota; class Ignavibacteria; order Ignavibacteriales; family Melioribacteraceae; genus JAEXOD01. The sequence continues at coordinate 8,717 of JAZDHY010000077.1, forward strand.
TTCAGTTGGTAAAGCAGGAAAAGTTCCGGTAACAATAAATCCACCACCTACCGAAACACTAATAGAAGATGCCAAATTTACCTTATTTGATTTACTAGTTGATTCATCTTGCGCATATAAGCCTGCAGCAAACAATAAAAATAAAAATATGTTTTTAATCATTATTTTCCCATTAATTAACAAAGATTAGTAATTTTTACCATATAAATTTTTATAATAGTCTTTATAAGACCCTGATATAATTCGCTCCCACCATGTTTTGTTTTCCAAATACCATTCAACAGTTTTAACAATTGCCTGTTCAAAAGAAAATTCCGGCTTCCAGCCAATAATATTTTTGGTTTTAGCAGCATCAATTGCATATCTTCTATCATGACCTAACCTATCTTTCACATATTCAATAAGGTCTTCCGATTTGCCAAGTATTCCAAGTATTAATTTAATAATATCTATATTTTTTAACTCGTTTTCGGCACCAACGTTATACACTTCGCCCGGGTTTCCTTTTTCAAGTACCATATCTACCGCACGGTTATGGTCAACAACATATATCCAATCTCTAACATTTTTCCCATCACCATAAACCGGAAGTTTTTTATTATTTAAGGCATTAATAATCATTAAGGGAATTAGTTTTTCAGGAAATTGATAAGGCCCATAATTATTTGAGCACCTAGTTATAACAATAGGCATACCGTATGTATGGAAAAAAGACATAGCCATCAAATCGGCCGAAGCTTTGCTCGAAGAATAAGGACTATTAGGTGATAATGGCGTATTTTCCGTAAATAATCCTGTTTCACCTAAACTACCGTAAACCTCATCAGTAGATACCTGCAAAAACTTTTTAACATCGTATCTCTTTGCTGCCTCCAATAAAACATTTGTACCCATTACATTAGTCTTAAAAAAGATTTCCGAGCCAAGTATGCTTCTATCAACATGCGATTCGGCAGCAAAATTTATTACATAATTAATTTTGTATTTTGTAAAAACATAATCTACCAACTCGTTATTTGTTATATCACCTTTAATAAAGGTATAATTAGTATTGTTTTCAATATTCTTTAAATTTTCAAGGTTACCGGCATAAGTTAATTTATCCATATTAATTATTTTAATATCATCCTTTTTATTAAGGATATAATTAATATAATTACTTCCAATAAAACCTGCACCGCCTGTTACTAAAATTGATTTCATAAAAACCTCCTAAAAAGCAAAAAATCCAAAAAAGATTCCGGTTTGTAAAAAAAATGAATTTGCTGTTAAATCACTTGGTGTATTGTACAATTCCCTATTGTTATTTACTTTCCACTCGCCAGCAATTTCCAACAAATAACCACCACCAAGTCTTAAAGCAATAAATCGGTTTAAGGGAATATCAACATTTATTGTTGGAGTAATTGTATAAAACGAATTACTTATTTTTTTAAATTCGTTTATTGTGGTTGAGTTATTATTATCAAGCCAAACTCCATCCCACGTAAAATTTTCTTTATTTTTATAAATATCAATATCAACACTACCGCCACCTAAAATACAGCCTACCGAAACCGCAATGTTATGAATAAACGGCAATGTATATTCTAGTGTAAGTCCGCCGGCTCCAATCGAATAATCTGTTTGGATATTTGTTCCATTTATTGTTTTTTGGCGGCTAATTTTTCCCCCAAAACCGGTACCGCCAATCCTAAAGTTTTCCCAAAACATAATATAAAGGTACCCTGAACCACCATATGTCATCATGCCGGATTTAGGAAAGATTTCTAATCCGAGCATATTCAATTCTTTATTAATTGGTTCATAATTGGGTAAAATCCAAGAAGGAGTAAAACCGCCGGCTGCTCCAAATTTGGAGATCCAGCCTACATTTTCTTCATCTTGAGCCTTTAATGTATTTAAAGCTATTAATAATAACCCGAATATTAAGATGTCTTTTATCTTCATAACCATAAAATTAGATATTAATTATGTAATTTAGCAAAACTTTCCTTAAGATAAAACATAAAAATTTTCACTAATTTTTATGTTTTATTTAATAAAGATGGTATTACTACGGTTTTTATTTTTGACAAAAACTTTGATTTTAACAAATTTGACATCTTCATTTCCAATCATAAATAATGTTTTACAAAAAAATGATTTATGAGTGACTATATAATATTATTGCGATATTAAAATCCTTGTTTTTCTATTGAACTTAAGCTTATAATAGTCTGCTTAGGTTATTTATTAACTAATAAAAAACTATCTCCATAGTTTTAAAAATCATATAACTATAGTAATACTTATTTGGGCTTTCTTGCATGTATTATAACAGTCCATGCGTATCTCTTTAAAAAAGGCATACTAAATATTACTTTATCTATTTTCCCAAGGACACCCAATAATAATGGGAAAAAGGACTTATTTCTAAACGGTACGGCAAATAAAGTAAAAAACGAAAAATATTCAATATCAACAATATTAAAGTAGTCTTCTAATAGTTTTAAATCTTTCACTTTTAGAGGATGTTCATCATCAGTTCTCAGCTTAGGCGTCAGCATTCTGTACAAATTAATGATTGGATTATGCCCTAACGGTTCAATAAAAATTGCATGCCCTTTATTGTTTAGAAGCCTATTTAACTCTTTATACGAATCAGCCAAATTGAGGTGGTGAATAATTCCCGAACCAACAATTAAATCGAAGCTATCATTGGCAAATTCTGTCTTTTCAGCATTCATTACGTAATATTCAGCTTTAAAAGAAGTTTTGCTTACCCACTCATTTGCTTTTTTAATACCTTCTTCCGAGATATCAATTCCGGTCAAAATTGCACCAAAGTTTAGCCAACTTTCCGACCCGCTGCCCATACCGCATCCATATTCCAGCAATTTTTTATTTTTGCAATATTTGGCTACAATAGTCGAAAACCTATCAACCACCGGTTTATGAACAGAATAATATTTATCAACTTTATCCCTTAAATCTATTTCTTTTCCAAATCTTTCATCGTGAAATTGCTTTTCTTTCTGAATGCGATCATCCTGCATATAACTTCCTGAAATATAAATAGGTGTTAATATATGGATATTAAGTTTTTATATCAAGTAATGTTTACTTTAAATAATATATTTGTAATAGCAATTTAGAAATTAGAAGATAAACAAAGCATTAAAACAATTCTCTTTTGCCTAATTGAACTAGCCAACATACGGTATATATTAGAATAGAATTTACGTTTTTATATAAAACTTTCCTATTTTTTTTACCAAAAAGGTCTATCAATATAAAAAATATTCAATTTAATTAAGTATAATCTTTTTGTTGCCTTGACCACATTGATTGTATGTAAAACTACCGGGTTAAATTATTACAATACAATCGTTTAACCTTTTGATAATTAAAAAACAAAGGGATAACAAATTATTATTTTAAATTTTTAATTGAATAAGATTTTGTAATTTAGTAAATTCTGCAATTTATTATTGCTTTATTAGTGCTATATATCCTTAATTTATAGTTTTATTTACTAAAATTCCTTTTACTTTATTAGAAAAATACTCTACACCCTCATCATTCAAATGCGATTCATCCTGAAAATATTTATTTGGGTAAAACATAGTGTCACAAATCACTCTTTTTCCAAATCTTGAGTTTAAAATATCAAAATATTTTTCAAAATATTTATTATCCGGTTTTATTGAGTTTTGTGGAATAGGCAGTACGATAAAATAATACTCGATATTGTTTTTCTTACATAAATCAATCATTAACTCTAAGTAAATTATATTTATCTCGGAATCTTCCAAACCTTTTTTTTCAAATTCCCATTCTTTTGTAAAAATATTTTTTGTATTTTCACCTAAAACACGATTTGCACCCGGGCTTCTTTCGTATCCTAATTTATTATCTGCATTAGAAATTCCTGCGCTTACTAAGTTCCTTATCATGTTTAATGGTCCGTATCTAAAATACTCATAAAAATCCATTGCGTACTTAGATTGTTTTAAAGATCCGGTTTTATGATATATATAATCGAAAACATTAATTGTTCTATTGTTCAATAAATTCACTCTATAATTTTCATCTCCTACTTCCTTTGCCTTATTAATAATGGACGAGATAAAATCATCCTCAACAAAGTTATAATATGTAGTTTTATAAAAGAAATAATCTTGATGAAATATATGGAAAGGCCCATAAGAAATATACACAGTGTCTAATTTAGTAATATTAAGAATGTTTTTTAAATAATAATATCCTTCAACAGGCGTTGTAGCTCCAATGGAAAAATTAACAGCATTATTTTTTTTAGCATTAAATCCATACTGGCTGCGTGAGTCACCCAAAACAATATTATTTATCACTTTTGAATCAAAATTATTTTTACTAAAATCATTTATTCTTTTAGTAGTATTTACCCAATATTTATAGTCCATTATTTGATATAATTCGCGAGGAATTATTAGATAACTAATAGAATAAACAATAATAATAGTTAAGAGGAAAAACGATATTTTTAAAGACAATTTCTTCATTATGATTAATAATTAAAATTGGAAATATATGAATTGTCGATCTTGATAAACACCAAAATAAAGAATAACTAAAGAAACCAAATAATAAACAGCCCATCTAAAATAAAGCGGTTTTTTGTTAATAAAATCTCTAAACCCAACTTTATTTTGCAAAACATGTATAATTTCCATACAAACAATTGATAAAACACAAAGAAATAACTCATAATTTGTAATCCCAAGATTAAGAGTAAAAGAATGACTTAAAATTTTATTAACATCACCGGGCAACCCAACAATTGAATTTTTAATAATATATAAGGCTTCGGAAATTGAACTTGCTCTAAAAAAGACCCAAGCAAATGAAACCAAAACAAAGGTGATAAACACTTTTACCAAATGGAATATCTTAGGAACTTTCGGCAATCCAATAAAGTCTGTTAAATTTTTCCTAATCTTAGTTGTAACAATTCCAAAAACCAAATAAAACCCGTGCAAAGCACCCCATACAATAAATGTCCAGTTTGCTCCATGCCAAAAACCACTAATAAGAAAAACAATAAACAAATTAAAGTACCAGCGCGGAATAGAAACTCTATTTCCACCTAAAGAAATATATAAATAATCCTTAAACCATGTTGAGAGTGAAATATGCCAGCGTTTCCAAAATTCGCTGATACTTTTTGATTGATAAGGCCTATTAAAGTTGGTCATTAGTTTAAATCCCATTACTTGGGCTGCGCCAATAGCCATATCGGAATATCCCGAAAAATCGCAAAATATTTGGAACGAAAAAAATATTGTTGCAACAATTAAACTTATTACGCTATAATCATTAGAGTTATTATATACATTATCAACTACAACAGCCAACCTATCGGCAATTACAACTTTTTTAAGTAAACCCCAAACCATTAAAAGCAAACCATCTTTAACTCTATGATAATCAAATTTATGTTCTTCATAAAATTGGTGTATTAAATTTTGAGGGCGTTCTATTGGGCCGGCTACTAATTGCGGATAAAACATAACATATAAAGCATATATTCCAAAATGCCTTTCGGCTTTTTGCTTGCCTCTGTAAACTTCAATAGTATAACTCATTGCCTGAAAAGTATGAAAAGACAGTCCTATAGGCAGAATTATTGCTAAATTTGGAATTGGGTTTGAAAGACTGAAATCGTTTAATAAAGCACTAAAATTATTGTTAAAAAAGTTGTAATACTTAAATATAGCCAAAACACCAACGTTGGCAATTAAACTTGCAATCAAATATATTTTTCGTCTTTTACCCTGCGCCGATTCTAAAAACAAACCGGCAAAATAATCTATTACAATTGTAAAACCTAAAATTAATATATAGACAGGAATAAACGCCATATAAAAATAACAACTGCCTGCCAGTAATAAAAACCAACGATATTTGTAAGGAAGAGTAAAATAAGTTGCGGTAACAACAATAAAAAAAACTAAAAAATCGAGAGAATTAAAAAGCATAATTATTTTACATTTATTAATATTAAATTATTTACAAATTGCCTTAATTATATAAGTAGCTGCAAATAAACCTGTTTAGATTTGGGAATTGAGAATATTTTTTAAGCAAAACAACTTTCCTTTGTCTTGTAGTCTCAAACTCCAATATAACGTTTATATAATTATTTCAAAAAAAAACGATACTGATAAAATCAAAAAAAAGAGAACACTAATTATGAATTAACATAATACTGAGGGGTGAAATTAATTAACATTCCCTTTAATGTCAACTAGATATTTTTTAGCCGAACATTATTTATGGAATATTTTTAGCGGCCAAATTAAAGACTTATTTAACCCGGCTTTTGAAGTAGAAAGTAATAGAATTGATATTTTTAATCACCTAAGCCAATAAGTGAGGAAAAAATCAAGGTTGAAGCCCGTTTTTTTGTTCTATCAGGCCGCAGCATGAATGCCGGTTTACTAAACTTTAGGTTAGGGTTATTTAAACGGGGATAGATAATAACATAATTAGTATACTTATAATGAGTTATAAGGATTTTAAACAACCACGTCTTTTAAAGCATGAAGAGTAAAAACCACACTGAATGGCCTTTAGGCCTGAGTTGAAAAATATTATTGTTAAATTATTTAAGCCAAATTAATTTTATTTACATGTACAAAATAAATGCGTTTAAATTTTCCATAACCTTTTATTAATAAAGAGATTACAAAATATAATAATAACTAATGCAAAATTCGGGATTCATTTATTCAAATTCAATTCAAAAAGTTTTTGAATAAAAATAATTATTAATCTATTTAAACAAATAGAAAATATGATTTTTGTAGAGAGGGCAGAAAAGATATAAGACTCCCTCAATCTTAATGTTTTTTTGACCACAACAGGTTAAGATTAAAGGAGTCTATCTATAAATGAAAATTTAATCCATCATTCTTTTTAAGAATGTACGATCTTCTTCTTGATCTTCGAAATGAAAACTATGTTCTTCCTGAATATTAGTTTCTTCGGTGTAATTCATTTCCGGTTTATAACCGCTGGCTTTTAATGGTTCTTGGCCCCTATTGCGAAAAAAGGCAGGCACTTTCAAATCTTCGGAATTCGTAGGTATTACAGGCACTCTCTCTTCAGATTTTTCAATTTTATAAGCATTTCCGTAATTTATTTTAACTTCCGGAGTTTCAATAATTTTAGGTGTAACAACAGTATTTGAAACAACAGATGGTGTAAGTTCTTTTTGACTTGAAAAGCCGGTAGCAATAACCGTATAAGAAACGCTTTCATTCATTTCATCTTTACATACCCAGCCAAAAATGATATCCGCGTCATCGCCTGCAGCTTTGTAAATAACTTCATTACCAAGCTCAATTTCTTCCATAGTTAAGCTGCTGCTGCTTGTAACATTAAGTAATAATTTTTTAGCACCGCGTATATCCAATCCTTCTAATAATGGCGATGAAATTGAATTTTCAGCTGCCTGAACAGCACGTTGTTCGCCATCCGCAGTACCAATGCCCATTAATGCAGCACCGCCATTAGCCATTACCGATTTAACATCAGCAAAATCCACATTAATTATACCTGTCATAGTAATAATATCAGCAATGCCGCGCGTTGCCTGATATAAAACTTCATTTGGTTTTTCAAAAGCATCTTTAGCAGTAGTACCTTTTTCAATTAAGTTAATTAAACGATTATTAGGGATAACAATCATACTATCAACATGCTGACTTAGTTCATTAATGCCTTTTTCAGCATTCATCATCCGTTTTTTACCTTCCCATTTAAATGGTTTGGTAACAATACCAACAACTAATATACCTAAACTACGTGCAATTGAAGCAATTAATGGTGCGGCACCTGTTCCGGTTCCACCGCCCATTCCCGCAGCAATAAAAACCATATTTGCGCCTTCAACTACTTTTTTAATTTTTTCCCTATCTTCTTCAAGAGCTTTTTTCCCGGTTTCGGGATCCGCTCCTGCGCCTAAACCTTTTGTAAGATTTAAGCCTATCTGAACTTTTTGGTGAGCCGAACTTAAATCCAATGCTTGGGCATCAGTATTTACAGATACGTATTCTACTCCTTTTAATCCTTTCTTAATCATATAATCAAGGGCGTTACATCCGCCTCCACCAACTCCTACTACTTTTAATATTGGCGATAAAGAATTTTCATTTTCTCTGTCGAGAGTAACAAATTGTTGCATTGAGCCTCCCTGTTGTGGTCTATAATTCATTTATAAATTTCTTAATTTTATCGTAAACATTTTGAACTGTTTTTGGTAGTTCTTTTTTTACTTTATCTTTTTTTTCTGTTAATTTCTCTTTTTTCGAAACAGTAGGTAACTCTATATTATTTATAGACTTATCCTCATAATTTGCAAAAGTGGCAGTAACGTTGCTTACACCCGGGATCGGTTTAATTAAACCGGCAACAGTTGCAAATTCAGGTTTTTCTATTTCATGCGATAAACCTATACCCAAATCTAACGGTACGCCAATACGAGCAGGAAAACCAAATACACTTTGTGCAAGTTCATCACAACCTTTTAACAAAGCTCCACCACCCGTAATAACTACACCGGCTAATAAATGACTTTTTAATTTTTTATCCCTTAACTCTTTATCAATTATCTGAAATAATTCTTTCATACGAGCATTAATAATTTGAGTAAGAAGAGTTATAGGAATTTTAACATTTCCTCTTCCGCCAACGCTTCTAATATAAATATCTTCTTCCTTAATAATTGCTTCTTCCAAAGCATACCCATGATCAATTTTTAACCTTTCAGCATCACTGCTTACAAGCCCTAAAGTTTCTCTAATATCGTTTGTAACTTGATTACCGGCTATTCCAATAACACTAGTATCGCGTATGCTTTTGTTATGATAAACAGCTATATCAGTAGTTCCACCACCAATATCAATCAAACAAACGCCCAAATCTTTTTCGTTTTCCTCTAATACCGATAAACTTGAAGCAATTGGCTGAAGCATATAATCTTTTACAAAATATCCGGCTCTTTCAACCGATTTTTTAATATTATTTAACGCAGCAACCGATGCCAATACAACATGGCTGACAGCTTCCAGTTTAGTTCCAGTAATGCCAATTGGGTCTTCAAAACCGCCTTGTCCGTCAATTATATATTCTTCAGGTATTATATGTAATATTTTTCTATCCGCAGGCACCGAAACAGTTTTTATATCTGCCTTAAGTCTTTCAATATCCTCTTCGGTAATTTCATGTTCCGAATTACTAATAGTTACATAATTTCTATATCTTAAACTTTTTATATGTTCGCCTGCAACACCAACATATAATTCTTTAACTTCAACTCCGGCTCTATTAACCGCAATATCCATAGCAATTTTAATTGCAGCGGCAGTTTTATTTATATTAGCTACTAATCCTTTTGTTAATCCTTCCGATTGAGAAACACCAAAGCCCAAAATATTTACTTTATTGTTTTCAATTTCTGCAATTACAGCACATACCTTTGTTGTTCCTAAATCCAAGCCTGCAATAATATTTCTACTCATAATTTTTCTTCCTCCGTCTTGCTTTCCGGAACGTTAAGCTGCATGTAAATATTTTTTTCAAATCGTGAATCTAAATATCCTATTGCACTACTATATAAATTTTCTTTTATAGAATTATAAAATTTATCAAAATATATTATTTTTTTAATCAAATTATCCCTTCCAACATATACCGGATAATCGAATGTAGATATATCTAAAATTATTTCTTCCCCATTGTTCAAATTTATTTCCGAAAGATTTACTAACAAATCATCATTTAAATATTGAAATGTAGTTATTATTTTTAATGCTGTTTTTATGTCGTCAGTTTTTTTCAAATATTGAAAAGGTTTATAAAAACCTTCATCAACAGGATTTGTTATTATTGGGTAATCTAATTCGCGTGTAAACGGCAGCTGAGGAATTATTTCCCAATCATCTGTAATTAAATATTGGCTTTTGTCAGTATAATACAACGCTTCAATTTTTTTTTCAACCAATTCAATTACTACTTTATCATTTCCAACAAATTCCACGTCGGCATCTTTTACATAAGGATGCTTAATTATTCGGTCTTTAATAGTTGTTAAATTTAAGTATTTATAATCATTATAATGGTCAAAATTAGCGTACTTAAAATAAAGTTCTTTGGTCAAATGCTCAGCACCTTTTATTTCAATATTTTTCACAACAAGTACACTACGATTTTCTAAACTGAATGTCAAATATAATAATAATCCTATTAAAAATAACAGAATAATTACACTAAATAACTTTTTAAATTTATTTTTTTTTGTTGACATTTTATTTTTTAATTAACTTTACAAATTCTTCGCCATATTTCCAAATATCACCGGCTCCCAAAGTAATTATGATATCTCCCTTACGATGAAGATCATATAAAAACTCAGGAATTTTAGTTTTATCAGCCACATAATAAACTTCCTTATGCCCAAAACTTTTAGCTGCATCAGCTATTAATTGGCCTGTTATACCGGGTATTGCATCTTCTCTTGCAGGATAAATATCTGTACAAATAAAAATATCTGAATTTAAGAATGAACGACCAAATTCGGCATAAAAATCTTTTGTACGTGTAAACAGATGAGGTTGAAAAACAGCAATAAGTCTGTTTTTCCAGCCCGAACGTATTGCATTAAGCGTTGCATTTGTTTCCGTAGGGTGATGTGCATAATCATCAATCACCAATATTTCATCATTATACTTTGTTTCAAATCTTCTATAAACGCCGGAAAATGAAGCCAAAGCTTTTTTAATAACTTCAAAACTTACACCCAATTCTTTTGCAATACAAACAGCAACCAAAGAATTTTTAACAACATGAAGGCCGGGTACCTTTAACTGAATAGAACCTAATTCTTCACCTTTGTAGATCACATTAAAAGTAGATTCATAGTGATTATGCACAATATCAACTGCCTTTACATCGGCCTGCGATGTTGTACCATAAGTAATAATTTTTTTATTTATTAACGGAATAATATCCTGCAAAGCAGGCTCATCTAAACATAAGGTCACAAATCCAAAAAACGGTACTTTGTTTGCAAATTCTACAAAAGCCGCCTTAATATCATCCAAATCTTTGTAAGTATCTAAATGTTCGCGTTCTAAAGTTGTTATAGCCGCAATACTAGGGGTCAGTTTTAAAAATGTTCTATCAAATTCATCTGCTTCAACTACAATATAATCACTTTTCCCAAGTCGGGCATTAGTTCCGCCCAAGCTGCTTAATTTACCGCCTACAATAATTGTCGGGTCAATTCCTGCCTCTGTTAAAACTAAACCCACCATAGATGTTGTAGTGGTTTTACCGTGCGTACCTGCAATACCAATCCCATATTTCATACGCATACATTCGGCAAGCATTTCGGAACGTTTAATTACCGGAATCTTTTTTTCAACAGCAGCTTTCACTTCGGAATTTGCTAAAGCAACAGCAGACGAATAAACAACAACATCAGCCCCTTCAATATTTTCAGCTTTATGCCCAATATATATTACAGCGCCAATACTTTTTAATCTTTCTGTTGTATCCGATACATTTAAATCCGAACCGGAAATTACAAAACCTTGGCTTATTAAGATTTCTGCAATACTGCTCATTCCTATTCCGCCAATTCCAACAAAATGTATTCTATTTATAACTTGATGTATCATTTTATAACCTATTCCTGTTTTTTGCCATTTCAATAATATCGCACCCAATTATTTTTGCGGCATCCGGTTTGGCAAAATATTTAATTTTTTCTTTTAATAAATTAAGCTTATCAATATCAAAAATAGTCGATCTAACTAAATCAATTAATCCTTCTGCTGCTTCATTATCTTTAATTACAATAGCACCACCCAGGTCTTCAATAGATTTTGCGTTTTTATATTGATGGTCGTCCGTAACATTTGGTGAAGGAATAAATATGGTAGGAACACCTAAATAAGCTAATTCGGCAATTGTTGTTGCTCCGGCTCTTGCAATTACTAAATCGGCAGCTGAATATAATTGACCCATATTTTCCACAAATGCTACAACTTTTATAGCTTGGTCATTATATTTTTTCAAATCTTCGTAATATTTTTCGCCACACTGCCAAATAATTTGCAGTTCTAATTTTTTAAATTCATTAATATTTTTTTCAATCGAATAATTTATAGTTTTGGCACCCAAACTTCCACCAAGGACAACAATAGTTTTTTTTCCATTTGAAAGACCAAACAAATTAGCTGCTTCTTCTTTTGGCATTAAATTAACATTTATCCTTAATGGATTACCAGTTAAAAATAATTTTTCTATATTTCGAAAATATTTTTTACTGTCACCAAATGAAATATGAATTTTATCAGCTTTCTTTTCAAGAATTCTATTAGTAACACCGGGATAACTATTTTGTTCAAGCAAAACTACTTTAGCACCAACCAATTTAGCAGCCCAAATAATTGGACCCGAGACATACGCACCGGAACCTATTGCAACGTCCGGTTTAAATTTAATACAAATAAAAAAAGACTGAAAAAGAGAATACAGCAGCTTAAAAATAAATTTTACACTTTCCAAATTTATTGTTCGCGGAAAACCACTTATATTAATTGATTTGAAGTTGTATCCTAAAGCAGGAACAACTTTTGATTCTATTTTATGGGCAGTTCCCACAAATAAAATTTCACTATCAGGAAGGTTTTTTTTAACTTGCTCGGCAACTGCAATAAGCGGATAGAGATGACCACCGGTACCACCACCTGCAAAAATAAAATTATATTTATGTTCAGTTAAGGACTTCATTTGCTGCAACCGCTTCACGTGATTTAATTAAAGTTAATGCTATGTTAATTATAATTCCAACTGCAAAACCAAAAGTAACAATTGAGGTTCCGCCAAAACTTACAAAAGGCAAAGTTATTCCTGTTACCGGGATAGTATTAGATACCACCGCGGCATTTACAACCGCATTTACGGTAATAGAAAGCGTTAATCCAAAACCCAGCATTTTACCAAAAACATCAGGGCATTTGAACGAAATAAGCACCCCCAAAACAAAAATAGCAAGATAAATTAATAGGACTAAAACCGTGCCAATAAAACCAAGTTGTTCTCCCAAAATGGCATAAATAAAATCCCCATAAGCTTCCGGTAAAAACAAATCGCTTTGTCTTGAATGTCCAATTCCTTTACCGGTTAAACCTCCACTTCCAAGGGCAACACTAGACTGATATGACTGCAAGTCGATACTTTCTTCTTTTGCATATCCAAAATGTGATAATAATCTTTCGCGCGAATGATTAAAAGAAAACAATAACATTAAGCCTAATATTCCGGTTATTAGTGTTGTAACAATTAAGTGTTTAGCTCCTGCACCTGCAACAAACAACATCGAAAAACCCACAAACATTATAAGAATACTTGTACTTAGGTTTGGTTGTAACACAATAAGTCCAACTACAACAAATAACCAAGTTATTATATGAACAAATCCATTCTTAAAATCTCTTATAAGTTTTCCTTTTTTTTCAATTAAATTTGCTAAATGTATAATAATAAATATTTTTGCCAATTCTGCAGGTTGAAAACTAAATAAACCAACATTAAGCCAACGAGAGGCTCCTTTTTTGGCAATTCCAATAATTAACGTTAAAACTAAAAGAATTATAATAGCAAACATTATTTTCTTGCTATGTTTTTTATATTTTTCATACGGAAATGAAGCAAAATACAACATGGCACCTAATGCAACGGCAACTTTAACAAGATGACTAAAAAGCATACTATAGTCCTTTCTTATTCCGTTACTTGCGCCTAACACTAAAACCACACCCAAAGTAATGAGTATGATAACCAAAGTAATTAATATTCTGTAAGTTGCTTTCATTTTATTATAAATTATTAATAATTTCTTTAAAAACTTCACCCCTGTGCTCATAATTATCAAACATATCAAACGAGGCACAAGCCGGTGAAAGTAAAACTATATCGTTAAGTACTGCTTCATTTTTTGCAGATACTAAACAATCTTCTAACGAATCTTTTTTTTCTGTTGGAACAATGTCCTTAAAAAAATTAAATACTTTATCGGCAGAAGAGCCAATTGCATATATTTTTTTTACATTATTTAATACAGGAGTTTTAATTTGATTATAATCGTTTCCTTTATCTTTTCCACCAAGTATTAAATAAATAGGGTTTCTAAAACTGCGTAACGCATACCAAACAGCATCAACATTAGTAGCTTTACTATCATTGATATATTGAACACCATTTATTTCCTTCACAAATTCCAATCTGTGTTCCACACCGGGGAAAGTTGCAAAAGCATTTTTTATTTTTTCACTTTCTATACCAATTAACTTAAGAATTGCTAATACTGAAAGTGAATTATATAAATTATGCTCTCCTTTTAAGCTTAAATCGGTATCAAGGCATACAACTTCTTCATTTCCGTTATTTGCAAACAGAAGCTCTCCTTTTAACGAATAGGCTCCTGTATTCACTCTGTTTTTAATAGAAAAAAGTTGTTTTGAAACTTTTGTATTAAAAGATAAAAATTCATTTATTTTTTCATCATCGGCATTATATATGTAATAATCAGATTCTATTTGGTTTTTGCTAATAAACAATTTAGATGCCGCATATTTGCCAAAATCGTAGCTGTATCTATCCAAATGATCCGGGGTAATATTTAATAATATGGAATAATTTGGCTTAAAAGTATCAATATAATCCAATTGAAAACTGGATAATTCCAATACCACAAATTCATCTTCTTTTACCTGACTAACAATCTCGCTAAATGCAAATCCAATATTTCCGCCTACATGTGCTTTAACTCCACACTTATTCAATGCATAATGACATAGCGAAGTTGTAGTAGTTTTTCCATTTGTACCGGTAATTGCAATAATTTTCCCCTTACAAAACCAATACGCAAATTCAATTTCGCTAATAACTTTAATTCCACGTTTTAAAGCTTCAACAAGTATTGCGGAATTAGTAGGAACTCCTGGACTAGTAATAATAAAATCACAATCAAAAACCTTTTGGCTATGTACGCCAAACTCAAAATCTATTTGTTCTGTTTTAAGCAAAGCAGCAGCAGTTTCCAATTTTTCCGGATTTCCCATATCGCTTACAAATGGAAAAGCTCCGTGCAATTTTGCTAATTTTGCAGCTCCTATTCCACTTCTAACTGCACCAAGTATTGTAATTTTTTTGTCTTTAATATTCATTATCTTATCTTAAATGAAGCTAAACTAATTAATGTTAAAATTATTGTAATAATATAAAATCTAATAACAATTTTTGGTTCCTGCCATCCTTTCATTTCAAAATGATGATGTATTGGAGCCATTTTAAAAACTCGTCTTCCTTCACCGTATCTTTTTTTTGTATATTTAAAATACAAACGTTGAATAATAACAGATACGGTTTCTAAAAAGAATATACCTCCAAGTAAAGGGAGAAGTAATTCTTTTTTAACCAATATTGCAATAACGCCAAGTGCACCACCCAAAGCTAAAGAACCTGTATCGCCCATAAAAACTTGAGCAGGATAAAAATTGAACCATAAAAATCCTAAACCGGCACCAATTAAAGCAGCAATAAATACTGTTAATTCGCCGGAGCCGGGTAAAAACATAATATTCAAATAATCGGAATAAATAACATTACCCGACACGTAACATATTAATGCCAAAGCCAGCATAACAATCAGCATTGTGCCCATTGCCAAACCGTCCAAACCGTCTGTTAAATTTACAGCATTTGATGTAGCGGTAATTATAAAAATAACAGCAGGAATGTACATATACGAAAAATCGAAATTTAAGTTTTTGAAAAACGGTAATGTTGTTTCGGTTGTATAATTGCTAAATTGGGGCAAATAATAAATTGCCAATCCAACTACTAAACCAATAAATACCTGTCCAAGCAATTTATATCTGGCAATTAAACCGTTGGGAAATTTTTTTACAACTTTCAAATAATCGTCATAAAACCCCACAATACTTAACCATACTGTAACCAACAGAGTTAATATAATATAATTGCTTGAAATGTCACCCCATAATAAAACCGGAATAACTACCGAAAAAACAATAATAATTCCACCCATTGTAGGAGTACCGGCCTTTGACTTATGCGACTTAGGTCCTTCTTCTTTTATTGTTTCACCAATCTGCTTTTTACGCAAATAATTTATAATTTTAGGACCAAAATAAAATGCAATAAACATTGCAGTTATTGCTGCAAGAATTGACCGAAACGATAAATATTTAAATACATCAAAACCCGGAGGCGAATATTTTTTATTTATATAATTAAATAAATAATACAGCATTTAATTTCCCCGCTCTTTCAAATAATTTACAAATTCTTCCATTCGCATTCCTCGCGAGCCTTTTACTAATATTACGCTGTTAACAAGATTTGATTCATCAAGAAATTTATAAATCTTTTCTTTTTCCGTAAAATAATTAACCTTAACAGATGAATTTTTAAGTTCATTTGCAATTAATTCGGTTTTAGTACCAACTAAAATCAAATCTGTTAAATCACTTTTTCTAATTGCCTGAGCTACTTCTTTGTGTAAATTTTCCGATTCTTCCCCAAGTTCAAACATATCGCCAATAATGGCAACTTTTTTTGTTGTAAAAGTAACTTTTGATACTAATTGTAATGCTGCTTTCATTGAATCCGGGTTAGCATTATAAGTATCGTCAATTAAAAAATACTTTTTAAGCTCTGAAACTTGAGTTCTACCTTTAATAGACTGAAGATTTTTTATTCCGGAATAAATATCTTTTTTAGAAAGCCCTAACATTTGTGCAATGCTTACGGCAGCCAATACATTTTTTGCGTTAGCATTTCCATAAATTGGCAAACTGCATTCTAACACAGTATTACGAAAACTTATCCAAAGTTCTGTTCTGCCCTTTTTATCGGTACCTAAAACTTTTCCACGTACATCGGCATCTTTGCTAAAACTAAAACTTATTTTATTAGGAATACTTTTTGCTTTTTTTGTAATAAGTTTATCGTCTAAATTTATAAATACATAACCGTCATTTTTTATTGTTTCTTCAATCAATGCATATTTTTCTTCTAAAACACCGTTTTTATCCATTAAAAATTCTAAATGCGAATCGCCAATATTAGTAATTAACCCAAAATCGGGCTGTGCAATTGCTGCTGTATAACTAATTTCGTTAAAATGGTTTGTACCGTGTTCCAGCACAAGCATTTCTGTTTTTTCATCAGCTTCAAGTATTGTTAATGGAACACCAATATGGTTATTATTATTACCTTCAGTTTTAACAACATTATATATTGTTGAAAGCATGGTGCTTAAATATTCTTTTGTAGAAGTTTTTCCATTACTGCCGGTAATTGAAATTACTTTAGCGTTTAATTTTTTACGCCAAAGTTTAGCAATTTGGCCAAAAGCAATTATTGTATCGTCAACGGCAATTATTGAAGTATTTAAATTTTCAAATTCTTTAATTCTGCTTTTATCAATTACAATACCAACGGCACCTGATTTTATTACATCTTTAATAAAATCATGCCCATCAAAATTGTCTCCTTTAATGGCAACAAATAGGCAGTTTTCTGCAGCTTTTCTTGAATCAATAACCACTTTATTGAAAACTTGTTTACTTTCCCCTTTAACTACAATAGCAGCGGGAATTAGAGATAACTCGGCAATATTTAATGTTAGTTTTTCCATACGTTTAAGTATTGTAATACTTTCTCCTTATCCGAAAAATGTGTACGAATTCCATTTATTTCGATATATGATTCATGTCCTTTTCCGGCAACAAGAACAATAGCATTTTCTTCAGAATTTAAAATGGCTTCTTTAATTGCATCTTCTCTATCCACAACTATCTTATAATTATTATATTTAATTCCGGCAACAACATCATTAATAATATCCTCAGGTTTTTCTGTCCTTGGGTTATCTGTTGTTACAATTGCAAAATTGCTGTATTTGGCGGCAACTTCACCCATAATAGGTCTTTTGGTTTTGTCTCTATCTCCGCCGCAGCCAAATACTGTATATA
Source organism: bacterium (assembly GCA_043805435.1). GTDB lineage: Bacteria > Bacteroidota > Ignavibacteria > Ignavibacteriales > Melioribacteraceae > JAEXOD01. Next base: position 26,815 of record JAZDHY010000077.1, read on the forward strand.
CGGGATAGTTTTCTTTATTAATATATTTTATTGCTAATAATGCCTGCTGTAAACTTTCCGCAGTATGCGAATAGTCTATAATTACTGTCTTATTTTTTCCGTTATACACTTCAAATCTTCCCGGGACCTGTTCCGTATCGTTAATTCTTTTAACAACAATATTAGGTTTTATTCCCGCTAAAACGCCAACTGCAAATGCTGCACAACTGTTATAAGCATTAAAAGAGCCAATTAATGGTGTGGACATTAGATATTCCTTTCCCAGCCAAAAAATACTATAGGTGGTACCGACCAGCGAATAGTAAATATTGCTCATTTTAAAATCGGCGTCTTCATTTACTCCATAAGTAAAAACTTTTGCTTTAGTATCTGTAATAAATTTTTGCCAATTTATATCATCACTATTAATAATGGCAAAAGCTTCGTTTTTTAATCCGTCAAAAAGTTTCTTTTTGGCATCAATATAGTTTTCAACCGTTTTATGAAAATCTAAATGATCATGCTCTAAATTTGTTAATATTGCAAAATCAAAATCCAAATTATCTACTCTATGCAATTCCAACGAATGCGAAGAAACTTCCATTACAGCACTTTCACACTTTTTAGATAACATCTCTGCAAATAAGGCATTAAGATCATGCGATTCGGGTGTTGTTAATTTACTTTCAATTTCTTTATCACCAACAAAAATACTTATTGTTCCTATTAATCCGCATTTGTCATTTTCTAAAACAGATTTTACAAAATTGCTGGTTGTTGTTTTCCCTTTTGTACCGGTTATTCCAACTAAACGTAAACGGGTTGTAGGGTTATTATAAAAAACCGCAGATATATCAGCTAAAGCTTTTCTTGTGTTTTCTACCAAAATTTTTATTGTGCCCGTATGAGCAAACAAGTGATCGGGGATAACGTTATTATCTTCCAAAACTATTGCGGCAACACCACTATTAAGAACATCTAAAATATACTTATGTCCGTCTGTTTTATACCCTTTAATAGCAAAGAAAATAGAGTCTTTGTTTACTTTCCTTGAATCGATAGATAACGAATTAATATCCTTCAATTCGGCTTTGCCGGAAACTTGAACAATTTTAATATTATTAATAATCTCTGCTAAATTCATTAAGTTAACTATTTTTTTTCTTTTTGTTAGAAACACACTCAATAATACAAACCGAGTTTGATTTTATTTTTGTACCTGCTGAAATACTTTGGGCAACTACCTTACCTGTACCAATAATTTGGTATTTTATACCAAGTTCAGAAAGTTTTGCAATAGCATCACGCATTGATAAATTTATTAAATTTGGCATTCCATCTTTAATTCCGGCTTTTTTTGTACTTCTCAAATCTTTTGATTTTTCACTTTTTATATTTCCGTAAGCAGTTTTATTATCATCAAAGCTTAAATCCGAAAGTTCTTTTTTTAACTCTTTACGAATAACAGACGCACTTTTGAAATTCAATTCGGGTTTAAGCGAATAATCGGTATCTAATAACCTTTCACCTACTTTTTGGAAAATTGGTGCAGCAACACTTCCGCCAAATTTTTGTTTTGTAGGGGAGTTAACCATTATATAACAAACAATTTTGGGGTTTTCAACAGGAAAAAAACCAACAAACGAAGTATAATAATCGCTTTTTGAATAGGAATTAGAGACCAATCGTTGTGTGGTTCCAGTTTTACCGCCAACCGTTACTCTATCCAATTTAGCATTTTTACCTGTACCGTTTTCAACAACACCAAACATAAAACTTTTAATTTTATCTGCTGTTTTTTTGCTTACAATATTTCGTAACTTAGTAGGCTTGAATTCAGTAACATTTTTTTTAGCATCAACAATTTTACTAATAATGTATGGTTGATAAAGCACACCGCCATTTATTAATGCACAATAAGAAGATATTAACTGTATTGGTGTAACCATAATTTCGTAACCAAAAGACATATACATTTTAGTTAAACGATTAAACTTTTCGGGTTTCTTTAAAAAACCGCTCGATTCGCTTGGCAAACCAACCAAGGTGGGATTTCCAAATCCAAAATCGCGCAAATATCTATAAAACGTATCCTCATCTATTTTATCACTTAATATTGCCATTCCAATGTTGCTCGAGTTTTCTATTACACCTCTTACATCAAGGGAACTAAATTCGTGGGTATCTCTTATTTTTACACCGTGTATTGCATAAGTACCGTTATAAGTATTTACATAATCATGTTCGCGCACTTTTTTTTCTTCTAAAAGAATACTCATTATTATGGGTTTTATAGTTGAACCGGGTTCATAAGGATCCGATAATGCTCTATCCTTTCTTGAATCGTTGTCAGCAAGATTGTAATTGTTTGGATCGAACATAGGATAATTGGTCATTGCTAACACTTCGCCTGTATTTGGGTCCATTATTATACCTACTGCCGAGTTGCCGCCATATTCCTTTATTCCTTCAATTATTTCTTCTTCTAATATTTTTTGGTATGTTTTATTAATTGTAAGATAAACCGTACTTCCCTGAACTGCCTTTTGTGATAATTGATTATTCAGGTTAACAACTCTTCCATAAACATCGCATTCAATGGTAATTACGCCATCGGTTCCGGTTAAATCCGTATTTAATTGTTTTTCTAACCCTTCGGCACCTTTAAATTTTTTATCAACATATCCTAAGATATGGGATGCGGTTATACCGTAAGGATATACTCTTGTATAATCTTCTTGTCTAATAAATCCGTTTACCGTAAAACCTGTTAAAAGAATAGCTTTTTCATCAGATGCTTTTTTCTCTAATAAAATATTGCCTTTACCTTCCTCAATAAGCCTAGAGTAATGCAGCTTGCTTTTATTAAATATTCTACTGAAGGTATTTATTAAAGTGTCTTTTTGACGTTTTTTAAGCATCCTTTTATCAACATAAAAAGATTTTTCGTCACGCGTATATGCCAAAACATCGCCATTCCTGTCTTTAATAAGACCTCTTTCGGCTTTTGAAGTGAATACTTTTTTTTGTTGTCTTTCTGCCATATATACATATTTTGCGTGATTGGTTATTTGTATTTTATACAAATGATAAACCACGTTTGCCGCAAAGGCAAAAATTAATAAAAATATGACAAAAATTCTGTTCTTATTCATATATGCTGTTAACTTTTTTTTCTATAATGTCAGCTTTGTTTTTATCTACTACAATTTCAAAAACGCCGTCATTGTTATATTCAAGTTTTAACGAATCAATTGCAAATTTAACAATTCTATCTTCCGATGATAATTGTTGAACAACTACCAGTTTTTCATTAATTTTATTTGATACTAAAGAAAGTGAGTCTTCTAAAATAATTTTTTCTCTCGATAATCTTCTTATTTCAATTGTATAAATCATATACACCGAAATAAGGCCAGCTATAACAAAAGCGTAAATCAATAATTGAATAAAAAAATTATTTCTCATACTTTTTCTGCAACTCGTAATTTTGCACTTCTTGAACGCCTATTTTTAGTTATTTCGTTATCCAACGGCAAAACAGGTTTTTTTGTTATCAATTTAAGTGTCTGTTTTTTATCACAAATACAAATAGGAATTTTAGGCGAACAAATGCAGCTTAACGATGCATACTTAAATACTTCTTTTACTATTCTATCTTCAAGCGAATGATACGAAATAACCGCAATTCTACCGCCCGGTTTAAGAAGCGAAATTGCTGTTTCCAAAAAAGACTTTAAATCTTCCAATTCATTATTTACATAAATACGTAATGCTTGAAAAACACGTGAAAGTGAACTTGCAGCTTTTTCTTTGTAAACTATTTTTTCTACAATATCGCGCAGTTGTTTAGTAGTTTTAATTGGGGTTATTTCTCTTTCTTGTACTATTAAATTAGCAATATAATTAGATTTTCTTTCTTCGCCATAGGTAAACAATATTTTTGAAATCTCTTCTCTTGTAAAAGAATTTAACACATCAGCCGCACTAATACCAACAGATTTGTTCATTCTTAAATCTAAATAAGTATCTTCACGATATGTAAATCCGGCTTCTTTATTATCTAATTGATAAGAAGAAACCCCTAAATCAGCTAAAATTCCATCAAATTTGTCAATGAACTCAATTTTGCATAATGTGTCAATTTCAGTAAAATTGGCATTATAAAGCCTAAAACGTGAATCATCTTTGAATTTATTTTCACAAAATTTTATAGCATCTATATCTTTATCAGTACAAATAACCTTTGCATTGGCACCCAATTTTGATAACAGTAGTTCGGTATGTCCGCCAAAACCTAATGTTGCATCAAAATAATTACCATTAATATTGTTAACTATGTAATCAACACTTTCTTCAAGTAATACGGGTACATGATTAATCATTTTTTGTCTTTTTCATTACCTCGGAAGCAATTTCTGAATATGGTCTTTGTATGCTTTCCTTGTATTTTTTATATGTTTCGGGATTCCAAATTTCAATTCTATTCATTGCACCTAAAATAAACACTTCTTTTTCTATTCCTGCAAATTCTATTAATGTTTTTGGTATAATTATTCTCGATTGAGTATCTAAACTGTCATCACTTGCCAATTCAAGATATAAACGTAAAAATGATGATTCATTTGGGTCAAATTCGTCTAAAAGTCCAAGTCTTGGTGCTATTTGATCATTCCAAATATCCATAGGATATAAATAAACGCACTCGCTTAAACCGCGTGTCATTACAAAAGTATCCAAAGCTTCCGGCTTTAAATAACGTCGGAATTTTGCAGGGATACTAACCCTGTTTTTTGCATCCATTGAATAATTATAACTACCTAAAAACATATTTTTCCTCTATTTTTATGGGAAAATTCAACACTTTCTCCCACTAAGATGTAAAATAAAGGTTTTTTTACCCAAAAGTCAAGTTATTTTCAATAAAAAATACTTTATTTTTGCACTTAATTACACAAATATTCAAGTAATTAATTAATTCTCATGTTAAAGGATGTTAATAACTTGTTAACATATTTAATTACAATATGTTAACGCTATTTAACTATAATAGTTGTTAATAAATTTTGATATAAATTATACATAATAATACCTTAAAAGGTTATCCTTACCCATAATTTTAAAATGTGGATAACTACCCATTAATTTTATGGCAAATAATTTTTGTGGCCAAATGGTTATTTGAGAAGTAAAATAATATTTTAATATGGCAGACAAACGGGTAATAAATAAATACAAAAAAATTGTTTTTTTGCAGGTATATGCAACAAAAAAAAGGACTAGCAGCACGGAAATATGTGTTTGATATCTTCTATCTTATATGCAATCTGCAAAATTTCTTTCACTTTTTGTATTATTAATTATTTTGCAATTTGTGTTTTAAAAATTCCTAAATGGTTTACAATTATAATAAATAATTTTACAGTTTAATTTAAAAAACCGCAGCTAATTACTTAACCACGGTTTTTTTTGATCTATCCCTCAACTTGTTTGGTTTTTCTTTTCTCTTAAACTTTAATTTAAATAGTTTAGTTTTAACTTAAACTTCATCCTTTAATTTTTATTTTTTTTATTTTCCACTTACCCTTTAGCCTTCAACCTTTAACTTTACTTTAAAAAACTCATTTTATGGGTTTCGGTATATTTACCGGCTTGCAGCCTGTAAAAATAAATACCGCTGCTTAAACCTTTTGGCTGCCAATCTTTTTGGTAAGTTCCTGCTTTTAATTCTTCACTAAAAAGAGTAGCAATTTCTTTACCTAAAATATCGTATATTTTTAAAGTAACAAACTCCTGTTTTGGCAAACTAAAACTAATGGTTGTATTTGGGTTAAACGGGTTTGGGTAGTTTTGGCTTAATGAGAATTTATCAACAACCGAAATCTCTGATTCATTAACATCCGTTAAAGTGGAATAGATTACTTGAACTCTTGCTCCATCTAAACTTAACGAACTTGAACCATTATTATAAAGCAAATTAAAAGTCCTATCTTTTACATGAGAACCATAACCAATTTTTATAGAATATGTGGCATAATTGCAATTTTCATAATTATCATATCTATATTCTAACCAATTCTGTGCTACATAGCTTCCCATATATAGGTGGAAATATTCCCACATCATATTTTGAATGAAAGTCAACAAACCACCACTATAAGTATATTCATCATAGCTTAATAGGTAACCATCCCCATTATAATAAGAAACTGCACCTATCTGCCCTTGAGCATAATAAGCATAAAGACATTTCATTCTAAAAACCCAATTACCATCAACAAAATCATTGATTTTTTTTTCTATTAATTGATCTGAAGAATTGTATAAATATAAATACTGATATACATCAATCCAATTAGTATCCCACTGTTTATAATATTGTTCAATTAATTTATTATTTGAATCGTACACAAAAGTATTTGTTTCAATTGGAATCCAAATATCATTTTCATACTTTTTATATTGTTTCTCCAACAGATTATTATTTGAATCATACATAAAAGTATTTGTTTTAATTGGAATCCAAATATCATTTTCATACTTTTTATATTGTTTCTCCAACAGATTATTATTTGAATCGTACACAAAAGTATTTGTTTCAATTGGAATCCAAATATCATTTTCATACTTTTGGTTTTGTTTCTCCAACAGATTTTTAGAAGCATCATAGTTATATACATATTTCTGTGTATTTTCCCAATTACCATTTAACAATCTTTGATTGATTTCCTCAGTTAATAAATTACTCTGGTCGTAAGTAAAGATCCTTTGCGAATAATATTCATCACCATAAGGTGTTTTTTGATGAAGAGTTTTTTTTACCAATATTCTCTCTGGTGAATAAATAAAATTTATCGTATCGGTAGAACCTCCGGGATAGCTCACTTCATAGTCAACATATGCTTTTATCGGGTAAAAAAGCGAATTAGTAGTTAACGAAGAATTTAATTCTGTCTTCGGCTTAATCTCGCAATTAATGGCACTATCATCCAATTGCTCAATAATTTGGCCATTTATAGAAATTATTGATAAAAACAGTATCAAAATTAAATATTTTATCCTTTTCATGTGGAACATCTCCTTAAATAATTAATCTAAAACTTATTTAGATTAAAAGTATTAATTTTTCCGTTAATATATTACTAAAATTTGTGTTTTTACAATTCAAATAATTAACCTTACTTCAAAAAACTCATTTTACGGGTTTCGGTATATTTACCGGCTTGTAACCTATAAAAATAAATGCCGCTGCTTATGTTTTTTGGCTGCCAATCTTTTTGGTAAGTTCCTGCGCTTAATTCTGCATTAATTAAAGTTGCTATTTCTTTACCTAAAATATCGTATATCTTTAAAGTAACAAACTCCTCTTTAGGCAAACTAAAACTAATAGTTGTATTTGGGTTAAACGGGTTTGGGTAGTTTTGATTTAACGAGAATTTATCAACAACTGAAATTTCTGATTCATTAACATCCGTTAGAGTAGAATAGACTACTTGAACTCTTGCTCCATCTAAATTAAATGAACTTGAACCATTATTATAAAGTAAATTGAAAGTCCTATCTGCAACATGTAATCCATAACCACTTTTTACAGAATATATGGCATAATTGCAATTATTATAATTATCATATCCGTATTCTAACCTAGTCTGTGTTTCATAGCTTCCCATTAATAGGTGGAAATAGACCCACTTCATATTTTGAATTGAAGTTAACAAACCATTGGTATAAGAATAGGAATCATAGCTTGACTCGGAACCATATCCGTTACAATTAGAGACTTTAATTATCTGTCCTTGATCATTATAAGTATATAGATAGTTATTTTCCGGAACCCAATTACCATCTATAGCAGAATTAACTTTTTTTTCTATTAATTGACTTGAAGCATTGTATAAATATAAATACTGGTAAAAATCTATCCAATTAGTATCCCACAGTTTATAATATTGTTCAATTAATCTATTATTCGAATTGTACACAAAAGTATTTGTTTCAATTGGAATCCAAATATCATTTTCATACTTTTGATATTGTTTCTCCAGCAGATTTTTAGAAGTATCATAGTTATATACATATTTATGCGAATTTTCCCAATTACCATCTAACAAGACTTGAATAATTTCCTCTGTTAATAAATTTCTCTGGTCATAAGTATAGATACTTTGTGAATAAGTATTATCACCAAATGCTTTTGTTTGAATATTTTTTTGTAATAATATTCCCTCGGGCGAATAAACAAAATTTACCGTATCGGTATAACCTCCGGGATAATTCATTGAATGGTCCACATATGCTTTTACCGGATAAAACAACGAATCAGTAGTTAACGAAGAATTAAATTCGGTTTTCAGATTAATCTCGCAATTAACCGCATTACTACCCGATTGCGCAATAATTTGGCCATTCATTGAAATAACTGAAAAAAATAATATCAAGATTAAATAATTTTTCTTTTTCATTTTTTATATCTCCATAAATAATTTATTAAAACTTATTTAAATTAAAAGTATTAATTTTTCTGTCAATACATATTACTATAATTTGTGTTTTTACAATTCCAATAATTAACCTACTTCAAAAAGCTCATTTTACGGGTCTCACTATATTTACCGGCTTGCAACCTATAAAAATAAATACCACTGCTTAAACCTTTTGGCTGCCAATCTTTTTGGTAAGTTCCTGAGCTAAATTCTTCATTAAAAAGTGTAGCTATTTCTTTGCCTAAAATGTCGTATATTTTTAAAGTAACAAACTCCTGTTTTGGCAGACTAAAACTAATGGTTGTATTTGGGTTAAATGGGTTTGGGTAGTTTTGCTGTAAAAGATAATTAGCTTGTGGTTTGCTTTTGGATGAATTATCTTCAACTTTTACTATACCACCTTCTTTGTAAACAGAAATCCCATAAGTTCCTATCCACTTATTACCATCATTGTCAATTGCTATTGCCGTAATATCATCATCAAGGATAGCTGAATTATCTGTATTATAAATAGTCCAATCTATATTGTTAAATTTTGCTAACCCATTTGCAGTGCCTATCCATTTGTTTCCTTCACCATCTATTGTTATTGTTCGAATCACATCGGCTGGAAGCCCTGAATTTGATGTATTATAAACTACCCAATCAGAACCATTAAATTTCGCTACTCCGTAAGAATGATAAAATCCAATCCACTTATTTCCTTCGCCGTCTATTGCTATTGCACTAATCCAATTATCCACCAGATCGGAGTTAGAAGAAATATAAATAACACGATCTGTACCATTAAATTTTATCATTCCACCACCGAATGTACCAACCCATACATTTCCTTCGCTATCACACGTTATTGAAGTGATCCTATAATCGGATATACCTGAATAAACAGTCCAGTTAACTCCATCAAATTTTACTAATCCGCCAATATTTGTCCCCAGCCATTTATTACCTGCGTTATCAATAGCAAAAGCGGAAATACAATCATTTGGTAAACCCAAACTTGAGATATTATAATTTAACCAAGTAGTCCCTTCAAATTTTACTAATCCCATTGGCGTCCCCAGCCACTTGACACCATAATTGTCAATGATTATTTTAAGTATTCTATTATCCGGCAGATTCGAATTTGAAGTATTATATAGGATCCAATCAATGCCATTAAATTTTACCAATCCTCTATATTTTGTAGAAAACCATTTATTTCCTTCATCATCAAAAGCTATTGCAGTAATGTCACTGCCCGGTAAACCTGAATTTGAGATATTAACATTTACCCAATTAATACCATCGAATTTAATTAATCTGCCCCCACCGTAAGTAATCCATTTATTCCCATTATTATCAAAAACTATTGAGGAAATATGATTATCAGGCAAATCCGAATTTGAGGAATCGTAAACTGTCCAATTAGCACCTGTTAATTTAGCTAAACCTCCGTCATTAGTACCCACCCATGTATTCCAATCGCTGTCTATTGCTAAAGATCTAACATCATTATCAGGCAAACCTGAGTTTGAAGTATTGTACACTGTCCAATTAGTACTGTAAAATTTCGCTAATCCTTGGGAAGTTCCTATCCATTTAATCATTTCATTGTCTACTGTTATGGCTAAAACATAATTGTCCGGCAAGCCGGAATTCGACTTGTTAAAAATTGTCCACCCAATGTCATCAAATTTTGCCAATCCGCCCCCATTTGTACCAATCCACTTATTCCCTGCCCTATCAAATGCTATTGCGTTTACATTATTATTAGGTAAACCCGAGTTTGAAGTATTATAAACCGTCCACACAGAATCATCAAACTTTACTAATCCACCCCCATTTGTACCAATCCACTTATTATCTTCATAATCAATAGAAAAGTCCCAAATATAATTATCAAGGAAAACCGAATTGTAAACTATCCACTCAACATCGTTAAATTTTATTAATCCCAAAGAAGTAAACAGCCATTTATTACCCTCGCTATCTATTGCTATTAGATTAATGTAATTAATCGGTATTCCTGAATTTGCTCTATTATAAAATGTTTTTTCGCCGGATATATTATTTAATTTTACTAATCCATAGTCTGTTCCAATCCATACATAATCGCCCTCAATTGCAAAACAATTCATTCCAATGTTAGAAGTATATTGCATCCATTCCGGGTTTTGGGCATAATTTAAGCTAACCCAAACAAATAACCCTAAAATCGTAAAATATAACTTTTTCATAATTTTTCACTCAAAATAATATATTTAAATATATTCATATTTAATATTCATTTTATTATTAATTTAACTAATAACAAATTAATACCCCCTTTGACTAAAGTCAAATACTAACATGTGATCTGTATCAATTGTGCGCTGGAGCAATATTTATTATTTTCCCATCCCTAAACAGACCGTGTTAAAATTGGGGACTAATATCAAATTACGTCTATTTGGTTATAAAAAAATTATGTCACCCCGATGGGGTTTTTACGTTTATTTTTAATTTCTGCTATAATAATTTCATCCCTTCGGGATTGAAAACCCATAGTAACATATTAAAATACAGTACTTTAGCATAAAATTATTCCTCTAAAGCACGGCAGAGCCGTGCCATGTCTGTAACCAAACGCACCACCACCAATTGCCACAGGTTTTTTCAAATTACTGCTGTTTTAAAAAATTTTAATACAGTCTGTAAAAGACATGGTTATTAAAAATCCTTATAACTTATTATAAATAAATCTATTATATCTTTATTTGTCCCCGTTTTAATAACCCCAGCATTCACAGACTGTGTTGAAATTAAAAAACCGAACTCACCCCTTTATCCCCTCTCTTCGAAGAGAGGGGAAACATAGAACGGTAAGCTATTGTTCTATATGTTTATACAGTCACTCACCTTCTATTTTTAAGAGAAGGGGTTGGGGGATGAGTTCCCCTTTATTGCAATTATTCCCCAATTTTAACACAGTCTGTTCATGCTAGGAGTTAACGAAACAAATATAATGGGCTTCAACCCTGAGTTTTTTCCTCACTTATTGGCTTGGATGATTAAAAATTTCAATTCTATTGCAAAATTCGGGTTTAATGTTTTTTCAAGATAGTGTACATTGGCAGGGAACAAACCGTATATAACTAAAAAAACCGCAGCTAATTTACTTAACCACGGTTTTTAATTAAAAATTAAGAATTCAAAATTAAGAATTGCCTTTTACTTCATCAGCATTAATTTTTTAGTATTACTATAATCACCTGCTTTAATTTGGTAAATATACATTCCGCTTGCAAGATTAGAAGCATTAAATTGTACATTATATTTACCCGTGGTTTTAAATTCATTTACCAATGTTGTTACTTCTTTGCCAAGTATATCGTATATTTTTAATGTTACAAATCCGTCTTTTGGCATCTGGAACGATATTGTTGTACTTGGATTAAACGGATTTGGATAATTTTGGAATAAGTCATAATCTTTAATTACCACTGTTTCGTTTAATTCCACCTGTTGTATGTTTGCTTTTGCAAATATACTTTCATCGGTAAATTTATCGGCCACAAAATATTCTGCTTCTAAATTATCACTAACTTCCAAACATAATTTTACTGTTTTATTACCGACCCCATTAACATTTACGCTGTATAATATATTATTATAATGTTCTAAATTATTTGCAGAATATGTTACATTATCAAATACACGCAGCAACTCGCCGGTATTTACATCAATTAATTTCACCTTAAAATTAACTGATTGATCATTTTGCAAACCTTCTGCGGTTTTACTAACAACACCATACTGAACACTATAAATAAAACTCTCGCCATCATTAATGATAAAAGGCTCACTTATTAAAATACTATTTAATGTTTCCAATCCTGTTACGGCATATTCTTCCGGTACGTTTGTAAAACTAACACTTTGTTCATTTGCTTTGATATCACCAAGTGCAAAATAAAACTGTAAGCTATCATTTTTAACTAATCCTTGTCTGCCATAATTAATACTAATTTCATTTACGGCTGTTTTCCCCAAAGAACTTAAAGCAATGGTTTTATTAAAAGAATAAGGTATTGTTCTTGCGTCAAACACCATACCCAGCATATTGCTTTTTGTTGCGCCATTACATACCTGTACAGAATTACCCGGCATATTAAAGCTTCTTATTGTTGACAGAGTGTTGTCGGCATATTTGTTGTAATTTGTTGTTGTCTCATTCCAAGCAATATTGTAATATAAATTATCGGCAGATTTTATTATTGACGGTAATTGAACATTACTGCCGAAATACCAAAATCTATAATAATCCGGACTTTTAAACACAACGGCTTTTTCAGTTGTCCCCGTTGTTATATTATTTATAACTTCAACTCCTGAACCTTTTTCAAATTTATCAGGATCGTCACCGGCTATCTCCCTTTCTCCTACCCAGCATAATCGGGAGCCGTTATTTATTTCAATTATTGATGGATTATAGTTTTTAGTATAGCCGCTGCCATACGAGACTTCTCTTGTTGAATTTGCAATTACTGTTCCGTTTGCAACAGGATCAATTAAATGATACCATATCTTTGACTGCGTAGTTGATACATCCTGTTGATATGCAAGGTGTATTCTTAAATCGGATGTAGTTACATAAGTGCCCGCAATTGTTGGATTACAATATGTATTATCAGTGTTTGATATATGCGATAAAACACTATTTTGGAAAGATATTGTCTGCCCAACTGTACCTACTAAGTCGCCAAAAATGTAATAAATTCCACCAGGACTAAAAGAGTCACCTTTTTGTTCCCAAACCAACAACAAATACCTGTTGCTTTGATAACCTGCAAAATATGCAACAGGGTGAGAGTCTTCGGAATAAGGTCTGGCTATTGAAAAAATTTCGGTGCTTTGTATTAAATCAACTAAATAATTTAAACTTAATATTTTTATATTATAAGCTTCCCCATATCCTTCTTGAAAGGAAATTAAAACATTTCGATCATTAAATGCTGAAGTGATTGAAGGATTTTTTGCATTATAATCATTTAATTGTCTTCCATTATTCATTATTTTCCATGTAACACCATTATCAGTACTCATTTCGTACCAAACTTTATCCATACTCTGGTAAACATTATGTAACTTTCCATCTTCTGTTTTTATAAACTTACGCTGGCTGTTACTTGAATAAGCATTTGTTTGATTTGAATGTGTAGGGTATTTATAGATGGATGCATAAGTACTGTTTGTTTCAGGGGTAATTGTTCTTATAGTGTTTGCAGTCAATTCATCATTCCAACCGGCAAACATATACGGAATTGAATTGGGTGTATACCCGCTGCCCGGTGTTTCAAGCTGTACATTGTTCTGCTCAACAATATAAAAGTCTGACCCTGCAATATTACCATTAAACTCTGTCTGCTTATATTGTACAACATGGCAATTTTTCATAAGGTTAGCAATATATGAAGAATTGTCGTCAGGTGGTGCTGAAATAAATGAATAATTCCTGTTTAAACCACCCAGTAAATCTGTTGTATTTCCCTCTTTATTTTTTTGCCATTTACTAATTGATGCTGTAGATCCAACAGTATTCCAAACTCTTGCAACATTAGCATAGGTTTGATTTACAGCTTCCAAGGTTACCGTTAGTCCGTCAGCGATGTTAAGAGCACATGGGCTGTTTACCGTAGTTGGTGTTGCCCCTAAGCCGACCTTAATTGTTCCATTTTCAAAATTGTTTTTTACTGTAACTTGCTGGATCAAATTAGTTCCGCAGGCAAACCAATATAAAAGACCAGCCGTTGCTCTTATTGCTTGCGGCATTAATATATTTCTTTGATAGTTAACCTGCGCCCAACTAGCAGGATTAGTCTCTAAGGTTGGTCCACCAAGATCTTGAAAGTTAATAGAATTTAGGAAATCGAGTTCTTCTTGTCTTGGGTTACCGCCTAATATGTCATCGCCAATACCTCCATGCGGCCCATTCGTACCAAAATGATCGGCCATTTGTTGAGTAATATACATTAGATAATGAATTGGGTCTTCACTATTTGTCGGATCGATTAGATTTCCAACTTGATTAAATACTTGTTCAGCCGTCCAATTTAATTCCCCAAAAGAATCCTCATATGAATCCACTCTCAAACCTATATTATCCCCATGCATATCCTTATGTGCATGCGCCGGAACTGACATATCTTGTAGTAAATGACACATGCGCCCAAGCACTTCAAAAACTATACAGTTTACAAAGTTATCATAAGTTTCGTCGTTTGATGCAGACCAATGCCCAGCATCCATTCTAAAATTATTAAGATACTGTATCCCATCAAGCCAATCAATTCTTGTAATATACAAATTTTTGTTTTTATAAAGATCAATCAGGGAATTATACCTAAAAGTGACCAAAACGCGTGGACAGTTATAAAGAAGATTCATATCATATAAAATCACCGAAGTTTTAATTTCAAACTCACCATTTGCTAATTTCTTAATTTTCTCATAAGCATTGGGGACAGAAAAGTTAACAGTAAAATTTCCCCAATTTATTAATGGTGTTGTGAAAGCACCATACATATTTGTATATGGTACATCACCATTATCAGCATCCCAAAAATGCGTTGTACTAATAAAAAAATCATCCAGACCTATATCTTCTATTACTTCACTAATTATAACTTCTTCAGCACGCGATAGACCTGGTATATCAGGCGGATTATCAAAACTATAAAAATATACTATATCAGTTTCATCTTCCATCCAAGCTCCACTCGTAATATATGGTAATCGCCATTGCCCTCCATAACTAGTGCCATTTGGGGGCGTTAAGTGATTAAGTAACGATAAGACATCCTGACCTAAATAAAGCTTCAATAAATTGTAGGCTTCTTGTGTAATTGCAACATGTGCATGTTGCTTGTGTGCGTTAACATTCCATGTAAAAGCAAAACATAAAATGGTGATTAGTAACATTTTTTTCATTAATTCTCCTAAAAATTAATATTAAATCCTATTTTGAAATTTGGTAAAACATTTATTCTATTATCTAAATACTTTGTTAGCATAATTCCAAATTCATATTGTAATATAAACCAAGAATAAAAGTTTTTTCCCCTTTCAGTTGAAATTTCAAGAGCCCAGCCTTTAAATAATTTATTTCTATTATACTGATTTTCATCTACTGTAATTCTATCTAAAGCTGTTGCCGTCAGCGATATATTCTTAATAATATAACTTGATTTCAAGGAATAGGTATATTTTAAACCATACCCGCCTCCCAGATATCCATGTCCTAATACAACACCGGTGTTTTTGATTATAATTGCATTATTTTTATCAAAATTATAGCCAATCCCAAGTGAAAGAAATTCGCTTAAACCAATAGTCATTTGAAAATGAATTCGGCTGATTGTCTCTGCTGTGTCAATAGCAGGAGGATTATTTATATTCTGATTTGTATTTATAGTATCCCTGTAAGAGAAATTAAAATCACCTGCCAAATTAGTACCTGTAATAAGTTGGCCTTTTTGCGGGTATATAATACTTAAACATAATAGATAAATTAAAAATATTAAAATTCTATTTTGCACAACAGCCTCTCAGTTTGTATGAATAATCCTTTGGTTATTTTAGTTTTCCTCTAAAAATCAGATTTAATGACTTGTTAAAATCATAGGCCATAAAAAACACTTCATCATTAAAAAGTACTGCCCCGGTTAAAGAAATCCCTTGATTAAAGTTAACCAAATATTTAAAATCATCTCCATTATAATGAACAATACCATCAGTCATACCAAAAAAGATGTCTTTTTCCGATTTTCCCCATATTGCATGTAAAAAGTTTTCGTTTGGAATTGTTGTAAAAAATGAAAGTTTATTACTTTTATATTTATAAAGGTCATTCCCTTGTATAATAAACATTTCATTATTAATTTTTTGAATATTAACAGATTGAACAGCAGAAACTAATTCTTTTAAGGTTGTACCGTTCCAAGTATAGATTTTGTTCGTATCAATACTTAATTGTTCAGATCGAAATCCATAAATAAAATAATCATTGCTGCTGTTTATTCCCCTGTATATCTTAACAAAAGAGTTACGTATTTCAGGCAAATTAACAATTGACCAACTGCTTCCATCATATTTAGCAAGTAGCGCTTTATATTTATTTTCTTGCTCTGCAAATCCAACAGCATATATATTGTTTTCAGAATCACCCCAAATATTTTCAATCGAAATCCAGCTATAATCTGTTGCAATTAAAGTTGTATGTTTTTTTAAGCTAAGCCCATCAAACAACCATAGATCCCCACCTCGCCCTCCTATCCAAACATTATTTGCAGAAGAACCCCAGATTGCCGTAGGTGCCAACGGACGTGAAATACCGTCATTTCTCCATCTTTTGCCGTTAAAACGGTATATAGTTTTATCTTTGTCTCCACCAGGTCCAATAGTCCAAACATCCGAAGAAGAACTTCCCCATATTCTTGTTAAATTAGTAAATGGGATATTTAATGTATCCACCTCCCAGACATAATCTCTTCTGCCGGGTTGTATAGCATTATTTTCAGAATCCGTTACCCCGCAGGAAATAAATATAATAGCAATAAAAAGGGCAAATAAATAATATATTACCTTCATATAATAATCCGTTTTATAAAATTTGCAATTTTGCAGTGTTTAACCTTCCTTTCTGCTGCATGTGGGGCAAATTAAAAAAAAAAAAAACGAAAAAGCAAGACAATAATAAATAATTTTT
The DNA here is from genome assembly GCA_043805435.1 of bacterium. Taxonomy (GTDB): domain Bacteria; phylum Bacteroidota; class Ignavibacteria; order Ignavibacteriales; family Melioribacteraceae; genus JAEXOD01. The sequence goes on from JAZDHY010000077.1 coordinate 44,005, forward strand.
ATTATTTTTTGGGGGTAATGATGAGATTTTTTATTACGGCTTAATGGGATATTGGGTATTATTAATAATCAATTATATTTTTACGTTAGTGGTTAATAATATTTTTTGGTGTTATATTTTACATACCCATGTTTGCAGCAATAGTACTTTATATACAACAAAAATTCAACAAAAAATATATAGTAGTAATATAACATTTCGATATATTTCGCTTCAATATTAACAAATTTATTTTTTTTCAAACGGGTGGTTTTCCGTATCAAAATTTGGCCTGTAATAATCCGGGGCTTCCATTCCTTGCAGCCACCCGTTTACAAAACCCAAATCAAGCAGTTTATCTTCAACTTTTTTATATTCATTGTAATTTATTCCCCTCATTAACAACGGAACTTTATCTGCTTTATTTGACGGGAAATATTGCGACATTAAACTAATAGTAACATTTGTTGAAAGATTTGCTTTAATCCAATACAAAGTATCAATTGTTTCACTAATTTCATTTGGTAAAACCAACAACCGTATAATTAAACCCTTTTGGGCAATGCCATTTTTATCTAAAGCCAAATTGCCGGTTTGTTTATACATTTCTATAATCGACTTGCGTGCATTAACTACATAATCTTTTGCCACGGAATATTTCCGTGCATAAACATCCGAAGCGTATTTAATATCAGGTAAATAAATATCAATAATATTATCCAATAGTTTTATTGATTCCGGGTTATCATATCCGTTAGAATTATACACAAGGGGTAAATTTAATCCTTTTGCGCACGCTAAATATACCGCTTCAACTATTTGAGCAATATAATGTGATGGCGATACAAAATTGATATTATGAACCATTTTATTTTGCAGTTCAATCATACAAGATGCCAAGTCCGCAGGCTGCCAGCTTTTAAAATTGCTTAAATCTTTATTTTGACTAATTTGAAAATTTTGGCAATAAATGCATTTTAAGTTGCAGTTAGCAAAAAATATTGTACCGCTTCCGTTTGTTCCGCTAATTGCAGGTTCTTCTCCATGATGGTCGCAATAACTTGCAATTAATATTTTGTCATTGCTGTTACAAAAACCTCTTTCGCCATTTATTCTATTTGCTCCGCAATTACGCGGGCATAAAGCACAATTTGCCAGTTTATTATTAAATATTTTTACACGGTTTAATAATTCACCGGAAGTATATAAATTTTTATAATTATTATTCATTCGTAATTCATTTTTTTAGTATGGTGTAGGAGGAAATAAACAATTCGCAATTAACACATAGTTTTTAGCATTTTAGTATTAATAGATACCTAACATCAAACCAAAGCACACTTAATATAAAACAAATAATGCCTAATTGTAGCGCGTTCCGCTTTTGTGGAAATTTCGCAAGCTTTTAGTTAATTCTTGTTTTTATAAATCCTCAATATATAATCAGTCGGCGAACTAAAGTTCGCGCTACAATTTGGCTTTTCAGCTAACTTTTTTTTGTAGCGCGTTCCGC
>JAZDHY010000078.1:0-2308 GCA_043805435.1 bacterium
TGCTTATTCACTTTCTGATTTAGACTTTTATTGCTTCTGATTTTTCTCATTTTAATCATAATGGACTTTTAATGTTTTTGAGTTTTGGATTTGTTACCTGAGTATAAATTTGAGTTGTTCTGATATTCTGATGCCCCAAAAGTTCCTGCACATACCTAACATCAACACCATTTTCTAATAAATGCGTCGCAAAACTGTGTCTTAATGAATGAAAAGTAGCGTCTTTTTTGATACCGACTCCTCGGAGTGCGTTTTTAAAAACTTTTTGAGCTGTCCGTTCGGTTAATTTTCCACCTCGTTCGCTTTCAAAAAGATAATTGTTTGGATTTTTGCCAGCGATTAAGTTTTGAATATCGGTTTTAATTTTTTCCGGGAAAATAGTGATTCTGTCCTTTTTGCCTTTTGCGTTTTTAAGGTGAATGGTTAATTCTTCTAAATTGACATCTTTCGCTTTTAAACTAATAACTTCGCTGATTCTTAAGCCAGCGCCGTAAGCCAAAGAGATTATCAATTTATGTTTTGGATTTCTGATTGTATTAATGATGTTTTTGATTTCTTCTCTTGATAGAACAATCGGTAGTTTTTTACTTCGCTTGGCGAATTTTAAATTTATCTTTTTGGGAATTTTCAATACTTCGCGGTAAAAAAATTTTATTGCATTTAAGTAAAGATTTATCGTTTGTGAAGAATAATTTTTGTCTTGTTTATTTAATAAAAACTGTTTTATATTTTCTTCGTCTATTTTTTCTAAATTAAATTTTTTGAAATCAAAATATTCTCTTAAACAACCGAGATAGGCTTTTATAGTTTTGAAACTATAATTTCTCAATCTTAATTCTTGGTTTGTTTGTTCCAAATATTTTTGTTGCATAATTTTATAAAAATTGGTAAACTAAAGTTAGTTAAGTGATTATGAGTAATTTTATTAATAATTATACATTAAGTTCGTATAATATGCAACAAAAAGGTCGATATTATGCATTCAATTCGTATAGAAACGAGTTAGCTGAAATAATTAAAAGTTTTTAAATTTCCTTCGGAAATTTATTATTTGGGGCTATTTTATTAATTAATTATAAAAAGTATGAAAAAAACAACATTCCTATTATTACTGTTCACGCTAGCATTATTTAGTAATGCGAATGCGCAAGGTAGTAGTAATATATCTATCTCAAACGATAATGTCAATTATAATTGCGATGGATCTAACGTCACCCCCCAAACCGACATTTGCGACACTAATGATGATATGACTTTTGATGTTAAAAATGTGGAAGTGATAGATAATACTTTTTTTAAAGACGAAAATGGAGTTTATTATGTAACCGACTCGATGCGAGTCTGTTGTTTTTATAAACTTCCTAATGTCGACCCCAATACATTCAGAGTGTTAAATAATTATTATCAGGTTGATTCAAACAGAGTATATTATTCTACTTTTTATCATGGCTTAAAAGGTGTGTTGGAATTATTCGAAGCTGATATAAATACTTTTGAAGTGTTATCAGAAGATGAAAGCTATGCGCTAGATAAAAATAATATGTATCAATATGGCATGACCTTGAAAGAAAGCGGAAATAAAATAACTAATACATACCTATATAACCAACTCAAGGGAAAAATTATTTTAAAAGTAGAGGAAAACGGAGAGGCATATTACATTAGTCCAAGTAATAAAGTAATGTATTATCTTTCACGTCCATTGGTAGCATTTTATGTTATGCGCGAGCAAGGCATCGGCATTACCAACAACGATTTGGAGAAAATACCGGTTGCCAACAACTACTGTCCGGCCTACTCGCCAGGCTGTGATAATTTAGCCGCGCATAACTCAAGTTTTACTAGTGAACAAAAAGGTAAAATATTTTTGCAGGTAGAGGAAAACGGAGAGACTTGGTATGTAAATCCGAGTGATTTAAAAAGATATTTCCTAGGCCGGCCAACTGATGCTTTTAATGTTATGAGAAATCTGGGATTGGGAATTTCTAATGAAAATTTTGATAGTTTAATTAATTAATAAAATAGCCCCAAATAATGTTTTGCATTCGCAAAACAAAAACTTTTAATTACATCATCTAACAGCGTATATTAGGTGAGCACTTGCCTCCGGCAAATGCTCACCCAAATTGCCTTCACTTCGTTTCGGCAACTTCTGATATACGCATATGTTGTGCAAAATCGCTCCGCCCTCACTAACGTTCGGTGCTTCGCGATTTCGCCTAACGCGCGCGGGCAGGCCCTCGTTGCGCTTGCCGCTCGCCCGCCCTTCGGGCAGGCCGAGCGACATCGCACAACTCGGGATATGCGA
>JAZDHY010000079.1:0-9655 GCA_043805435.1 bacterium
CCCGATTATATCGGGATGCTCTGAACCAACTGAGCACTTATAAAACCTTGACTGATATACAAAAATAACAATTTCCCTTTAAAATGAAAAAAGCCTTGACAAATCAAGGCTTTAATCTTGGTGGGGGCTAATGGATTCGAACCAATGACCCCCTGCTTGTAAGGCAGGTGCTCTGAACCAACTGAGCTAAGCCCCCGTATGTTTACATCATCATTTCAAAAATGTCTTGTAAATATAAGATATAAAATTTAAGAATGCAAATGTTTTTTGTTTTTTTATTATTTTTCTTACTTGTTTAATAACTTCTCTTATTCCTAATGTTAGTTATTAAAAAAGCATAAATGCTTATTTGGTTATTAAATATAATCAAATGTAGCTTGCACGGATTTAACTATTACTTCAGCATTTTTTTTAATAATAAATTCACTTAAACCTATTTCACAAGTCGGATTCCCCCAGTCGTAAGTATAACCGAGACGAGTCCACGGGTGTTTGGCATTTTGGAGATTTGGATAGTAAGAACTTATTATGGTATTGTTAAACCACAAAATGTATTCATCGCTTGTTGTTTCCGGAAAAGAAAGTCCGCAAGTGTTATCCGTAACTTCATTATCATAAGCAGGCCGTAAAAGATCTTCCGGTTTTACCCACATTTCTACAAAATATGTATTTCCGCTATTATTAGGTAAACCTAAAAGTTGTTCTGTTCTTACTGTTAATTTTTCTCGGGAGTACTTATTCCTTTTGTAAAAATCCTTCATTTCAGGAACAACCGTAACCCATGTTTCACCCCACCACGTAGATATTGTATCGCTTACAGGATAACTTGAACTGTATTTTGTCCATGTAACAACAAGTACATACCCATTTGACCAAGATAGATAATTATTTGTTGGTGTAATTGCAATAAGATTTTTAGATATTTCACTTTCTTCGGCAACCATGGCATCCTGTATCGCCAATTCATACATTTGTTCATTAGTTTTTGTATTCTGTGTAACCGGATTTTTTTCAAAATCACATCCCGTTATAACTAATAAAGCAGATATAATTAAAACCGGAATAATTCGTTTCATATATATTAATTAAGATAGTGAATAAATAAATAAGTATTATTAAGTTCATTATCGTAAGATTAAATTTAAAGTTTAGCTTAAATATTCAAGAATAGTATTGTTGTAACATTTAACAAAGTATAAGTATAATAAGATATGTTTTTTGTACGGAGTTGGATAACAGATTTAAATACAAAACCCGGCCCACGTTTTGCAAACATCGAACGGGTTTGTATTTTATTAAAAGCATTAATTTTTTAAATCTAAATTAAAATATTTTTATTCTGTACTAATTGTTTTAATATCCTGTTTTATTTCCTCAACACCCTTACCTGATTCAGGACTAACAGTATATGTAGCATTTCCATAAACACGAACTAAATATACTCTACTGTTAAACTGACTAACCTTTAAAGCTTGGGATACAGAATTTACACCATCACCAATTATTATTTCTCCGGATTCACTACTTGTTGCACTAACTGAAAAATTTGCCCCCAATAAATTGGTACCTGTAAGGATATGAAGTTCGTTAGTAGAAGTTCCATATCTAATTTGGCCATTAAATGTACCTGTACTATTTTTTAATTCTAAAGCGCTACCGGAAGTAAGTATAATTGGAGAATTAGTATGCGAAAACGTATAACTTCCAATATCCAATATTAAGTCGCCGGGAAGTGTTACCTCGGCTGTCAAATTATAATCTCCAATCATATATTGTACTTGGCCAGATGTATAACCGGAGCTCAATAAACCCGAAAGTGTGGCAAAATATTGATTATTATTATTTCTAAATTTAGCTGTATAAGTTGCTGATATTCCAAAGCTATATCTTCCACCACCCATATTAGTTGACAATGTTCCAAAATTAGTCCAATAACCACCATGGCCAATAACATTTGGAGTTCCCGTTGAATAAAATATTGCACTTCCTGTAGCAAGTGTAAAATAATAGGTATTTCCATGAACCAATCCGGTAGTCGGTACACTACTCAAATCAACTTCAATATTTCTATCCATATGAATTTGCGAATTTGAAGCATCAGTTGTTAAGATTTTTCCATTGGTAATCTCAATAAATTTTTCATGGCCCGGTGTTCCCATTGTTCCATCAATGGCAGAAGGTTTAAATTTTATTTTGGGGGCATTTGCTCCGTATCCATCCATATATAAATTGTAATTTGCAATTAGTTTTCCCGAATTATCGCTCGATGTTAAATCAAGAACACTATAATCACCCATAACAATTGACTGACTTGCACCATTTTCCCCGGTCACAACAAACATACTGTTTTTTTTAACTAAAGTAGTAGTTGAAGTATAACTATTTGAAAGGTCAATATTACACGATGTAGAATTTGCTGATAAAAGATTAACAGTATATCCGTTTCCTATTTTAGCAATTCCATAAAAATTGTAAATTGTACTGCTTAAATTTAAATTTGCATTAAGATTAAGAATGCCTGTATAACCAGCCGATGATATGTTGACACTATAATCTGTATTAAGATTAACAATTCCACCATCTGATATGTAAATTTCCTGACCGTAAAGGATATTGTTATTAATTAAGTACCCAAAAAGTAAAAAAAGAAGTATTGTAATTGAACGTTTCATATTAGTACCTTTAATGTTATTAAATTAAATTTTATTTTAAATACATCATTTTTTTATTTAATATTACGTTTTCGCTATTGCTCCTATCTCTTGCTATTAACCTATAGATATAAACCCCGCTTGCCAATCCACCATTAATTTTGTTTGCATCAAAATAAAACTGATAGTATCCGGCATCTGCATTATTATCAACAAGAACCGACACCAATTCTCCTGTTATTGAATAAAGTTCAAGACGAACATAACTGTTATTAGCCAACTGATATTCAATTTTTGTAGTGGGATTAAACGAATTAGGATAATTTTGTTTTAATTCTGTAGAATTTGGATTGCCTATTTCAATTTTTAATTCATCGCTATAACATAAAGAACCATTGTTATCAATCATTTTTAATCTAAATTTATACTTGCCTGTATTAAGAAAATTTTGTTTATAAGAATACTCTTTTGGCGAGTTTGAATTACCGCTTGCCTGAATGGTAGTTACTCCGGCCCAATTGTTAGCAATAATGTTTTCGGAATCGGTAACTTTCTCTAATTCAAATTTATTCAGATCAATTTCAGCTGCCGTAGTCCAATATAAAATTACGCCATGTTCAAGTGTATTTGCATAAAATGAACTTAAAGCAATTGGCAAAGGTCCATCAGCTTCTACATTTAAAGTGGTACCGCTTTCACTTGTTGATGGGAAATATATATAAACTGTTTGGCTTGGTTCCAAATCAAATTCAAGTTTTCCATCCGGTTGAATTTCATAAGTAACATCGTAATCGCTGGGATGATACGCATTAAAAAGCACAGAATTTGGAGTTGAATAAACGGTTACATGCAAGTGAACCAATGCAACAATTTTGCAGTAACCATTAATATTAGGTGGATAAACCGTAGATCGTGAAGTTATCATTGGTGCAGTTTCATCACGGGTTAAACCTAATGTTTGAGCAAAAAGGGGAACACTTATTACCAAAAAGAAATAAAGAATAATTAAACGTATAGATATATTATTCATTAGTTACCTCTTTTATGGAATAATTGTTAAAGTAGTATTATTAAAAACTTTAATAGTGCTAACTTTGTTGTTAAACCTCAGATCATCTTTCTTAAAATTCAAATTATATACCAATATACCGTCACCATATTCAAATATTCCTGAACTACCGGAAGATAATAACGTAAAACTATTTCCTAAAGCATTATCTGAAAGAAATCTAATAGTTGAGGAAGACCCCCCAAATTCAATTGTGGGATTAATGCCTAAAGAACCGGTTGTGGTAAACCTTGATAAAGATTCAATAAATATTGTTGTGGTATTGCTTATAGTTGGGTTATAAAATAAGGTTGAGGAATTTTGTACTTGGATTAGCCCATAAAAATCACCTAAATCCCCTATTAAAGATACAGTTCCGTCGTATGGAGAAGTATTAATAGTTGTATTAATGGAATTACCTTCACTTACAAACGTATTATTATTGATGCCTGCAGTACTGATAGTTACAGAAGCACCTTCTACAATTGTAATTACCGCTTGAGCCCATAATTGTGAAAAACCAAAAAACAAACACATCAGTAAAAAGAAGATTTGTTTTATTTTTTCCATCACCAAATCCTTATCCATTTCTATTTAATGCTTATAAAAAGTTTTTTATATAATTTTTTCCTTATTTTCCAAAATAAAATTACAAGCATTAAATTAATAACAACACTTGTTAAGTAAAATAAGAATTTGCATAAATTGAACCTATCATTAAAATATTTATTTATTTTTATAATGTCAAGCTGCATTTACAAAAATTATTAGTTTTTTAAAAATAAAATTTTACCATATTATCTCCAACTATATCAGTCTTTTTATTAGTATTCTAAAAACAAATATAAATACAATTATTTATTTTACTAAGCAAATAATTATTTGAATTTTTACTTCGATTTATATTTTTCTTTAATTAAAATATTATGTATTATTGCTCATTAATTTTACTTTGATATAATATGAAAAAATATAACAGAAGAGATTTTTTAATTAACACCGGATTAACAATGGGTGCAATGGTATTTTTGCCTTTTAGTCGCTCATTTCCTTTTACAGATAATATTTCAAATCCACTTATTAAAATTTTAGGTCCTAAACCGGATGAAGATATTTTTTTGTATATAAAACGTATTAACGGCAAGTTTGATGAAACAATTTACAGACAAATAGTTGGTTCTGCTAATCCGTTTAAAGAAGGAGATTTTGCTCAAAATCTTTGTTCAAAAGATGAAAATTCACGTATTAACGCAAAAAAACTTTTAAGTAATACTAAAATTATAGATATTTATAATAACCCGCTTTTTACTGACGATATATTAAATTTAATAAACAATAACACAGATAAAAAGATATTAAATAATATAGGTAATTTTAAACTTGGTGAACTTAAAACTTTTTTGTTTAATAAAAGTGAAAACGAAATAAAATCAATTATGCCCGGATTTACAAGCGATATTATTGGCTGTATTGTTAAAATAATGAGTAACGATGAATTAATTATAGTAGGACAAAAAGTTTTTAATCCTTTACCCGGAAGTAATATTGGTGCTAAAGGTTATATGGGAGCGCGAATACAACCTAATTCCCCTACCGATAATGTTGACGATATTATGATGCAGGTGTTTGACGGATGGGCTTATGCGGTTGGTGATGTTGTTTTAGGAACTAATCCCGTTTCAAGTAATCCGGATTCAGTTGCAAAAATTGAATACACACTGTACGAAATAATAAAAACATTTGAACTTGAAAATATATTACCCCATAGTGTTTTGGCGCATATTGACATTCAGGCAGAAGTTGAAAATATTTATCATGGAGAAACCGGAATTTGGTTTCAAAGTTTAGGTGGGACAGTTAGCGCAAATAAAACTTTTGATGTTACAGTTGAAAAAATGCTTAAACATGCATCAAATCGCAAAGGACAATATGGCTTGTATATAGAAACCGGACAAGGTGCTGATTTTACAAACGGCAATGGCGAAGGTTTTGATATGGTTGTTCACGAATCGCGCAAATACGGTTTTTTACGTGCATTAAAATCTAAAATTGCCGAAGTAAAAATTGGTGAACCATGGGTGCATGTTAATGATGTTGCGGGATTTATCGGTCCCGAAGTATTTAAGACCAAAGAACAATTGGTAAGATGCTGTTTGGAAGATACGGTAATGGGAAAACTTCACGGTTTAACAATAGGACTTGATGTTTGCTCAACGTTGCACATGGATATAACTTTAGATGACCTAATTTGGTGTATCGATCAAATTATGCCCGCTAATCCCGCTTATTTAATGGCACTACCCACAAAAAATGATCCGATGTTAAGTTATCTTACAACCGGCTATAATGACCACGTAAGAGTTCGTGAGAAATTTGGATATAAAATAAACGATGCCATGTGGGAATTTTTTAAGAAATTAGAGATACTTGATAAAGAAGGAAATATTACCAAACATTTTGGTGATCCCATTTGGGTTTATTATAAATATCGTTTGGCAAAAAACGACAAACGAAATATTGACGAAATTTATGCCGAAGGTAAAAAACTAATTAACCAAATTGAAGGAAGAGGCGTACCAATTGCCCAAGGTTACGGCAAAAATGTTTGGGATTTGGAACCCAAACTTGATGAAAAAATCCATGCACTTTACAAAGATTCCAAAAAATGTTTGTGGACAGAAATGACATCTTCATTTATAAATTCAATTCCTAACTGCGTAAGTATTAAAACAAAATCCGCCGATAGAAAAGACTATGTTTATCATCCGCCTACGGGTGAAATATTAAGCGAAAATTCAATAAAGGAATTAAATAAAATTCGCAACAAATGGAATAACAATATTCCCGATGTTCAAATAATTATTTCCGACGGATTAAATGTAAACGCACTATTTGATGAAGGACATTTGGATGTTTATCTAAAACATTTATCCAGTGAATTAAAAAACGCCAGGTTAAGTGTTTCGGATAAAAACATAGTTATTTCAAACGGAAGAGTTAGAGCCGGGTACCGATGCGGTGAATTTTTGTTTGGAGAAAATATAGGAGTAAATAAAGCTAAAGGAATTATTCATATAATTGGCGAACGCCCGGGTTCCGGTCATCATAATTTTTCCGCATATCTTTCCTCGCCATTAATAAGCACATGGAAAGAAAAGGGCAAATTAGACCATAACGTATCCAAAGTTATATCCGGCATCTCCAATACCGCATTAAAACCAGATATTGCCGCAAAAGAAACAGTAACAATTTTATCTCAAATGTTTAGGGAAGCACAATAACTATTTAATAATTTCCCCTACTCCAACATTGTATATAATAATTTCTTCCCCCCACCCTCTCAAACAAACAGCCATAATATGTTTATCATCCAAATTAAACAACCTAAAATATATAGCGTTTGTTAGGCGGTTATTATCTATTACGGTAATTTTATTTGTATCCGTCATATCAACACAAAACGATTCCAGCGGAATAGATAACCCCTGCCCAATCATTTTTATGTAACTTTCCTTAAGCGTCCACATTTTATAAAAGTTTTGCTCTTTAATTTGCGGCCTGTTATTGTTTATTTGTATTATCTCTTTTGGTGTAAAGTTTCGGGACATAATTTCGTAAGGCGGCTTTTCCATTGTTTCAATATCAATACCGCAATGGTTTATATAACATACCAAAGCCACCCAATCACCTGAGTGTGATATATTAAAAAATATTTGTTTATCTTTAATATGCGGTTTACCAAATTCATCTTCGGTTATAATTTCATCTGTATAATTAATATTAAAATATTTTTGCAACGCATATTTTAAAAGCAATTCGCCAAACAAACACCTAAGTTTGTCTTCATAAAACCGGAATCTTTTTATTTTCGCCTGTTTATCTGTTCGTATTGTATCAAGCAAAGACAAATAATTTGTTTCGGGCAATAAAAAATCTATTTTGTAGTATAATATTACCGGTTCAATTGGATAAATCATTTAATTCTTCTATATATTTTTAATAATATCTTAATTCCGTCGGGATTTTATGAATTTAGAAAACTAATAAAACAAAAATGTTAAACTATAACAAGATAACAGTCTGATTGACATATATATTTTAAGCTTAATTTCAATTTTAGGTTGAAACCTAAGAGTATTTTGTTTTAACCCTTATTACATGTTGATTTAAATCAGCAACACTTGCATTAATTAACTAATTTAAATATCTCATTTTAGTATTTATACTGTTAGTTCTTAAATTAAACGTAAAAAGCGCACGATTTAACAAAAGCAGAGGAATATTAAATTGACATAGCAGGGATAATATTCAATTCTTTTACCATAAAAGCACCCGCTAATACTCGTTTACCAAATTTTGTTAAATAATACTTATAAGTGTTTTTGATTTTTTTAATAATCTTGTGAACTAAAAGCCTTCTAAGTATACGTGATATTTGATTAGCAGTTAATTCATTCCCGAGTTTTTTCTTTAGTGTTTTGTTTTTCAAGCCGTGAATATTAAATTCACCAGATTCAATAGCTAACAATATTTTTTCGTCATTTGGATCAAAAAGGTTAAAACCTCTTGATGAACGACCTTTATCATCAATTTTTTCAGATAATTTTTCGAGGTTTTTTTTACCTGCCGAATTATCATCAAAGGCTGCAATAAAATCCAAATAACGATGATTTGCTGATTGGCAATATTTACCCAAATCATGTAAACTATAAATCGTTTTTTTCATAATAGCAAATTCTTTCTTTTTGCTCCCACTTTTCTTGTTTACTGTGCGCCAAACTTTTATTTCGTTGATTTTATTTATTGTGGTTTCAACTCGCAATACATTTCTTGCCTTATTATACATCTTAATTGAATTTACACCCATATAGTGTTTAATCCTTGTTCCTTGGATATCTAAATTATAATTTCCACAGACTCTTTGTTTATAGTTAGCACACAGTCTTCTATCGAAAAACATTGCTATATTATTTGGTTTTATGGCGTGGATACTATTTAGTATTAATTGATCATATATTGGTTGAAAGCAGCCTCCTTGCTTAAATATTATGTCAGTTGAATATTCTGCTTGCATTATTGTCCATCTATAAAATTGCTCCGTTTCTTCTAAAAAGGGAATATATCTTTTTATTATGACATCCAACCATTTGTGTAAGTTTTCAATTCGAATTGTTTCAAATAGTTCGCTTGCCTTTGTATAATCTTCAATCTCTATAAATGCGTTATCCTCCATTTTATACTTTATGTTTTCTTCTTTTAATTTATTTGCTAATAAATTGTGTCCGTTCATGTAAAATTGAACTCGAAACGGAATATATGTTGGTATGCGTAAAAAACACAAACCACATTTTTTATCAATAAAGTATATATAAAAATGAACGCATTTATTTGTTCTTGTTGTTAAAGTAAATCGTTTGCTTTCTTTTTCGTAACAACTTTCATAACAATCGCATACTTCCATTACTGAATATATTTTTACAATTCCTTCGTGCATCCCCCTTTCTTGCAATATTTCTTGTATATGCTCTTCTTTATTAAATCTTTGTGGACTCCGAATAAATTCAATTGGACAATTATGCTCCATCGCTACTTTTTCTATACTTCTTCTGACGGCTTCATTTTTTTCTTTTGCAAAACTAAAAAAATCTTTTATATCTAAATTATTTTTCCTTAAATAAGAAGCCATTGCTAATACAAAGCCCCATCCACTTAAAGAGCCTTGTATAATAAGCCTATCATAACAACTTATTGTGCCTTCTATTAGTCCTTTATATTTTTGATGTAATTCACTCTCGACTGTAGGCATTACACACCTAAGATTTTGTGGTTCGTTTTTACAAAGATATAAATTTTTTTATACCTACTCAATACATTTTTTCTTACGGTTTTATTTCGGAGTTGTTATTTACCGTCGGAGCCTGTGGTGTTATTTTTGGTTCAGGCTCCGCCTGCGTAT